>NZ_JBFUPK010000001.1:1368326-1710407 GCF_041355105.1 Terriglobus sp. RCC_193 | reverse complement strand
TAGTAGTAATTGCAGCCTGTCTGTGCTGCGGGCAGGGTGAAGTTGGTGCTCTTGCGATACCAGCCGCCGCCGCCGGTGACGTATGCGCCCATCTTGCTGCGCGGGTCAGAGAAGTTGATGATCGGGTTCACCGTCAGCGAGAGAACGTGTGCATTGGCATCGAAACCGGCAAGGTCAGCCGCGGTGTAGCCGTACTGCTGAAGGTAGTTGAGTACGTTGTTGTACTCGTAATTGATGGCTCCGCCGGTGACGCCCATACGGTCGTAGTGGAACTCGCCGAGGATGCCGAACATGCGGTTGAAGTTCCAACCGCCGCCGAATGCGACTGTCCAGCTTGGCGTGTAGAACTTGGCCGTGTTGCCGGTGGGGATGGTCATGCCGGCACCCGCCATGAAGGCGATCTTGGTGGAGCCGTCGGCGTTGTGCAGGTGGTCCTGGTAGCGCGAACGGCCATAGGAACGGCGCCCCGGAGGCGGCTGCGTGCCGGTGTCGTAATGCAACGACGCTGCGGGATCGGCTGCGGCAATCGCGTCATCCGCGCTGCTGCTGATACCTGAGGGCTGATAACGGAAGTCGTTGGAGGAGACGCTGACCGCGCTGGGATTGAAGAGCGGTGCCGTTGCGATGGGCCTGGGGGTGTCCGTCGTGGATGAGCCCGCAGCCAAGGCGGTTGGAGCAAGCGAAATTGCTGACAGAACCACTGCTGCAGCACAGAGGCCATGAAGATGGAAAGACCGTTTCATAGGGATCACTGAACTCCTGTAAGTAAAGCCGTGCGTATGTCAGAGACACGCTTCATCTGTTTTAGTTGTGGGACGCTTCGTGCGTCATTTTGGCTTACTGGAAACTTGGATGCGTTTGAGGGGGATCGTGGAAGTGGCTGCTTTCCCGATACATGTTTCGTAAGAAAGAAATGCAGGTTTCTTCTGCTTCGTTCTGTTCAGGATGACGACCTTCCGGTCGTGTGATCACGCTAACGCGCGATGCCCAGGTGAGCTTTGCGCATCTGGGGCACCCATTTGCGCTTAGTTGAGGAAGCAGGTGGTGTAGAGGGTGTCGCGCTGCACGGGCTTGAAGCCTGCTCCGCGGATGATGCGGCGCAGCTCTTCTTCCGTGGTGCAGTTGGCCGTGCCTGCTGCCTTGACCACGTTCTCTTCCAGCATGACGGAACCCACATCGTTGCCGCCGAAACGGAGGCCCATCTGCAGCACCTTCAGGCCCTGTGTGACCCACGAGCTTTGCACGTTATGGATGTTGTCCAGGTACATGCGCGAAATGGCGAGGGTCTTCAGGTATTCGACACTGGTGGCTTCGTCCCATCCGCGACCACCGAGTGCGGTGTTGTGCGGTTGGAAGCTCCAGGGGATGAATGCGGTGAAGCCGCCGGTTTCTTCCTGAAGCTGGCGCACCACTTCAAAGTGGTTCACGCGCTGCTCCATGGTTTCGCCTACGCCGAACATCATGGTTGCGGTGGTGCGCATGCCGAGCGAATGCGCAGTGCGATGGACGCTGACCCAGTCTTCCGTGCGGCACTTGAGGCGAGCGATGCGCTTGCGGACGTCGTCGTCAAGAATCTCAGCGCCGCCGCCGGGGATGGACTGCAGCCCGGCATCGCGCAGACGCATGATGGTATCGCGCAGGCTGAGTTCGCTGTACTCCGCAATCGCGAGGATCTCGCTGGCGGAGAGGCAGTGCAGCCAGATGTTGGGGAAGCGCTGCTTGATGCCGGTGAAGAGTTTCTCAAACCAGTCGATCTTCAGGTCCGGGTGAATGCCACCCTGCATCAGCACGCCGGTGCCGCCCATCTCTTCGGTTTCGCGAATCTTGTCGTAGATCGTTTCGAAATCGAGGATGTAGCCTTCGCTGGCCAGCTTGCCCTTCAGGGGGCGATAGAAGGCGCAGAAGGTGCAGTATTCGGTGCAGAAGTTGGTGTAGTTGATGTTGCGGTCGATGATGTAGCTGACCACACCTTCGGGATGCAGGCGGCGGCGCACCGCGTCGGCTTCCATGCCGATGCCGATGAGGTCGTCTGAAGCGAAGCAGTCGAGGGCCTGTTGCCGCGTAATTCCCATACAACGATTTTACGCTGACTGTTCACAGAGGGAACAGCGGAGGGTATGACCCAGCATGGTGGCGCGGCCTTCTTCGGTCTGTGTCCAGGGGCGGGATTGCCACGGCGGATCGTGGCGGACATGTTGCGTATGGCCGCAGGCGAGTTCGGCGATCCAGTGACCTGCTTCGTCCTGATGAAAGCCCGTGATGGGTTGCTGGATCATGCGCGATGTGTGACGAGCAGCACCAGAAGCACGATGCAGATGAGAAGAAGCACGCCGGTGAGGATGAGCAGTGTGCGTAGCGAGCCTGCCATCGCGGCGATCTTCTGTTCTGAAGCGGCGATGCGTGCGGATTGCTCTTCTGTGACGGAGCGCAGGCGTGCCACGTCCGATGAGAGATGGCCGAGGCGTTCGGTGTTGGCAGCGAGAGCATCGGATAGCGCGGCGTGATGCGATGTGAGTTCGCCTTGTACCTGCGTGCTGAACTGGTCGAAGGTGGCGCGCATCTCTTCGCGTGCGTTGCCGCGGGAGCTGACGAAGACCTCAAGCATGGGCACGCCGCGTGCCAGCAATGGCACGACTTTTTGCAGCAGCGGAATGATGTCGAACCAGCCCATGTTCTCTTTCGATGCGCGTTTAGACGGCGCGGATGTGGAGGCCCTGGCGGGCCTTGTCACGATTGGCAATCCACCAGTTGATGGCCGAGAGGACGACGATGGCGGCGATGATGCTCTGCGACCAGACGCAGTAGATGCACCACTTCTCAATGACGAATTTTTCAAGATAGGTGAGGATCAGCGCGCAGAAGCAGCCGAGCTGTGCGGCTTCAAAGGTGAGGAAGTCGCGACCGAGGAGCGCGAGGACGGCGATCAGAAGATAGCCGATGATACCGATGGTGGCGACGGGGATGTGGCCTTTGCTGTTGGGGTCTTCATCAAAGCCGCGCGCGGGGAAGACGGCGAAACGGGAGTGGTTGACGGTGCCGCAGTCCCACTGCTCTGTGATGGCGCATGGTGGTGCGGCGTTGGGGTCCATGTTGTGGACGCGCAGGGCGAGGATGGAGACGACCGTTCCGGCAACGGCGAGCAGGGCAATCAACACGCGAAGAAGACGCATACGCGTTTGACTCTAGTTGTTGGAGAGCGGTGGGGCAAGAGGTGGGATTCCTTCAGGGCCTAAAGCTCCTTTGCCCGGCGTGAGCTTTACGGCAGGCTGAAGCCCTTCCCTTCCGAAAAGAAGACGCACTTTGTGGGTTTGAGCGGCTTTGCCGCTGGCCCACATCTCAGAATCGAGATGTGGGGCACCCGGGTCTTGGCAGGAAGCTCCCAGAGGTCTTGGCAGGATGCGAGTTCGTCGGGATTCTTCACTCGCTCAGAATGACGGTCTTTCGACCGTAAGATCGCGCTGAAGCGCGATGCCCAGGTGAGCTTCGCGCACCTGGGGCACCCGATTTACTGGATGCTAGAGATGGTGGCCGGCCGTACTTATGCGAGGGCTTCGAGGACGGATTGTTGCATGGCTTCGCGTGGGGCGGATTGGCCGGTCCAGTGTATGAACTGGCGGACGCCCTGTTCTACGAACATCTCCACGCCTGGGATGACGTGCAGGCCGTTCTGTCGCGCGAGTTGGAGCAGCGGCGTTTCGACGGGGTTGTAGACGAGGTCGAAGAAGACTTTGGCGCGCATCTCTTCTGCGGCGATGGGGGCTTCCATCGTTTGATTGCGCATGCCGTAGGGGGTGCTGTTGATGATGGCGTCGAAGGTGTGTGCGCTGAGGTCTTCGCGGCGAATGGCGTGCACACCGGCCTCGGCTGCGAGTGCTTCTGCGCGTGCGTATGTGCGGTTGAGCAGGTAGATGTGTGCGCCTGCATCGCGCAGGCCGAAGACGGCGGCACGTGCTGCTCCACCTGCGCCGAGGATGAGGATCTTTGTGTTGGCGAGGGGCAGTGCGCGTTGCAATGGGCCGACGATGCCGGGGACGTCGGTGTTGTATCCGGCGAAGCCTTCGGCAGTCTTTACGAGGGTGTTGCAGGTCTGCATCTGTTGCACTGCGGCGTCGCTGACGGCGAGGTGCGGCAGGATGGTTTCCTTGAGCGGCATGGTGATGCTCAGGCCGCGCACGTTGAGGCGAGCGACTACTGCGAGGAGTTCCGCGAGTGCGTCGGTCTCGAGCGGTAGATAGACGGCGTCGAGTTTTGCCGCACGGAAGGCGGTGTTGTGCATACGCGGCGAGAGCGAGCCGGTGATGGGCAGGCCTGCTACGGCGTAGATGGAGGTTTCTGCTGTGATGGCTTCGGCGCGGTAGAGATGTTGCAGCGTGGAGAGGCTGACCTGGCCGGGCGCGGTGCCTGCGTTGCCCTCGGGTGAGGCGAAGGTGAAGAGCGAGCCGAAGCGCGGGCCGAGGACGCGGGTGAGGGTGCCGCGGAAGCCCATGCTCATGGCGATGAGTCGACCGTTGCCGCCGTGGGTTTTGAGCATGTCGATGAGTTGCAACGCTTCAGTGAGCGTGGTGGCCGTGGGGACGATCTTGCGGAAGTCTGGCGCGAACGGGGTCATGCGATCAAGTTCGGGTTCGAGCGCGGGCGTGCCCTGGAAGTCGTGCCATGAGAGGATGACGGCGGCGCCGTTGGCTCGGAGCTGCTCAAGCGCGGCGGTGCCTAGTTCTTCGGCGGTTTCTGTCTCGATGTCGACGAGCTGGCAGCCTGCGCTGGCGGCTTCTGCGAGGATTTCGATCTCTTGCTGCGCAGTGCCGTGGAAGCCTCCGCCGTAAGGCTGGCGGCGGCAGGTGGCCACGGCGGTCGCTTCCGGATGTTCTGCAAGAAACTGGCGCAGATGCGGGAGTTGCGAGGCGGGATCAGGTACGGAATCGAGACGGAATTCAATGAAACGGCAGTCTGGGAGGGTTGCCGCGGCGAGCGAAAACATTTCCGGGCCGGAGACGGCGACGCAGATGCGTCCGGCGCGCTGATGCAGGGATTCCGGTGTGATGAGAGGCGCAGGCATTCCTCTGACATGGTACCGGCAGCGGCGGGGCGCGAGTTTCCTTTATACTCGGTCGATAGCAAAAGGGAACGGAGCGGTGCAATGGCTAAGGGCGTAAATAAAGTAATTCTGCTGGGCAATGTGGGTAAGGACCCCGAAATCCGGGCGACTCCCAGCGGCATGGTGATTGCGCAACTTACGTTGGCCACTGCCGATCGCCAGAAGGACCAGGCCGGCAACTGGGTGGACAAGACAGAGTGGCACAACCTGGTGGCGTTTGGCCGTACGGCGGAGATTGTCCGCGACTACGTGAAGAAGGGCAAGCAGCTCTACATTGAAGGCAAGCTGCAGACACGTTCGTGGGATGACAAGGAAACGAATCAGAAGAAGTACCGCACGGAGATCATTGTGAACGACCTGTCGCTGCTGGGCGGCGGCGAAGGTGGTGGCGGCGGTCGCAGCAGCGGTGGCGGTTACAGCCAGAGCAGTGGCAGCAATACGGCCAGCTTCGATCAGCGCACGCCACAGAATGACTATGCCAATGAAGGCATCACGGACGACGATATTCCGTTCTAAACGCAGTGAGTCAGTTTGTCAGAAACGGGGCCTTCGGGCTCCGTTTACTGTTTGTGGAAAGTGTTCGTCGTAGACTGATTGCACCATGGTGGATGAACAGACTTTTCGACGTGATTCCGATGCAGCTCTCGAACAGCTCAAGCAGCGCCTGATTGATGGCGAAGACCTGGGCGGCTATGAGACGGAAGAAAACAACGGCGTGCTGAACGTGGTGTTCGATGCACCGAAGGCGAAGTTTGTCTTTACGCCGAACACACCGGTGCGGCAGATCTGGATTTCCGCGTTGTCGACCAGTTTCAAGCTGGATTGGGTGGATGGGAAGTTTGTGTTGCCCAAGACAGGCGAGGACCTGGATGTGCTGACGGAACGGTTGATCCGCGAGCATACGGACGACGATACGTTTGAACTGTAATTCCCTCAGGGGCTAAAGCCCCTTCTTCCTATCGGTTTTACGGCAGGGCTGAAGCCCTGCCCTTCCGAAAGAAGACGACCTATGGTCGTTTGATCACGCTGGAGCGTGATGCCCAGGTGAGCTTCGCGCACCTGGGGCACCCGGTTCCTACCACTTGGGTCTTTCCTACTTCGTCATGCCGATGGAGGCCATCATGCGACCGGTGAAGCCGTCTTCTGCGCGATGGGAGAAGAAGCGGCTGGTGTCTGCTGCAGTGTCTTCTTCCAGTACGCTGATGTTCTTTTCCTGCAGGCCTGCGTCCATGAGTTGACGGCGGTTGGCTTCCCACAGGTTCAGGTGAAGCAGGGGGCCCAGCGGCGAGTGGCCGGGGGCGCGTGCCGTGAGGAAGAGGTTGGGGTACTTCTCGCGGATGGGGCCGAGGTCGTAAACGTCTTTGAAGAGCGTGTCGGAGTAGGCGAACTGCGATGAGAATTCGTAACGGATGTCTTCGCTGACGGAATAGCTTGCAGGGCCGATGGATGGGCCGATGGCCGCGATGAGGTCGGCGGGGTCGCTGCCGTACTGGCGACGCATGGTGCCGATGCCGCGTTCGACGATGCGTGCGAGGGTGCCTCGCCAGCCTGCGTGGAAGGCGCCGATGGCGCGGCGCTTCGGGTCGAAGATGAGGACGGGGACGCAGTCGGCGATCTGCACGGTGAGCAGGACGCCGGGGACGTCGGTGAGCAGAGCGTCGGCCTTGTGGTGCGCGGGGGCGAGGAAGTCGTTCGTTGCTTCCGTCGATGTTGCAATGGTGCGCACGATGGGCGAATGAATCTGGTGCAGCATGCCGAAGCTGTGGAAGCGGTCGGCCTTGATGCTCTTGAGGAAGCGCGTGCGATTGGTGCGGACGTCTTCGGGCTCATCGTGCTTGGTGAAGCCGAGGTTGAGGTCACCGAGGTTCTTGGGGAGGTGTGGACGGTAGACACGGGTCACGCCGCCGGTGCGCGTGGAGAAGCCGTGCACGAGAGCTTCGGCACTCTTCAGGTTGTCGGCGAAGAGGGGCTTGGGATTTTCCTTCGAGGTGACGGCGGCTTTCTTCGCAGCGTCTGCCTTTTTGCCCACAGGGCGGCGTGCGCCTTCGGCCCAGGTGTTGCGGCGCGTGGCGCGGGTGCCGTGTGTGAGGCCGATGGCGCCGAGGATGTCATCGACTGCGGCGATGGCTTCGGGAGATTCGAGGTACTCGGCGGTGGGCTTCTTCGTTGCTGCGGGTTTCTTGCGTGCTGCGGTCACGGTTTGATTTTACCGGGCTAACGTGTGATTCCGGACGAATCGGGTAATTAGACGGTTCTCGAAAGGTCTCGAGATAGAGTTCGTTTCGGAGACTGGTTTGTGACTGGCCGGACGATAGGGCGGGCCTTTGGCCCTCGGCTTTGAAGGTTAGCCTACCCAAGCCTTCGGCCTAGGCTAATATCTCGTCGCGCCTTTGGCGCTTATGACGTGCATCAGTCGGTGCGGTTGCGGTCGCCGAACCATTTGGCGATGCCCAGCAGCAGGAAGAAGGTGCCGGTGGGGATGCAGCCGAGGGCGATGATCAGCATCAGCCAGCCGAAGTTGTTCCTTGGGCCGTGGGCTGACATGCCGCCACTGAGCCATACGCCGAGTGCGCAAAGGATGCCGACGCTTTCAATGATGGTGGAGACGCGGAGGATGGCGCGGGTGTCGGGACGTGTGCGGCCTTTGGTTGCAGGGGTACTCATCCGTGAACGACCGCCTGAATGACAGCGACCAGAACTCCGGTGACCGAAACATAGAGCCAGATCGGGAAGGTCCAGCGCGCCAGTTTACGGTGCTGCGGAAAGCGCTGCGTGAGCGACAGGAAAAACGTGATCAGGATCATGGGCAGTGCTACGACGCTGAGCACGATATGCGACAGCAGCATGGGCCAGTAGGTGTTCCAGAGCAGGCCGGTGTGTGCGATGGGCAGGCGGTATTCGCCGTGCAGCGCGTGGTTCAGGATGTAGCTGACCAGGAACAGCGTGGAGAAAATGAACGCCGTGAACATGGCTGCGCGGTGCTGCCTGATCTTGCGCTGCTTGACGTACACAAAGCCGATGACCAGGGCGATGGCGCTCAGGCCGTTGAAGACGGCGTTCAGTGATGGCAGGAAGAGCAGCTTCGTGTGGTCGGTGTCGGCGGGGGCGTGATAGTAGACCAGCCAGAAGAGGAAGAGGCTTGCCGCGGCGGAGACGCCAAGGATGGCCGCGATGATGGAGGGCGGCGTCTTGAGGCGTTCGGGCTCGGGGATGGTCTGGGAGTTTGCGGTCATGGAGCCTCGTTAAAAGAAGATGCGACCGTGCGCATTGAGCATCATGGCGGCCAGCAGGAGCGGCAGGTAGATGACGCTGATCTTGAGCAGGTCGCGGGCGATCTTGCGGGATTCCGCTGGTGGCAGATCGCGCGTGATGCGAACGAACTTCAGCGTGTACCAGAGATAGGCAAGGCCGAGCACGATGGCCACGATGCCGTAGATCCAGCCAGCAGTGCCGAGATAGACGGGCCACAGGCTTACCGGGATCATTACGACCGCATAGAACAGTGCCTGCGCGGCAGTGGCTACACCACCGGGCTTGGCGACGGCGGTGACGCGGATGCCTGCCTTGGCGTAGTCGACGCGGTAGAGCCAGCCGATGGCTTCAAAGTGGGGGAACTGCCAGACGAAGAGGATGGCGAAGAGCGCGACGGCGGGCCACTCAATGAATCCGCGCGCGGCGGTCCAGCCGATGAGTGGCGGCAATGCACCGGGAAATGCGCCGACGAAGGTGGCGATCATGCTGATGCGCTTCAACGGCGTATAGATGGCAACGTAGCCGATGGCCGTGAGCAGCGTGAGCATGCTGGTGATGAGGTTGGTGGTGACGGCCAGAAATGCCGAGCCGACCACGATGCACAGCATCCCCAGGATGAGGCCGTGCATGTACGAGATACGCTGTGCAGCGAGGGGGCGGCTGGCGGTGCGCGGCATCAGGGCGTCGGTGCGGCGTTCGATGACCTGGTTCAGCGTACCGGAACCTGCGGTGACGACGGCCATACCGATCATGGCTTCGAGGAATTGCAGGTTGAAAGGGCTGATGCCGGAACGCAGGGAGCCGAGGTAGAAGCCTGCCGCCGCTGTGATCATCACCATCAGGGTGACGCGCGGTTTTACCAGTTCCGCGTAGTCGGCGAAGAGGGTGCTGCGACGAGCACTCTGCGTGGCCGATATGGATGCTGCGGTGACCATCTGGGTTCCACTGTTAAGGATATCGCAGTGGTGGCCGCGGATCGTCGCTAATCGGGCAGGATGCGTTTGCGGCGCTTTCGTGCCACATCGTAGTGGCGCGAGGAGAATGCAGGTCCCCTTCGCTTCGCTCGAGGGCATGCTTCGGCTTCACTTCGTTTCGCTCAGGATGACGGTCTTTGACCGTATGAGCTTCGCTGGAGATGAACTTCGACCGTTTGAGTTTCGCTGCTTCGCGCCTTCAGCGCGAATGGAGCGGCTTGGCCGCTCGGCCCAGGTTAGCTTCGCGAACCTGGGGCACCCGGATTTTGGAGCTGGAAAGTTGGAGCGGTTGTGGCGCTGAGGATGTGTTGGGATTCTTCCCCTTCGACAAGCTCAGGGTCAGAATGACGGTCTTCGACCGTTTGAGCTTCACTGGAGGAACTTCGTTCGTATGAAGCTTTGCTGGGTTGGATTCCTTAATCGAGCACGGAGAGGCGATTGGGGTCCTGGTGCTGGACGAGGTATTCGTTGGAGAAGACCACGATGATGGCGGCGGTTGGTACGGCGACCAGAGCGCCGGGGATGCCGCTGATCGCGGTGCCCATGAGCAGGGCAATGAGGACCGTGACCCCCATGAGGTCAACGCTGGACCGCATAATGCGCGGTATCAGGAAGGCATTTTCAAGCTGGATATAGATGAGGTAGGCAAGGATGACGAGTCCGGCCTTGGTGAAGGAGTCGGCCGCGGCAATAAGGGCTATCAGGATGATGGTGACGAGATTGCCCGCGACGGGAATGATGTTGGTCAATCCCATGAGGACGCCCAGCAGGAGAAAGTAGCGGACGTTAAGAATACGGAAGGCGATGATGCTGTAGATCGCCACCAGAAGCATGAGCATGAGCTGGCCGATCAGCCAGCGGGAGACGCGCTCCTCTGCGACGAGCAGTGTGTTGGCCAGCCGCGCACGCGATTTGGGGACGACGAGCGAGAGGAAATAGTCGTAGACCTCCTGCCCTTCGAGGATGAAGTACACGCACAGGATGGTTGTGGTGAGGATGTCGAGCAGATGTTCGGCCCATTGCGGCAAGGAATTGAAGATGTAACCCGCAAAGGTCTCCATGGTGGAGGCAAGGCGATCATTTACGTGGGTGAGGCCGATCTTGTCGGCCATGGGGATGCTCTGCAGGCGCGCCAGCAGAGCGGGCAGGCGTCCGGGTGCGTCGGTCAGGAAATTGCGGAAGTCATTGAGAATCGGCGGCAGACCAAACCAGCAGAGAAGAAACAGGCCGAGCACGATCCCCACCACCAGAGTCACCACGGCGAAGGGTTTGGGCATACTGCGCCCCCGGATCCGAACGCGACCGATCCTCATCACAACCGGATTCAGGACGACGGCCAGCAGGCCTGAAACATACACAATGCCCAGGACGTGGCGGATCTTCCAGAACAGGCCCAACAGCACCAGCAGACCGACGGTGAAGACGATGTGGCGACGCGTTTCGCGGAAATCGCGGGAGGGGAAGCCGGTGTCTGCATTGGCCCTTTGGACGTCGGCGGGTTGTTGCGAGGGCTGAAACTGAGCGCTCAGAGGGGAATCTCCCGGGTGAACAACAAATGTACTGCTTGCAGTGAGATGCAGGGTATCCCTCTGGCGTTGGTGGAAGTTTTACAGTAGCTGTGCGCGGATGGCGGCTACTGTCTGCTCGATGGACAAATTCTCAGTGATGATGCGGTGCGATGAGCAACGGATGTAGTGAGGGATGCGCCGCTGAAAGCGGGCCGCGGCTGCATCCGGGTCCTGCAGATTCGGGCGGACTGCTGCGCCTTCCTGCAATACACAGCGGTCAAAGAGGATGGCGAAGGGCGCATCGAGAAATACGACGGTGGTGTTCGGTGTCTGTTCCAGCAGCAGGCGGTTGGTGATCTCTTCCGGGGCTCCTCCACCGAGGGCGATGACGGTGTTGCGGGTTCCAAGGCTGCGGGCGATGGCGGCGGATTCGCGGCGTCGGAACTCCGCTTCGCCATGCGCTGCGAAGATTTCCTCGATGGTGGTGCCCCCGAGGCGCTCGATCTCGGTGTCGACATCAAGGAAATCCCAGCGGAGATCTGCGGCGAGGAGGCGGCCAACGGTGCTTTTGCCCGCTCCCATGAAGCCGGTGAGGACGATGCGTTCGGTGAGCAGGGTGGCGGGCGGTGGGGTCACGGCGGATTCGACGACGAGCGTTGTCATGATGGTCTCAGGTTTGTGTCTGGTTGTGTTCCGGAAAAGCGAAAGCCGCGACCTTTTGGGTCGCGGCTCAGGAGGATCGAGATTGGTCTTTGGGTGTTCCTAGTGTTTCAAGACCGCAGAATCCGCCGGGGCCGCGCCTGTAAAGCAGTAGCGGTACCAAAAGGAAACGGGCTGGGTAAACTGCGTCATCTCTGGTGAGGAGCATACACCCGGGGCGGAGGATGGGCAAGCGGAAATGAAAGTTGAAAGATCAGTTTCGAGTTATAGAGCGACAGTGGAATGTAACAAGCGGGAGCTTTACGATTTGTGGCTTACCCGAAGCATTTTAGTGCGGGATAGGAATGCAGGTCCCCTTCGCTTCGCTCGAGGGCATGCTTCGGCTTCACTTCGTTTCGCTCAGGATGACGACCTTCCGGTCGTATGAGCTTCGCTGACATACCCGATTCGTTGGCTGAAAGAAAAACGGCGTCCCGGTTGGGCCGCCGCTCTTGTTCGTTTGTGAGATGGATTTACTGAATGCTGTCTTTGGATGTGATCTCCCGCTCAATCTTGCCCCAGAGGTCGGATGATGGACCTTCGCCTTCCGGTTCCAACAGCATTCGTGCGGTTTCTGCGATGTACTCCAAATCGCGGACCAGTTCGGCAGCCTGGGGACAGTCCCGCAGGATTGCCGCGAAACGCGGATCTGCGCTCAGCTTTCCGCCTTCTGCGCGCTCGAACAGATCGGGAAGAGCCTTTTCAAACTCTTCGCAGGTCCAGCGCTTTTCATCATTCTCCGGCATTATTTTGACTCCTGCACCAAGGCGGCTTGTTCGTTCTGCCGCAGAATTTCCCGCAGTTTCAGCCGCGCTTTGTGAAGCTGCGACTTGCTGTTGCCGGTGGAGCATTCGAGCATCCCGGCAATCTCGTTATGTTCATATCCCTCGACGTCGTGCAGCACAAAGACCAGGCGATATCCCGGCGGCAGTGTGGCTACGGCGCGCTCCAGAGCAACCCGGTCGACGGACCCGGAAAGACGCGGGTCGCGCGATCCGAAGTCGCGCTTGGGCGCGTCCTCTTCTGAGGGGTTGATGGTCTCTTCCAGAGAGACGAGTTGAAGACCTTTCTTGCGGAGGTGCATCAGCACCAGGTTCACCGTGAGACGGTGCAGCCAGGTGGAGAATGCGCTTTCGCCGCGGAAAGAGCCGAGTTTGCGGTAGAGGTGCAGGAAAGCCTCCTGCGTCATATCCTCTGCTTCAGAAACATTGCCCAACATGCGCAGGCACAGGGTGTACACACGCCGCTTGTGCATGGCATACAACTTCGAGAAAGCATCCGGGTCACCGTTTTTTGCGCGCTCCAGAGCGTCTGCCTCACCAGCGATGGGGGGATTCCGCTTGAAGTGCCCGGTGACCGGGGTCGTATTGTTTTGTGTCATTCCGTAGCCTTGAACTTCCATTGCAACCCCGGTCTGGCCCACCGATATGGTGAGCCGTCGATCCTTGAGAGACCCGCAGGTTTGTACTCCACCATACAGGAGGGACCACTGCCAAAATATGCATTGATTCCGATGCGCACCCTGTAAGGACTGTGTTTCAGGGGAGGAAGGTTGTATGCGCGACCAGGCAAAGTATTGTCGGGTTGCAAACAAAAATTAACTGCCGATGAAGCGTGCGTAGAGCGCGCGTGCCCTTGGTACTTCGCTGGTGCCCTGGATCACGGTGCGTCCGTCTGCAAAGACACTCAGGGTGTATTCGCCGTGTTGAAAACGCAGCATCATGCTGTTGAACCGTACGCTGCCGAGCGGGCCAAGGCGCTGCGCGAGCAAGGCGAAGTCCACGGGGCGGTGATGTTCGTGAATCTGCACGGAATTACGGCCGCAGAGGGTGATGTGGGGGCGACCCTCCCCTGCGAGGTGGCGGAAGTTGTGCTGGCCGCAGACATCGCATGTGGGGCGCGGCTTGCCTGCCTGTACCTCAGACCGCTCGCCGGTCCAAAGATCGAATGAGAGCAGTGTGCGGCGCAATGCGGCAGGCTGGCGGGTGAGGAGCTTGAGCGTTTCTGTTACCTGCAACGATGCGGTGAAGTTGACCGCTGTGTTGAGGATGCCTGCGGTATCGCAGGTTTCCACGGTGCCTCCGGGAGGCTCCGGGAAGATGCAGGCGAGGCAGGCGGTGCGGAAATCGCCTGTGGGGACGATGTTCATCGTTGCAGCGTATGAGCCGATGGCGGCAGCGTAAATCCACGGTGTGCCGGTCTGGATGGCGAAGTCGTTGATCAGGTAACGCGTTTCGAAGTTGTCCGTGGCATCGAGGATGACATGCGCATCTGCCAGCAAGGTGGCAGCGTTGGCGGGGGTCAGGTCGGCGATGTGGGCGCGGACCGTTACGTCTGCGTTGATGTCGGCGATGCGGCGGCGCGCGGCTTCGGCTTTGGGAAGGGCGTCGGCTGCGTCGGCTTCTGTGAAGAGCATCTGCCGTTGCAGGTTGGAGGGTTCCACGAAGTCGCGGTCGATGATGGTGAGTGTGCCGACACCGGCACGAGCCAGCAATCCGGCAGAGGCTGCGCCGGTGGCTCCGCAACCGACCAGGACGACATGCGATGCGGCGAGTTTTCTCTGGCCGTCGGCGCCAATCGCAGGGAAGAGGCGCTGGCGCGAATAGCGATCATCTGCCGAGAATATCTCGCTGGAAACCACGGTCACGCTAACGTAACTCCTTGCTGTTTCAGTGTACGAGGTATGAGGTGAGGATGCAGCGAACCCGGTACCGTGAACCTGCATCCAACCGCTCCATATCCGGGCTTTTGGGTGTAAAGCATTTGTTTACGCCTTCATGCCAAGCGCTGCCGCCTGAAAACAGGCATCATGGGAATAGGGCTAAGAGTCTTCTTGGGGGAGCAGGAACGCTGGTGCTGGTGAAGCTGTGGACAGGTGGGATTGCGTTGCGACGGAAGGCATTGTGTACGGCGGGCTTGATGATCCTGTCGGGCACTGCCCTGACAATGTACGCGCAGGCGCCAAGCGGCCAGCCATCCAGCGCCGCCACACCGGGTAATGCACAACAGCAGCCAGCGCCGGCAGCGCCGCAGCCTGTTCCCGGCGGTGGCAAGACGGTGCAGGTAATTCCCGGAAAGAATGCTGGGGGAGATGTAACCAGCGGCGCCAGTACGGCTGCTACTACCGCAGGCGCTGCGGCGCAGGATGCGGCCCAGGATCAAAGTGCACAGGCAGGCAGGGTAGCTGATAATGCCGTTGCGGGTGTGTGGGCGCTGCGTGGCAGGACGCTGCGTTCCATTGCGTTTGAAGGCGTTGAGTTTGGCGAGAATGATCCACTGCCGCAGAAAGACCTGGGGCTGAAGCCGGGGGACATCATTGTTCCCGATAAGATTCGTACGGCGACTCGCAGATTATTTCTTACCGGCTTGTATCGCAACATTGAAGTGCGCAGCGTGGTGAACAGCGACGGCAGCGTGACGCTGCTGTATGTGGGCACGCCGCGCTACTTTGTGGGGCGCGTTCATATCCAGGGCGTGCGTTCCGAACGAGTAACTTCGATGCTGGAATCGGCCTCAGAATTGCAGCCCGGGCTGCCATTTACAAATTCACAGGTGCGCGCAGGCGAAGAAGCGATTCGAAGGACATTGGCGCAGAACGGCTATTACGCTCCGGTGGTCCACTCTGCAACAGAACATCTGCCAGATGGCAAGCAGGTGGATGTCTTTTATCTGATTGATCTGGGTAAGCAGGCGTTGGTTGGGAACGTGATCGTGAATGGCGATCCCGGGCTGACTGTTGACGAGTTCCGCAAACGTAGCAAGTTGCGAGAAAAGAACAAAACCCTATTCGTCTTCAAAACGAAGAACAAAGTGGGGCGCGATACGGTGGGCAATGGATTGTCGCGTTTGCGCAAGTACTACCAGAAGAACGATCGGTTAGAGGCTGCGATTGCCCTGGAAAAAAGTCAGTATGCATCCGATCGTCAGCAGGTGGATTACAGTTTCCGCGCCTACCAGGGGCCACAGGTCAAGGTGACCGTTGACGGGGCGAAGGTGTCGAAGTCGCGACAGAAGAAGCTGTTGCCGATTTATGAAGAGAGCGCAGTCGATAATGATCTGCTGAACGAAGGCGCGCACAACATTCGCGAGTTCCTGCAACGGCAGGGCTATTTCGACGCGGAGGTGACGCCGGATGTACGCGGTGTGCCGGACATGCCGACCTATGCGGACGACGGCACGCCGCTGCCGCCGCCCAGCAACTTGACGGAAACCGTTATGTTCCATGCTGTTCCTGGAAAGAAATACAAGGTAGTTGCCGTGAATGTGAGTGGCAACAAGTATTTCGAGACGGACAACATCAAGGAACGTATGCAGGTGATTAAGGCGGATGCCTATGTGCGCTCCGGACGCTTTTCGCCTGTGTTGCTTTCCAACGACATTGATTCCATTACATCGTTGTACATGGCGAACGGCTTCACGCAGGTGAAGATCACGACGGATGAAAAGAAGGGTGACGAAGATAAGAAGATCGGCACGATCACTGTGAATCTTCATATCGACGAAGGTTTGCAGCAGAAATTCGGCAATGTCACGCTAACCGGCGTGGATGGTGAACGTGCGGAACAGATGAAGGCTCTCATTACCGCGGAGACAAATCAGCCATTAGCACTTGCCAACGTTTCCAATGACCGCGACAACATCCTGCAGGCGTATCTCTCGAAGGGCTTTGACCAGGCGAGGGTGGAGGTGCGGCAGGCAGTACGTAAAGATGATCCAACACGCACAGACGTCACCTATCTGGTTACAGAAGGCGAGCAGGTGAATGTGGATCGCGTGCTGATCTCCGGCGTGCACCATGTGCGGCAGAAGCTGGTGAGTGATCAGTTGCGGTTGAAGCCCGGCGATCCATTGAACGAAAGCGCCATCGTGGAGATGCAGCGTCGTTATTACGATCTTGCAGTGTTTAACGAGGCGAATGTTGCGGTACAGAATCCGGAAGGTCTCGCCGACCGCAAGAATGTGCTGGTGCAGTTGACCGAAGCAAAGCGTTGGGATGTGACATATGGCGCGGGCTTTGAAGCGCAGCTTTCCACGCCGCAACCGAACTGCCGCGCGCAGCAGTCAATTGGCAATACGACATGCTCACCGGAAGGCAAGGCTGGCGCATCATTCCGTGTTTCCGCGGATGTGACACGGATCAATCTATTTGGTACGGATCAGTCGCTGGCATTCCACGTGACGTATGGTTTGCTGGAACGCGTTGCTACTGCCACATGGAACACGCCGAAGTTTCTTGGTCGTCCGAATTTCTCCACGCAGGTGAGCGGTGGTTACTCCAACGTGCAGAATATCTCCACGTTTAAAGCCAGCACGCTGCAGGGGCTGTTCCGCCTGACGCAAAAGGTCCCCAAGGCAGACACATTCATCTATGACTTCACCTATCGTCGTGTGTCTGTGGATCAGAACAGCCTGCAGGTCACGGCAAACCTGATCCCGTTGTTGTCGCAGCCTGTGCGCGTTGGCGGCCCTGCATTTACGTGGTACCACGACACACGTGCGCCTCTGCAACTGGATGCGCAGAAGGGCATGTATCTTTCCTTTACGGACTTCCTGGCAAGCGGTATCTTCGGCTCGCAGACGGACTTTAACAAGGTAGATGTGACTTACTCCACGTATTACACGTGGGGTAAAAAGCGGAAATATACGTTTGCGCGGAATACACGCTTTGGCGTGGAGACCACATCGGGCGCGAATCCCAATGCAGGCATTGAAGGTTGCGAAGGTAATTTGCTGAATACGAATGCGTCGTGCAATTCCGTGCCGCTGCCGGAACGGCTCTATGCAGGTGGCGCGACATCGCATCGTGGCTTTGGTATTAATCAGGCCGGACCGCGCGATTTGACGACGGGCTATCCGGTTGGTGGATCGGCCGTGCTCATTAATACGTTGGAGTTGCGGCTTCCACCGCCGGTGTTGCCGCTGGTGGGGGAGAGTGTTTCGTTTGTGCTCTTCCATGACATGGGCAATGCGTTTCTGCATGTGGGCGATGTGTTTCCGTCCATTGCGCGCTTCCACCAGCCGAATCGCGATACCTGCCGCCAGGTATCGGGCTTTGTGACGGTGGGTACCTGCGACTTTGCTTATTTCTCTCATGCGGTGGGGCTGGGGGCGCGTTACAACACGCCCATAGGACCTATTCGTCTGGATGCGGCTTATAACCTGAATCCACCGATTTATCCCGTGATTGATGACTACACGCAGTCTGTGCCCACGCATCATGTGGGGCAGTCAAGCCACTTCCAGTTCTTCTTCTCGATCGGCCAAAGCTTCTGATGATGCGCGTTTCTCCATTCCGTTTCGAAATCGCGACCTGCCTGCTGGCCGTCGGAATCGCGTCTTCTTCTGCTTTGCTGACAGCTCAAAAGCCTGCGCCGAAATCAGTGGAGGAAGGCAAGCCGCAGACAAAAGAACAGGCACGCGCGGATGAGCATAAGCTGCCAGCTGAACGTGGCAATGTGATTGACCGCATTGTTGCCATCGTGAATGGCGATCTTGTGCTGGAAAGCGATGTAGAGGAAGAAGAGCGCTTTTCGAAACTGTATCCGTACGAGGAAGATGAAACGAAGCCGGCGCGTGAGCAAGCCATTACACGTTTGATTGATCGCACACTTGTCCTGCAGCAGTTGGGAGGGTTTCCTCCGGTTGCCATTTCCGATGACGAAGTGGACAAGGAAGAGGCGGATCTGCGTAAGGATCTTCCCGCATGTGCTCATGCGGATTGCACGAGCGATGCGGGATGGAAGAAGTTTCTGGAGAAGTCCGGATTCACGGAAGAGGAGCTGCATGATCGCCTGAAACTGCGGGCGCAGGTGGTGCACTTTATTGAACAACGCTTCCGTAGCGGTATCCGCATTGGAGATCAGCAGATTGAGGACTACTACAACAACACACTGTTGCCACAGTATGCGAAGCAGAAGGCAACAGCGCCTCCGCTGGATTCCATTCGTGATCGGATTAAAGAGATTCTTTTGCAGGAGCAGGTAAGTGCGCTGCTGGATGCGTGGTTGAAGACATTGCGCGACTCCGGACACGTTCGCATGATGCAACCAAACGAGGAGGCGCCCTGATGACATTGCTGGACGCAAACACTCCTCCGCCCGACGAGAACGCAGCCACGCCGAAGAAATCGCGCGGCTGGCGTATCACCGCATGGATTGTGGGTTCGTTGATGCTGTTCCTGATCCTGCTGGTTGCAGGACTCAGTATCTACACTACGACGGATGACTTTCAGAATCGTGTTCGCGCGCAACTGATCGCCACACTGGAAGATGCCACGGGCGGCAAGGTGGACCTGGCAAAGGTGCAGTTCAGCCTGATGCATCTGGCGGTGGAAGCCGATGGGCTGGTGATTCATGGGCTTGAGGGGCCGGGTGAGGCTCCGTATCTTTCTGCAGATCGCATCCTTGTTCGCATTACATTGAAGAGTCTGTTTTCCCATGCGACGGACTCCAAGGGCGCGATGAAATACATCACGCTTTCACTGTTGCATGTGGATAAGCCGCAGATTCACCTGATCGTGAATAAGGACGGCACCACAAACCAGCCCGTTCCCAAGACGAAGAGCACCAGCAATGAGCCGGTGATGGATACGCTGCTGGACCTGCAGGCCTCGAAGGTGGAACTGGCGAACGGTGTTGCGTTGCTGAATGATCGTGCGATTCCGTTTGATCTGGCAGCGCGCGATCTTGGTGTGAACGTGCGTTACATCAGGCGCACCGATCGCTATGGCATTGATATCAATGTGAGCGACATTCGCACGCGGATGGATCAGATGCCGGAGGCGCAATCACGGCTGAAAGTAAAGGCGGAGATCGGGCGCAAGCTCATCAGCATTCAGCAGCTGAGTTTTGACACGGGTAAAACATCGCATCTGGATGCGACGGCGCGCGTCGAGAACTTTGACAATCCTGTGTGGAATGTCACGGTGAAGGGCAATGTGGAGGTTTCGCAGGTCTCCGTGTTGAGCGGTTTCCCGGGACTTGTGGCGGGTACGGTTGACCTGAATCTCGCGGGACATTCCTGCGCTGTTGCACCGCAGGAGGCGCAGAAGAGGGCACGCTTCTGGCAGCGTCGCAACCCGAATACGAACCCCTCGAATACAAAAACATTGCCACCCGCACCCGAATGCGAAAAGGGATACCTGCTGGTGGGTGATGCGAAGCTGCACTCTGTTGGGTATCGCGATGAGCATGTGATTGTGACCGGCGTGAATGGCAGCGCGTCGCTGAAGGTAACGCCTGCGGAGCTTTTGTTTAACGCAATTGTGCTGAATCTTCCCGGCGGCGGAACGATTGCTGGTGATATGCGCATTCATAACTGGCTGGGAGAGGTGCCGCCGGAGACGCCGGCGCAATCCCCTACGGTTGTGGCAGGGCAGAAGACGGCGAATGCAACCGCGAAGGTAGCGAACGCCAAACCACCTGCGACTGGTCCCCTTGCGATTACGCCGGTGGAACATGCACATGCTTACATTGATGTGAAGCTGGCGGGAATTTCTCTGCGAACGATCAATGAAATTACCGAACCCCGTCACTATTCCGACCTGGGCATTGATACTGCGGTGAATGGTCCTGTGCATGTGGAATGGGGAGGCACGACGAAGGATCTGCCGAGCTCTGTGATTGTGAGCGCTGATTTGAAACTGGCGCCGCAGAATCTTCACCGTCGCGGTGCAACGCAGAACATTCCCTTGAGTGGCATTGTGAAGGCCACCTACCGTGGTTCCAATGAAACCGTTGCGATTCAGCAAGTGGATGCGCACACCCCCGCATCTACCATCCAGGCGACGGGAACGCTGGGTGTGGCGAACGGCGATCCACTCACGAGCCTGAATCTCATCGCCGATTTCCGCGATCTTTCCGAGTTTGATTCTGTGCTGAACACCGTTGGCTTTGAGAGCAATGGCAAGAAGGGAAGCGCTGCGCTCCCTGTGGCATTGCATGGTGACGCGCATTTCCAGGGTGTCGCGTCCGGTCCCATTACCGGATTGGATATCAAGGGACACCTGCAGGCCAATGAACTCACGGCACATCTGGGCAGTGCGGGTGATGTTGCGATTGATTCGCTGATTGCGGACGCGGAATATGCGCCGTCTGGTCTGACCGTAGTGAGTTCGACGATTCATCGCGGCACGGCGGTATTGAATGCTTCGGGAGTGGTGAAGCCGCATCGTGTGGTGAAGCGTCGCGTGGTGTCGTATGAGTTTGACGATGATACGCAGGTGCAGGCGAAGGTGCAGCTTGCTGATGCTCAGATTCATGACGTGCTGGAGATTGCAGGGCAGGGCGCGCTTCCGATTACTGGTGTTGTTGCTGTGAATGCCAATGTGGACGGTACGTTTGGCAATCTCGTAGGCGATGGAACGTTGTCGCTGCGCAATGGCGTGGCGTATGACCAGCCTTACGATTCGGTGACTACAAAGGTTGCGGTGCGTGGGCAGGAGATATCCGCTTCGACGCTGGATGTGAAGGCGCAGGGAGCTGAGGCGACCGGCAACGGCAGCTATAACCTGACGTCGAAGCATGTTCGTGCGCATCTGCAGGCGAACGATGTCCGGTTGTCGAATCTGCTGGGTGTACGCAAAGCGGGAACGCCGGTGGATGGTGTGTTGACCTTTCGCGCTGATGCGGATGGGACGCTGGAAGCGCCTGGATTAAACGCGCATCTGCAACTGGCAAATGCGACGTATCAGAAACAGGCGCTGGGGCAGTTGACCGCGGATGTCAACAGCAGCGGCAACATGATCTATCTGAAGGCACACAGCGATGTGTTGACCGCGAAGCTGGATGCGAATGGTCAGTTGCAGTTGGTGGGTGACTATCCCATGCAGGCACATGCCACCTTCAGCAACCTGGATGTGGCGCCGGTGCTGAAGCTGACAGGGACGTCGTTTGAAGCGAGTTCTTTGATTAACGGCGAGCTGAATGTGAGTGGTCCGGCAAAGAAGCCAGAGTTGTTGAGCGGAACGCTGACCGTGAATCCACTGCAGGTCACTACGCAGGGACTTACGTTTGCTTCAGCGGCTCCGATGCACGCTTCGTTGACGAATGGAACTGTGCGGCTCGACGAGCTTCACGTCACCGGTCCTGAGACGGATGTGCATGCTTCCGGCAGTGTGCAGCTGTTTTCTGCGGATGGTAAGCCGTTGCCTGCTCAGGGAGGTGCGATCAATGCGCAGGCGAATGGCAGCCTGAATGTTGCACTGGCGCATCGTTTGAAGCCGCAGGTGATTGCCTCTGGCATGATCAGCTTTAATGTGACGGCCAGCGGAACCACATCGAAACCGAATCTTGGCGGCAAGATGACGTTCAGCAATACGAACATTGCGTACGACACGATTCCGAATGGGTTGTCGAACATCACTGGAACCGCGACGTTTACGGATGATCGGCTGGTGATGGACAACGTGACTGCGACGAGCGGTGGCGGTCGTATCAAGCTGACAGGCTTCCTGCAATTCCGTGGTGGTTTGTTCGCAGACATGACCGCCACGGCAACGGCTGTCCGTGTGCGTTACTACGGCGTGTCTGCAACGATGAATGCGTCGTTGCGGTTGCAGGGATCGGGCGATGGGGCTTCGCTTTCGGGCAACATTCTCATCACGCGCTTCGGACTTGCGGAGACATTTGACTTTGCTTCTGTCGCAGGTGGCACGGGCGATGTGTCCGCGCCTCCTGATCCGGATTCGCTGCTAAACAAGATCGTTCTGAATGTTCATGTGCAGTCGTCACCGGCGCTGGATTTCCAGAACAGCTATGCGCGTATTGCCGGTACGGTGGACCTGTCGCTGCGCGGTACGGCGGCGGTTCCTGCCGTGCTGGGTAAGGTGATCATCAACGACGGTTCGGCGACATTCTCAGGAACGAAGTATCAGTTGCAGCGTGGTCAGATCTACTTCAATAATCCGATCCGTATCGATCCTTTGATTGACCTGGATGCGACGGCACGCGTGGAGAACTATGACGTAACCATTGGCGTACATGGCACGTCAAAGAACTTCAAGCTGACGTACCGGTCGGAACCACCGTTGTCGCAGGCGGATATCTTCAACCTGCTGGCGCTGGGACGCACGCAGGAAGAAGCGGCCATCAATACACAGCAACTGCAGCAGCAGGGCCAGGACCCGACGACGAATGCGCTGCTGGGCGGTGCATTGAATGCGACGGTTTCCAATCGCGTGAACAAGCTTTTCGGCGGCAGCGGCAAGGTGAAGATTGATCCGGCGTATGTGGGAACGATTGGTGCATCTTCCGCGCGCATTACGGTGGAGCAGCAGGTAACGCGGCAGATCACGGTGACCTTTGCGACCAGCATCAACACGTCCGCACAGCAGTTGATTCAGTTGCAGTACCAACTGAGCGATAACAAAGCCATCGTGGTCACACGTGACGAAAACGGCGTATTCTCCATGGTCTACAAGATTCGCAAGCGGTATCGTTAGAGCAACTTTGCAGGGGAATCCGGGTTTGTTGTCTTTGGTGAACAACATGAAGATCAGAACGAATGCAGGAATGATATTGGCGTTGGCGGTGATGATGACGCCGACGCTGTCGCTGCGTGCCCAGGCGAAGGTGCCGGATGCGCAGATTCAGACTGATGTGCAGAAGTCCCTGGATAACAAGCGTTTCAGCGATGTGCATAGCAGCGTAAAGAATGGCATGGTGACGTTGACCGGCCATGTGGACTTGTACGCCACCAAAGAAGATGCGGAACACAAGATCCATCACAAGAAGGGTGTGGTTGCTGTACAGAACCTGATCCAGGTGCAGGGCGACAGCGAATTGTCTGATGTGCAATTGCGAGACAAGCTGGCAGAAAAGCTGGCATATGACCGTGTAGGGTATGGCACGACAGCGTTCAATAGCTTCACCATTGGTGTGCAGGGTGGCGTGGTGACACTGGGCGGAGTTGCGTATGGTCCTTCGGATAAGGATTCGGCGATTTCGCTGGTGTCGCACTATCCCGGTGTGAAGGATGTGGTGGACGACATTGAGGTGGCGCCGCTTTCGCCGAACGACGATCGTATCCGACTGGCTGCGGCCAGGGCGATCTACGGATTTCCGTCGTTGCAGCGCTATGCCATGGACCCGGCCAAGCCGATCCGCATTACGGTGGTGAATGGTGATATCACGCTGACGGGCGTGGTGGATCGGCAGTCGGATAAGGACGCCGCGGGCATTCGTGCCAACGGTGTGCCGGGAGCCTTCAAGGTGACGAATAACCTGCAGGTGGCGGGTGAACCCATCGGCGAAAAGTAACCCAGTAGATTGCAGCAGGCATGCGGCCATACACTAAGAGGTGTATGGCCGTTTCGCTTGCACACACATGGCGCAGTACGCGCATTACGCTGGAGATGATCAAGTGGGAACACTCGATCTTCGCGCTTCCTTTTGCCCTGACCGGCGCGGTGCTTGCCGCAGGCGGATGGCCACATGCGGTGACACTGCTTTGGATTGTGGTGTGCATGGTGTCGCTGCGTACTGCGGCGATGGCGTTCAATCGCTGGGCCGATGCAGAGATTGACAGTCTGAATCCACGCACCAAGATGCGCGCTATCCCGGCAGGCCTGTTATCCAGGGGATTCGTGGCGATGTTCACCCTCGTTTCGCTGGCAATCTTTTTGTTTGCCGCGGCGATGTTGAACCACCTGACGCTGCTGCTAAGCCCCATTGCGATTGTGGTGGTGCTTTCGTACAGCTACATGAAACGGCTCACGCGCTGGTCGCATCTGGTGCTGGGGCTGGCGCTGGGTATCGCGCCTTCGGCTGCATGGATTGCGGTGCGTGGCACGCTTGATCCCCGCATCATTGTGCTTACGGCGGCGGTGCTGCTGTGGGTTGCCGGTTTTGATGTGCTGTATGCGTGCCAGGACTTTGAGCATGATCGTGCGCATGGGTTGAACAGCGTGCCGCAGGCGTTTGGCATGCAGGGCGCATTCCTGCTGGCTCGGGTGATGCACATTCTCATGTTGGGATTACTGGCGTGGCTGGTGGTGCTGTTTCACCTGGGGGCGATTGCAATTGTTGGCGTCGTCCTGGTGGCGGGATTGCTGCTGTATGAGCACAGCCTGGTTTCACCCAGGGACATCAGCCGCATGAATGCCGCGTTTTTCACGCTGAACGGGATTATCTCCGTGGTGTTCTTCCTCTCTGTGGCTGCGGATATCGCCGTGCGGAATCTAAAGGGTCGATAACAGATATCGCTTTTGGGAAGGTAAATCGTTTAACCTGCCTGTGTAATGAAGGCCAGGAGGAGACGCGATGCGTGCAGCCGTGTGGGTGATGATGTTTCTGCTGTCTGCCAGTGGATTCGCGCAGACGGCGCTTCCTGCCAACTCTGCTGAAGCGGACTTCTCTCAAAGCCGCCGCTATCACGATGCCAATGCAAGCGTGAAGGCACGCGTGGTCTTTCTGGGTGATTCAATCACCGACTACTGGGGCAGCCATAATGGCAAGTGGTTCGCTTATGCAGGTTGGATCAACCGCGGTATTGGCGGACAGACTACGCAGCAGCTTCTACTGCGTGAACGACAGGATGTGTTGAATCTGCATCCGGAGGCCGTGGTGCTGGAAGGTGGCAGCAACGATATGCGGCTGGGATTTTCGCCAGAAGAGATCCGCGACAACATCCTCTCCATGGGCGAGCTTGCGCAGGCGAATGGATTGAAGGTGTATGTGGCTGAGATGACGCCTGTGTGCGATTGTGTGCGTCCGTTGACGGGGCTGCGCACGGTGGAACACATCCATCATCTGAATGAACTCCTGTTGGCAATGGCGCAGAGGAAACACTGGCAGATTCTGGATTTCTACTCGCCGCTGGCCGATGCGGAAGGGAAGATGCGTGCAGAACTGACCGTGGATGGCGTGCATCCGAACGATCATGGGTATGAGTTGCTTGCTCCTGTTGTGGAGCATGCGCTAAGTCGTTACACGAAATAATTCGCAGGAACGAATAGGAAACGGCGGGAAGATACCTTCCCGCCGTTTCTGTTGTCTGCATGTTGGTTTATGCCGTGCGGCGAAGCTGTTCACGCTTGCCCTGTTCGTAGGTCTTAATCTCTTCCATCCTGGTATTGGATGAGTCCTTGATGTGCTCGGCACCAGCGGCAAACTTGTCGCGTGCTGTGATGGGTTGGCCAGTGGTTACGTCTGCGCGGGTGCGTGCCGTTTCGTTCATTTCATGCACCGCTTCCTTGGCATTGCCCCATGTTTCCTTTGCGGCTCCCTTCACGCGGTCTTCCGCGCCTGCGTTGGACAGGTTCCTGCTGCCCACAGCTTCGCCCACGGCTTCTTCCGTCTTGCCGAATGCATTCTGCATCTTGCCTTTGATCTGATCGCTGTTCATCGTTTTGTTCTCCTTCGCAGCCAGGCTGCGTTCTTACGCGAACGAGAGATAGGATGCAGGGTGCAACGGAAAAGGCCAGCGCAGAGATGCGATGGCCTTTCATGAGTTTTCAAAATATCGCGTTGATTGTGTGAGTCTCTAAAGTGATCGGCGTCCCGCCAGAAGATTGAAGATGAGCGAGATGATCGCGAGCACGATCAGAATGTGGATCCAGCCACCGACGGTATAGCCGCTGACCAGGCCCAATAGCCACAGCACAAGCAGGATAACGGTAATTGTCCAAAGCATCGTCGACTCTCCAGATGCCCTGCCCTGCGGGGCCGGGGCGGGAATTTGGTGCGTGCTGCCGTCGCCATGCCAGGCATGACGTTTGCAGCCACACCCAACATAGTTGCCGGGTAAACTTGGCGAGTTGTCCCTTGCGCGAAAACAATGTCAGTTTCGTGCGGGGCATGCGTCAGGAGAAGAGTGAGTTGAAAAAGATTGCTATTCAGGGAGAGCCGGGATCGAACAGCCACCTGGCCACACGCCAACTGCTGGGTGAAGTGGAATTAGTGCCGTGTGCGCTGTCTGTGGAAGTGCTTGAAAAGCTGGCGCGTTCCCGCGAAGCCGATGCCGCCGTGCTGCCGGTGGAAAACAGCCTGCATGGCGCCGTGGCGGATCATTCGGACCTGTTATTGCGTTACGGCGTGCAGATTGTCGCGGAGTGCTCGCTGCGTATCCGGCACACGCTGATGGCCATACCTGGCGTAGCCGAGGGGCAGGTGAAGCGTGTGTTGTCGCATCCGGTGGCACTGTCGCAATGCCGGAAATTCTTCATGGAGCATCCGGCGCTGGAGGCGGTGCCGTTTTATGACACGGCGGGCGCGGTGAAACACCTGATGGCAAACCACGTAACGGATGCAGCGGCGATTGCCGCCCCGTTTGCGGCAAAGGTGTACGGCGCTGCGACCCTGCGTAGTGGACTTGAAGACGATCCGAAGAACTTTACGCGCTTTTTCCTGCTGGCGCGGGCGGAGGATGCGGAGAGGCTTCGGCCCGAGGCGGCGGTCATCAACAAGATTTCGCTGGCGTTTGACCTGCCGCATCGTCCGGGGTCGCTGCTGGAGGCGCTGAAGGAGCTGGTAACGGCTGGCGCGGACTTGACCCGGATTGATTCGCGGCCAGTCCCGGGACGGCCGTGGGAGTACACGTTTTTTGTGGACCTAAGGATTCCGTCGGCGGACGCGGCGGATGCGCTTGTGGCCGGATTGCGCCAATCGTGCCGGGAGGTGGTGGAATTGGGCCGTTATGAGGCAGCGGGGCTTCCCCTGGAGTAGACTTCCGCTGCGCTCGATGCGGCCCGTAGTTTGCGACGAAATGTGGGGTATCGAGCGGCGAAGAATTGTGCTGCGGCATCCATTCTGAAGATGGTGATTCTGCCGATAGGCAGTTGAGACCCTTACAGACGTTCCGGCAGTTTTCTCGATTTGTGAGACCGGGATGAATCCGTGCGTGACTTGATGCATCAGATGTGTGAATATCTGATGGAAGGACACTCAACTATGTCAAATGATTTTGTCAGCGTGATCCAGCCGACGGCCTCGGACCCGGACCGCAAGCGCAATGCGCGCGCTCTCCCCGTCCTTCCCGTTCGCGATACCGTGTTGTTCCCACATGCGGTGCTGCCTTTGACCGTGGGGCGTGACAGCTCCATCCAGCTCATCCAGTCCCTGGGTGACGAAAAGACCATCCTGGTGGTGGCGCAGCGCGACGCCCGGCAGGACACACCAGATGCCAGTGAACTGCACCAGACGGGCACCCTGGCGACCATTCATAAGGTAGTGAAGATGCCGAACCAGAGCCTTTTTGTGTTTACAGAAGGCACGGAACGCATCCGGCTGGGTGAATTTGAGCAGCGTACGCCGTTCCTGACGGCGAGCTACGAGATGATTCCCGACAATGATGCGGAAAAGACGCCGGAACTGGAGGCGCTGCAGCGCAATGTGGTTTCGCAGTTTCAGCAGATTGTGGCGGCATCGCCCACGCTGTCAGACGACCTGCAGACGATTGCGTTGAATATCGAGGAGCCGGGCCGGCTGGCGGACTTCATCGGTTCGTCGTTGCCGTTTCTGACTACGGCGGATAAGCAGGAGTTGCTGGAAACCACGGATGTGGAAGCGCGCATGGAGCGCCTGAACAAGCACCTGGTGAAGGAGCTTGAGGTGCAGCAGCTTCGTTCAAAGATTCAGAACGAGGTTCAGGATGCCGTGCAGCAGTCGCAGCGCGAGTATTACCTGCGCGAGCAGCAGAAGGCCATCAGCAAAGAGCTGGGCGAGACGGACGAGACCAACAAGGCCATTGAAGAACTGCGCGCGAAGATTGAAGGCGCAGGCATGCCGGAGGATACGAAGAAGGAGGCTCTGAAGGAGCTGAATCGTCTTCAGCGGATGAATCCCGCGCAGCCGGATTACAGCATGACGCGCAGCTACATTGAGTGGCTGGCGGTGCTGCCGTGGGCGAAGTCCAGCGGTAAGCGAGTGGATATTTCCCAGGCTGCGGCGTTCCTGGATGAAGATCACTATGGTCTGCAGAAGGTGAAGGATCGCATTCTGGATTACCTGAGTGTGCGGCGCTTGAAGCCGGACATGAAGGGACCAATCCTGTGCTTTGTTGGACCTCCGGGCGTGGGTAAGACTTCGCTGGGCAAGAGTATTGCACGTGCGCTGGGACGCAAGTTTGCACGCATCTCGCTGGGTGGTATGCACGACGAGGCGGAGATCCGTGGACATCGGCGTACGTACATTGGCGCGATGCCGGGGCAGATCATCCAGAACCTGAAGCGTGTGGAGACGAACGATCCGGTCTTCATGCTGGACGAAATTGACAAGCTGGGCCGCGATTTCCGTGGCGATCCCGCGAGTGCGCTGCTGGAAACGCTGGACCCCGCGCAGAATGGCACGTTCCGCGATAACTACCTGGATCAGCCGTTCGATCTGAGCAAGGTGTTGTTCATCTGCACGGCGAACCAGCTTGATCCGATTCCGGCGCCGTTGCTGGATCGCATGGAGATCATTGAACTCACGGGTTATACCGAGGAAGAGAAGATCAGCATTGCGGAACGGTATCTGGCTCCGCGGCAGATCAAGGAAAACGGCATCGACGGCAGCGAGCCTGAAGCAAAGGGACACGAAGTGGGGAACGGCACGCCAATAGCTGCAGTTTCCGATGATCGTGGCGACCTGTTGAGTGGCGATGCGGCGGTTGCGCATTCCACTGCGGAGAGCAGCCCGGAGGTTCCTGAATCGCAGTTACCGAAGCAGGCGAGCGAGCCGAAGATCATCTTCCCGCGTGAGTCGCTGGGTATCATTGCGCGGCACTACACGCGTGAGGCTGGCGTGCGCCGGTTGGAGCAGTTGATTGGCACGGTCTGCCGCAAGCAGGCGCGCCGCATTGCCGAGGGCAAGACGGAGACGTTGACCGTGACGCCAGAGGTGATTCGCGAGTTCCTTGGTGGTTACAAGGTGCGCGTGGATACGGAGATTGCGGAGCGGACGAAGCGTGCAGGTGTCGCGGTGGGGCTTGCGTGGACTCCAGTGGGCGGCGATGTATTGTTCATCGAAGCCAACAAGATGAAGGGCAAGGGCAGCTTCCAGATCACGGGCCAGATTGGCGATGTGATGAAGGAGAGTATGCAGGCGGCGCTGACGTGGGTGCGTTCCAATGCAACTACGCTGGGGCTGGATGAGGATGTGTTGAAGGACATTGATCTTCATCTGCATGTGCCTGCGGGAGCGATCCCGAAGGACGGCCCAAGCGCAGGTGTGACGATGGCGACGGCAATCGTTAGCTTGCTTACCGATATGCCGGTGCGTCCTCTGCTGGCCATGACCGGCGAGATTACGCTTAGCGGCAATGTGCTGCCGGTGGGTGGCATCAAGGAGAAGTTCCTGGCGGCGAAGCGTGCGGGTGTGAAGGACGTGATTCTTCCCATCGACGTGAAGCCAAATGTGGAAGAGGATCTGTCAGACGATCAGATTGACGGCATCACGATCCACTACGCGTCGCGCATTGAAGATGTGCTGGCAGTCGCTCTGCCGCACACCATGACCGAGCTGAAGAAGGACAAAGAGGTGCGCGAGGAGCTGGTGCACCAGGCAGCGTAACACTGCATTGAACTGCAAAATGGATAACGCGCGATCTCAAGGGATTGCGCGTTTTTCTTTTGTGGCAATGTGTTCTTCCTGGAATTAACCCAAATGCGTCATGGAAATCCTGCGTGTGAGTTTTTGCTTTCGCAGAATGAGGAGCGTTCTCGAAACATCGCAGTGGCACAGAAGAAAGCAGGTCCCCTTCGCTTTGCTCGAGGGCATGACTTCGTTTCGCTCAGGATGACGGGCTTTGCGTGTGAACAGAAAACTCCATAGCGGTGATACAGCACGTTCCATTCGTGAAGCACTATGCTGAAAACATGCAGTTGCGTGTTTTGTTTTTCGGCGTGCTTCGCGATCACTTCGGGCCGGAGGAAGTGCTGGAGCAGTTTCCCGGCGCGAATGTTGGTGACCTGGTGCGTTACTATCGCGTGCTGTCGCCGGAGTTTGGCGGGCTGTGGGAGAAGATTGCGGTTGCGGTGAATCAGCAGTATGCGTCGGCTTCGCAGGAATTATCGGAACATGATGAAGTGGCGCTGTTGCCACCGGTGAGTGGTGGTTCTCCTTCGCGGATTGAACTGACGTATGACGTGATTGATGCGAAGAAGATCACCGATGCGCTGAAGACCGATGAGGATGGCGCAGTCACGGTCTTCGATGGCATTGTGCGGAACAACTCGCGCGGACGGAAGACGTTGTTTCTGGAGTATTCCGCGTACGATGCGATGGCGCTGACTCAGATGCAGCAGCTTGCAGCAGAGGCGATTGCGAAGTTTGGTGTGCGCAATGTGGCTGTGGTGCATCGGCTGGGGCGGCTTGAAGTGGGTGAGACGAGCATCCTGATTGCTGTGGCTTCTGCGCATCGTGGTGCTACGTTTGAGGCTTGCCGATGGCTGATTGACACCATCAAGAAACAGGTGCCCATCTGGAAGAAAGAGCATTTTGTGGATGGGGCGGTGTGGGTGGATGGTGAGCCGTTTCCTGCGGGGTTGGGTACATAGTTCGCCCGGGTATAAGTGTGGTTTCCCGAAGCGTTGTAGAGGACAGAGAAGAATGCAGGTCCTTCAGCTCCGCTTCGCTTCGTTCAGGATGACGGCCTTCGACCGTAGGAGGCTTCGCTGGGGACGCGCTTTGCGCGTAGGAGCTTCGCTTTCGCGAAGCTGGTTCGGGTTCTTTGGCTGGAAGGGGTTTGACTGTGTCGTTGGGTGTGGATGCGTCGGGATTCCCGTTCGCTCCGCTAGGGCATGCTTCGCTTCGCTCAGAATGATGGTCTTCAACCGTGCCAGTTTCGCTCGGGATGACGGTCTTTGGCCTACGAGCTTTGCCGAGATGCAAGGATGATCTGCAGGACGTGTTATCGCTCACTGTGTAAAGCTCGTCTCAGTCCAAATAGGGGCAGGGTGTATGGTTGCCCTTGGAGTTTGCCTGTCGTGAAGTGTCTTCGCTATTGCCTGCCTGCTTTGTTTCTGCTGGGATTGCCTGTGTTTGCGCAGGATGCTGCGCCGGTGATCCGTGTGGAGACGCGGCTGGTGAATGTGCCTGTGAATGTGGCGGATGCGCATGGCGCGCCTGTCTCCGGGCTGACACAGGATGATTTCACCGTGAAGGAAGACGGGCGCACGCAGAAGATTGCCATCTTTGAGCGCGAGGCGAGTACGCCGCTTTCGATTGTGATGGCGGTGGATACGTCTGGTTCTGTCATCTCGCAGTTTCGTACGGAGCGTGATGCGGCGAAGAAGTTTGCGCAGCAACTGCTTCGCCCGGAAGACGAGATGGACCTGATCTCGTTCGCGTATGAGGCGACGGAAGTGGTGTCGTATACGAACGACTGGCGACGCATTGACGATGGCCTGAAGCGGCTCAACAAGGGCGAGGATACAGCGCTTTACGACGCCATCTATGTTGCAAGTGAGCGACTGACCGAGGCGAAGCCGGATGCGACGCGCCGTCGCGTGTTGGTGCTGATTACGGATGGCGGTGACAACTCCATTCGCAAGGAGATCGGTTATCAGAAGGCTGTTGCGGAGGCGCAGCGGGCAGGTGCGGCGATTTATCCCATCATCATCATGCCCATTCTGTCGGATGCAGGCCGGAATGTGGCCGGGGAACATGCGCTGATCCAGATGGCCGAAGATACCGGCGGCAAGTACTTCTACGTGACAGAGAAAGAAGACCTGAAGACGGCCTTCGCTCATCTGTCGGACGATCTGCGAAATCAATACCTGATTGGCTATTACTCGCCGAAGCGCGGTAATGATTCCAGTCTTCGCAAGATCAGTGTGATGCTGAATGACCCGACCGCCGCGCAGACGCTGAGCGTGCGGAGCAAGACCGGCTACTACGCAGACGCTCGCTGACGCGTAGACTGGTGGCGATGCCAGAACTAGATGCCAGCCAGTTTCCATTTGCCGTTCCCGCTGCCGCCATTGCCCGCGAAGCCGGAGCATTGCTGAAGAGCTATTACGAACGCGGTGTTACCGCTGAGTTCAAGGGCGATGTGGACATTGTCACAGAGGCGGATCGTGCCAGTGAAAAGCTGATTGGCGAGCGGCTGCGTGAGGTCTTCCCGCAGCATGGTGTGTTTGGCGAAGAGGGCACGCGGCAGCAGTTGGACAGCGAGTATCGCTGGTACATTGACCCGCTGGATGGCACCACGAATTTCGCGCATGGCTTCCCGTACTTCTGTGTGTCGATGGGGTTGGAGCATCGGCCTGCGGGAACGCCCGCGGATGCAGATGGCGTGATGGTGGCAGGCGTGATCTACGAGCCGCTGCGCGATGAGTTGTTTGTTGCCGAGAAGGGCAAGGGCGCGTATCTGAATGGCCGCAGGATTCATGTGGCGCGGACGGCGCTGTTGCAGGAATCGCTGATTGCGACCGGCTTTCCCTCAGTCAAGCGGCACGAGAGTCCGAATGTTCATTTCTATCAGGAGTTCACGCTACGGTCGCATGGTGTGCGGCGTGCTGGCGCCGCGGCGGTGGACCTGGCCTATGTGGCGTGCGGACGGCTGGAAGGCTTCTGGGAGTTCAACCTGAATCCCTGGGATACGGCGGCGGGGTCGTTGCTGGTGACAGAGGCGGGCGGCGAGATTACGCGGTTTGATGGATCGCCCTTTCTGCTGGATTCGCACGAGGTGCTGGCGACGAATGGCCGCATTGCCGGGGAGATACGTACGTTATTTGCGGACATGTTCGCGGGGCGGAATGTGTCGCCAATTCCTACACCGGGAGAATTCAAGGAACGCAGGGAAGCGGCTGAGGCAGCGGAGCGGTAGTGGTCGGATATCCGTCCGCAAAAGTCCGATTTCCACAACTGATATTATCGTTTCGAAGCCTAAAAATACTGTTTGAGGGAACAGTTGCAGGGCCACATTTTTAGTTGTTTGGAAAGGATTCACCCACCATGGCATATGTCATCGCAGAACCCTGTATCGGCACGAAGGACACGGCCTGCGCCGATGCCTGCCCGGTTGATTGCATTCACCCCAAGAAGGGCGAGGATGGCTACGACAGCAATGAGCAGCTTTTCATCGATCCGGTTGAGTGCATCGATTGCGGCGCGTGCGTTCCGGTTTGCCCGGTGAGCGCGATTTATGCAGCGGACGATCTGCCGGACAAGTGGGTGGACTTCGCGCAGAAGGCCTCTGACCACTTCGGTCGCTAAACTTTTCGGAATGGTTTCAAGACGCGCAGCTTCGGCTGCGCGTCTTTGCATTTGCGGCACAATGAGATAGGTGCCTACCGCACATCAATCCGAGGCGATTGTTCTTCGCACATGGCCGTTTGCAGAGGCGGACCTGATGGTTGCGTTCTTTACGCGCGAGCAGGGTGTGGTGCGTGGCGTGGCGCGTCATGCGATGAAGTCACGGCGTCGGTTTGGCGGAGCGCTGGAGCCTATGACGCAGGTGCAGGCCGCGTGGGTGGACCGGCCAAAGCAGGACGTGGTGCGGCTGGAACGGCTGGAGATTGTGTGGTCGCCCCTGAGGGAGCCGGTGGATTACACGCGTGCGGCGGGGCTGGCATTTCTGGCAGAGATTCTGGAGGGCGCGTTGCCGGACCATGCGCCGGAGGATGATGTGTTTCGCCTGGCGACATCGGTCGCGCCGATGTTGCGGCGAGGGACGACGGCAGTATCCGCGACGTATTTTGCGCTTTGGATCACACGGCTGCTGGGGTGGATGCCGGACCTGGGACGCTGCTCTGTCAGTGAGGAAGTGCTGCGAAATCGTGTGGTGTATTATTCGCCGCTGCGGGATGGTGTGTTCAGCGAAGGCAAGCGACCGCAGGGTTCTATGGTGTTGCCTGCTGAGGCGATTGCGGCGGCGGCGCGTATTTTTCGCGAACCCTTGCCGCAGTTGATAGAGGAAGGCGGGTTGTCACGCGCTGCGTTACAGCAGTTGCGCCGGTTCGCTGTGAGCACCCTGGAGCGGCATTTGGAAGAGCGGTTGAAGAGCGCCCGGGTGCTGGCGACGCTGTGAAGTACACTCATTCCGCGAAGTGATTGCGGATCGTGGCGTGACACGCAATGGATGGACAACCGGCCAGAGCGGTATCGGTACGATTCGAAAACGGAAGACTTTTGAGGGGGCTGCTTGATCGTTTGGGACTCGTTTCTGATTGCGTTCAGCGCGTTGTTGCCGCTCGTCAATCCGCTTAGCTCCGCCCTTGTCTTTCTTGGACTTGTCGGAGATGCACCACCGTCTGTCTACCGTTCGCTCGCCCGTAGGATCGCAATCAATACCGTCGTGTTCCTCGGTATCTTCGAACTGCTCGGTTCAGCCATTCTCAACTTCTTTGGTATCTCTCTGCCAATCGTTCAGGTAGCAGGCGGCATTGTCATTGCTGCCATTGGATGGTCGGTTCTGAATGCCAAGGATTCTGAAGCGGCGGCGAATGACAAGCGGGAAGAAGCGCAGTTGAGTGCAGATCGCGGGTTCAACAACCTCCAGGACAAGGCCTTCTATCCCTTCACATTTCCCGTCACGGCTGGTCCTGGCACGCTTGTTGTTTTGCTGACCTTGAGCGCCCGTTTCTCTGATGGAGCGCGGAGCGCCATCGTGTTCGGACATTTAGGGCTTTTCATCGCGATCGTGGTGCTGAGCGCGGCTGTCTATTACTGCTATGCCCATGCTCCTATCATTACCAAGGCGATTTCTCCATCCACGGCGCATGGCATTCTGCGAGTGGTCGCATTTATTCTGCTTTGCATCGGTGTGCAGATTCTTTGGAATGGACTCGCGACACTTCTTCAGACTTTGTGGAAGCACTGACACGCACGCGATACAGATTTGAATCGAACAGGCAAGATCGTAACGTCAGCCTCTGAAGATTTGCAGTAACAGCACTACGACTTGGGCTGCGGTGGGCCGCCTGCTGCAATCCATGCATCTACGCGCTTTTCCAGGATGTCGAGCGGTAGCGCGCCGGAGTCGAGGACTTCGTCGTGGAAGTTGCGGATGTCGAACTTTGCTCCCAGCTTCTGCTTGGCGCGTTCGCGGAGTTCGAGAATCTTCAACTGGCCGCTCTTGTAGGCGAGTGCCTGTGCGGGCCATGCGATGTAGCGATCCACTTCGGCCTGTACGGAGGGTTCATCTACAGCGGAGTGCTCGTGGAAGTAATCGACCATCTGCTGGCGCGTCCAGCCTTTGCTGTGTACACCGGTGTCCACGACGAGACGGATGGCGCGCCATATATCGGCTTGCAGGCGTCCGTAGTCGCTGAGCGGGTCCTGGTAGAAGCCTGCGTCCTTGCCGAGATGTTCGGCGTAAAGGCCCCATCCTTCCACGTATGCGGTGTAGCCACCTTCTTTACGGAATTCGGGGATGCCGGTCAGTTCCTGTGCGATGGAAATCTGCAGGTGATGGCCGGGGATGCCTTCGTGATACGCGATGGCTTCCGTGGTGAAGAAGGTCCGGTTGGCGAAGTTGTAGGTGTTGGCGTTGAAGACGCCGGGACGTTTGCCGTCGGGGGTTCCCTGTTCGTAGTCGGCTGGGGCGGAGTTGGCAGCGCGGAAGTCGGGAGTGGGCTTTACTTCGAGCGGCGCTTTGGGAAGACGGCCGAAGAGTTCGGGCAGCTTCGCCTGCATGGCGGCAAGTGGCTTCTTGTAGGCATCGAGCAACTGCTGTGCGGAAGTGGGATGCTGCTTGGGATCGTTCTTCAGGTGGTCGTTGAAGCTCTTTAGATCGTTGAAGCCGAACTTCTTCGCAATGGTGAGCATTTCGGTTTCATCGCGCTTGACCTCGTCGAGTCCGAGCTGGTGAATCTGGTCGGCGGTGCGGCTGGTGGTGGTGAGGGTGCGGATCTGGAATTCGTAATAGGCCTTGCCGTCAGGCAGTGCGGATGCGCCCAGTGTGGTGCGCGCCCTGGGGATGTACTGTGCCTTCAGATAGCGGCCGAAGCGGTCGTAGCTGGGCAGCACCTTCTGCGTGATTGCGTCTATCGCGTCCTTGCGGATGCGCTTTTGTTCCGCGGCAGAGATGGAGGCTGGCAGTTTGGCCAGAGGGCCGGCGAAGGGACTCTCTTCCGGCTTGGCTGCGGCAATCTTCTGGATCTGGGCCTGTGCCTTTTCCATCAGCATCTGCGGCACGGTGCGGCTGTCCTGCACGCCGGCGTCCATGGATTGCTGCACCTGCATAAAGACGCCGGGGATGGCGTTTAGCCGGGCGATGTAGTCGTCGTAGTCCTTCACGGTGGTGAAGGGCATCATGTTGATGATCTGCAGGAAAGTGAGCTGCGGGCCGCCGAACTGGTTTACAGGCGTCTCCCAGGGCTTGAAGCGCGCGCCTTCCTGGTCGTCGACGAACTGCTTCATCAGCAGAGTGGCGGAGAGCTGGTCCTGTTCGGGAAGGCCAGTGGTGTCGATGGCGCCAAGCTGTGCGATGAGTTCCGCTTCGTGCTGCAGATTGGAATTGAAGACGGCGGCGCTGTAGTCGCTCCACCGGTCGTTGTAGCGGGCGTCGCCGACGGAGGTGGCGGTCTCCGGCGACTGCTTCAGTGTCCACTGCCAGTAGTCATCAAACAGTCGGTTCAACGCGCGGGAACGGTCCGCCACGCTGGTGGTGGCTGCGGTGCGCGGAGCCTGTGCGGGGGACTGCATCGGCAGGGTTACGGAGAGGGCCACGACTGTGAGGGGAAGAAGAAAGCGCATGAGCCGCAGTGTAGCGGATTCTGCGCTGTCACTGCGGCCCTGATTTTACCCTCAGGTGGACATCATTACGGAGAATGAGTCCAACATGCGGTAAAGCGTGGAGCGGCTGATGCCGAGGACCTCGGCCGCTCGCAGCTTGTTTCCGTCGCAGCGTTGCAGCACGGCAAGCACGTGCCCGCGTACGACCTGGTCGAGCCGCCAGGAACGCAGGTCGATGCGGTCCGCGACGGCAGATGTGGGCACGGGGTGAAACATCGGCGGGCTCACACTTGCCTTATCGTCCGCTGCGGCAGAAAGGTGAGGCAAAAGAAAAAGGGGAAGACCGGAGCCTTCCCCTTTTCGAACTTCTTGCTGTTGTGGAACTTACGCGGTGGCCTTGGCGCAGTGCACGTCAAACGCGCGTGCCAGCTCCTGGGCAATGGCAGGTGCGTTGGCCGATTCAATCGCGGAACGCTGCATCAGGTACACCAGCTGACCGTCGCGCAGGATGGCGATGGCAGGTGAGGTGGGCGGGTGGCCGCCGAAATAGCCGCGTGCCTTATCCGTGGCGTCGCGGTCCTGTCCGGCGAATACGGTGATGCTTTGGTCGGGGGTGTTGGCGTGCTGCATGGCCATGCGAACGCCGGGGCGCATCTTGCCTGCGGCGCATCCGCAGATGCTGTTGACCACAACCATGGTGGTTCCGGGCTGTGCCAGCGCCTGATCGACTTCCGCGCTGGTACGCGCTTCCTGAATACCGGCGCGGGTCAGTTCCTCGCGCATCGGGATCACCATAATCTCTGGGTACATGTGTATTCCTCCGGGCCAAGGCGGGGTGAAGGTCCGCGGCCGTGTCTGTATTGATTCTAACTGGATGCGCGGGAGTGTTGCAGGATTCGCAGGCTGGTAGCCTCAAAGGCATGTTGCTGGAAGAAAAGGTTGGTCTGGCGGGGTATACCACGCTTGGCGTGGGCGGCGCGGCTCGATGGTTTGCCGAGGCTGCGACGGAGGCGGAAGTGGTGGAGGCAGTGGCCTTTGCCCGTGAACTTGAAGTTCCGTTGTTTGTGTTGGGTGGCGGCAGCAACCTGCTGGTTTCTGACGACGGTTTTTGGGGGGTTGTGCTGCACATGGCGATCCGCGGTGTGGAGCACAAAGGCGATCTGCTGCGTGTGGGCGCGGGCGAGTTTTGGGACGGTTTCGTGCAGCAGACGGTGGATGCGGGACTGCAGGGGTTGGAGTGTCTGGCGGGTATCCCTGGTACCGTTGGCGGCACGCCGGTGCAGAATGTGGGCGCGTACGGACAGGAAGTCAGCGAGACGATCATGTCCGTTCGCTGCTTCGATACCGCTACGGAGCAGTTTGTTGAGTTAAGCAATGAAGCGTGTGGGTTTGCGTATCGCACCAGCCTGTTCAATACAACGGAGCGTGGCCGCTACATTGTGACGCGAGTGGATTTTCGGTTGCGTGAGGGTGGCGCGCCTTGTCTGAAGTATGCCGATCTTCGCAGGCACTTTGAGGACAAGCCGCAGCCGTCGCTGGCAGAGATCGCAGATGCTGTGCGGACCATTCGACGTGGCAAGGGCATGGTGGTGGATGCGGGTGATCCGAACTCGCGTTCAGCGGGGTCATTTTTTCGCAATCCGATTGTGGGAAAAGAAATCCTCCTGAAGGTTTCGGAGGCTGCGGGCGTTGGTGTGGATGCGGTGCCGCACTGGCCTGCGGGTGAGGAGCTGATCAAGCTGCCTGCGGCATGGCTACTGGAGCAGGCTGGCTTTGTGCGTGGGTATGCGATGGGGCGTGTGGGCATTTCATCGCGGCACACGCTGGCGGTGATTAACCGTGGTGGAGCGACGGCTGCGGACATCATCGCTTTGCGCGAGCAGATTATAGCGACAGTGCAGTTGAAGTTTGGGATTGCGCTGGAGCAGGAACCGGTCAGTGTTGGTTAAGGTTGGCGAGCATCGCAGCTTTCTCTTCTGAGAGCACGATGCTCGGAGGACCTTGTGCAACGATGCGGCCATAGTCGATGCGGAGGACTTCATCGGCTTCCAGAGCTTCGGGAAGATCGTGGGTTACGGCAAGTACGGCGATGTTGCGTGCAGCGCAGAGTGTGCGTACCTGCTGCATCAGCGTGTCGCGTTGCGTGCGATGCATCCCTGTGAAGACTTCATCCAGCAGTAAAAGACGCGGCGTGGAAGCCAATGCGCGTGCGATGGCGACTCGTTGGCGTTCGCCTCCTGAGAGGGTTGCGGGTTTTGCATCCGCAAGAGGGTTGAGCGCGAACAGGGCGAGCGTTTGTGCGATGGATTCTGCGCTGCCGTTGTCGTTTCCGAAGGCGATGTTCTGGCGCACGGTCCTGTGCGGGAACAGCGCCGGTTGTTGTGCCACGAGCGCGATCTTTCGCTTGTACGCGGGTGTTGCAGTGATGTCGTTTGCATCAAGCAGGACGCGACTTTCCTGCGGCTGCCACAGGCCTGCAACCAGGCGTAACAGGGACGATTTACCAGAACCGGATGGGCCGAAGAGAACGGTCCATGGATGCGTTGTGGCGAAGTCGGCATCGATGCGCAGCGACCCGATGGCGGCATTGCATTGCACCTGGAGTTGTAGTGTGTCAGGCACGCTGCCTCCTGAATAAAGGCAATGCGTAGAGCAGCAGCAGCGCCAGCGTGGAGAAGCTGAGCAACAAAAGCGCAAGTGTATTGGCGGTGTGGAAGTCGCCGTTTTCTACGAGGTTGTAGAGCGCGATGGAGAGCGTGCGTGTGCGTCCGGGGATGCTGCCGCCCAGCATCAGCACTACGCCGAATTCGCCGACGGTATGGGTGAAGGTGAGGACTGCGGCAGTCAGCAGCGAACTCTTTGCCAGCGGCAGTGCAATGCGTGTGAAGGCACGTTGTGGCGATGCGCCGAGTGTTGCGGCGGCTTCAAGATAGGCGGGGTCGACCGAGCGCAAACCGGCAACGATGGGTTGCACCGCGAAGGGAAGGCTATACAGGATGGAACCCACGACAAGGCCGCTGAACGAAAACGCGAGTGTGTGGCCGAGGATGCTGGTGATGGTGCGTCCTATGGAAGTTGTTGGGCCGAGACCCACGAGCAGATAGAAGCCGATTACGGTGGGCGGGAGCACCAGAGGAAGTGCAACCAGGGCTTCTGTGAAGTAACGCAGGCGGGTGTGGGCGAAGGCGATCCAGCCAGCCAGCGGAATGGCGAGAAGCAGTAGCACCGCCGTTGTTACGGCTGCCAGTTCCAGCGTCAGGAGCAGGTCGGCGGTATCCACGCGTTTGAGTGTACCGTTCTCACGGAACCGGACTGCGGCGGCGTGCGTATGAGGATAGTATGCGCCGAATCCTTCTAGCAGCGGTCTTCCTCTACAGTTCCTGCGCGGTGGCGCAGGAGAGCTTTGATGTGGCCACGGTCCGGCCCAGCAACCAGAGTGTGAAGTTTGAGCGGGACGGGGAAACCGAAATCTCGCACGGCACACTGCGCATGCATGACGTCACGCTGATCACCTGCATTAAGTGGGCGTATCACGTGCAGCGGCCGCAGATTGTCGAGATGGACGGCATGGACAAGCAGCACTACGACATCACCGCTAAAACGGATCCTTCCGCAAACGATGAGCGGATGCGGCAGTTGATGCAGGAGCTGCTTGTAGAACGCTTCGGGCTGAAGTTTCATCCGGGAACGAAGGAGGCTTCGGCATACGTCGTTACAGTAGATCCTCAGGGATTGAAGAAGATGAAGCCTGCCGCACAGGATGGCGATGCGTGGCATCAGAACTCCGCGATGGGCATGGTGGTAAAGGATTGGACGATGCAGGATTTTGTGACGTATGTTTCCGATCCGCTGGGTGCACCGATGGTGGATGAAACGCATCTGCCCGGAAAGTACGATTTTTCGCTCGACTTCCATCCGTATGTGGATCAGGCAGCGGATATTCATGCCGATCCGCAAGCTGTGCTGCGCATGACCTTTGAGGGTGAACTGGGATTGAAATTGACGCGTCGGCACGTCACGATCCAGACGATGGTGATTGATTCTGTGACAGCGCCAACGGAGAATTGACGGTGATGTGGTTGTCTGTTTCTTAGTGATGTGTTTCGCGGCCCGGCTGAAGCCGAGCCCCTTCAAATCTCTATCGCCGGATAGCGGAATGCCTTACTTCACGCGCTGCAGCCCTTTGGCTTCCAAGTCCGATTGCACTTTGTCGCTGAGAATGAAGTTCAGCAGCAGGTGAGCGCCTTCATGGTTGGCGCCGTTCTTCAGGATGACGGCGGTCTGGATGATTTCGGGATACTGACCCTGTGGCATAAGTACGAATTGCCCGGCATCTTTGTACTTTGGCGATACGGCCATGGTGCGGGAGATGAGGGCCACTTCCGCATTGCCGCTGAGAGCGAACTGTCCGGCCTGCGCCACGCTGTCTGCCTGCACGATGTGCGGGGCTACGTTCGCATACAGGTTCATGTGTTTCAACGCAGCCACGGCGGCGCGTCCATAGGGTGCCCGGTCGGGGTTGGCGATGGCCACGGGACCAAGGTCCTGGCGTGAGAGAACGTCGATGGTAAGTGGTTTGAAGCGCGAATCATTGCGCGTCCACAGGCCCAGTATGCCTTTGGCATAGGGAGACGGGGTCTTTTGCAGTGTCAGGCCCGAGGCCACAGCTTGTTCCGCGAAATAAAAATCGGCGGAGAAGAATATGTCCGCCGGGGAACCGTTCTGAATCTGCTGCAACAACGCGGCTGACGCGGCGTAGCTGATTTTGAGCTTTAGTCCTGTCTGATTTTCAAATAGCGGTGCATACGCAGTAAGAACAGGTTCCATGTCGGCTGCGGCCGCCACAATAATTTCCTTTGGCGGAGCGGCGTTTTGCGCTGGCAGGGAGGCGGCGCAGCAGAGCGTGACAGCGAAGATGCCTACGGCAAAAAGGCGAAGTCGATGCATGGTGCGATACCCTAGAGTCATCCATGTCATTTGTCTCACATCAGCTTCGATGCATTGGAAGTGGCGAGCGGATTGCTCCCGATGCGGTTAGCAGCGATTTCCGCGACCCGGCTACCGGTGAACTCTACGAGGTGGAGTATCCGTGGAGCGAAACGCGTGGCGATGCCGCTTCACCTCGGCCGAACGCGCAGGCGCTGCGCCACCTGTGGGCAGAGCGGCGTGATTCCACGTTGCCCATTGATGCCAGCGGCGTATGGCGCTATCGCGATCTGTTGCCCATTTTGCAGGACGAAAACAATGCGGTGACGCTGCGTGAAGGCAATACGCCCCTGTATGACCTGCCGCGCACGGCAAAGTTGCTGGGATTGGATTTTCTGCTGGCCAAACACCAGGGTATGAATCCGACAGGTTCGTTCAAAGACACAGGCATGACCACCGCGCTGTCGGTTGCGGCGGAACGCGGCTACAAGTGGGTGGCGTGCGCTTCCACGGGCAACACATCGGCTGCGATGGCTGCGTATGCTGCCCGTGCCGGACTGCGTGCGATTGTGTTCATTCCCGAAGGCAAGATTGCGTGGGGCAAGCTGTCGCAGTCTATGGATTACGGCGCGTTGACCGTGCAGTTGAAGACCGATTTCGACGGCTGCGTAAAACTGCTGACAGAGATTGTCCGCAAGAACCCCATCTACCTGCTGAACTCCGTGAATCCGTATCGCCTGGAAGGGCAGAAGACGCCCGCGATTGAGATTTGCGAACAGTTGGATTGGCAGGTGCCGGACCATGTGATCGTTCCGGGTGGCAACCTGGCGAATGGTTCGGCGTTGGGCAAGGGCTTTGCGGAGTTGAAACAGCTTGGCTTCATTGACCGCGTTCCGAAGATCAGCGTGATTCAGGCGGCTGGTGCGAATCCGCTGTTCCAGTGGTTCACGAATGAAGAGAAGCAACTGCATCCTGTGACGGCTGATACGCGCGCTACGGCGATTCGCATTGGTAATCCCGCCAGCTGGCGTAAGGCGGCTCGCGTGATCGAGGCGACCGGCGGATGGTGCGAACAGGCTGACGAGAACGAGATTGCCATTGCCAAGGCGCAGATCGGGGCCGAAGGCATTGGCTGCGAGCCCGCTTCGGCGGTCACGCTGGCTGGTTTGAAGAAGTTGCTGAAGTCGGGTCATGTGCAGACGGGCGAACGCGTGGTGCTGTTGTTGACCGGTCATACGCTGAAGGACCCGGAGTACACCATCGACTTCCACAAGGACCTGCTGGCTACGGATGTAGCGGAAGCAGCGCCGTATCGCAGGCCGCCTTTGGCGCTGGATGCGGATGAGTCGTCCGTAATGCGCGCGCTGGAAACTGAGATGGCAGGTTCTCTGTAGTCATGGCCGATGGGTTGAAACTGCGGCTGCCTGCGACCTCAGCCAACCTGGGGCCGGGGTTCGATGCACTGGGTCTGGCGATGGATTTTGCGCTCGAAATTGAGGCGCGGGAATCCGACCTTTTTTCCATCACATCAACAGGCCGTAACGTCGCACAGACCGGCGATGTGGATGATTCGTTGGTGCTGGAGACCTACCGGAGCGTCCTGGATGGGCAGGGAATCGATCCTGTTCCGCTGCATCTGGACCTGCATAACGAGATACCGCTCGGGATGGGTTGCGGGTCGTCGGCAGCGGCGCTGGTGGCGGGAGTGATGCTTGCCTCGCACTTTGGAAATCTCGGCTGGTCGAAGCACAAAGTGCTGACCGAAGCTTCTCTCCGCGAGGGGCATCCAGACAATGTTGCTGCCTGTGTGTTGGGCGGTCTTACGGTGTCGCTGATGACGGCTGAGGGCGAGGTGGATGCATTATCCATCCATCCCCCGGTGGATTGGCCATTGCTGGTGGTGATGCCGGATAGCTCACTTTCCACGAAAAAAGCCCGTGCGATGCTGCCCGAGAGCTATTCCAAGGCAGATACGATCGCGAATGTGCAACGAGTGGCCATGCTGACTGCAGCGTTTGCGCAAGGACGCGGAGATTTGCTGTCGCGTGCTATGGAAGACAGGATGCACCAGCCTTACCGTGCGCCGGTATGCCCTCTGCTCCCGTTTTTACTGCCTTTAGCCGGCAGCCGTGGAGTGCTGGGTGTTGCGCTTTCTGGTGCCGGGCCATCGGTCCTGTTGATTCTCGAATCGGGGCATCAGGAAGCCGCAAAAGACGCTGTCGGCATGATTCTCCGTGAAAGCGGAATAAATGCCGAAGTCATCGTGACAACTATTTTCGCGGTTTGATGTAACCAAAAATATCAGGTTACTTTTTTGTTACTTTAGTTTGCCGCATAAGCCGGGTTCAAGTGCTACTTTTGATTTCGTGGACAACCCTGGGGGAGGGTTAGTCTGCGGACGCCCGTTGATCTCGCATGAGGTCCGGGCGTTCTTCATTGTGTGGAAACTGTGATGAGATCAACGCGTACGGGGATCGGACCAGTCGCGCAAAGCGTCCCCCAGAAATGAAAAAGCCAGCACACATAGCATCACGGTCACGGCCGGGGCAATGACCATGTGTGGCGCATCAAAAAGGTGCGCTCGGGCGTCGTTGAGCATGGAACCCCAGCTTGCGGCTGGAGGTGGCACGCCGAGGCCCAGAAAGCTGAGTGTGGCTTCCGCCAGCACTGCCCCAGCCATACCAATAGCGGCCTGCACGATGACCGGCTGCACGATATTGGGCAGGATATGCCGGAGCAGGATACGGAGATCGCCTGCGCCAAGGGAACGCGCTGCTTCTACAAACTCTCGTTCGCGCGCGGACATGACCTGTGCACGCACAAGTCGGGCGTAGTTCACCCAACCGGAAAGGGTGAGGGCAAGAATTACATTGCGCAGGCCCGGCCCCAGGAAAGCGACGAAGGCGATGGCCAGAAGAATGCCAGGCATGGCCATGAAGGCATTCATCACGTAGACATTCAAAATGGTGTCGCGCCAACCGCCGTAATAGCCCGCGATGGAACCGATGACAAGGCCCAGCAGAAGCGACAGGCTGACCACGGTGACGGCGACTGCGAGAGACAGGCGTGCACCAAAAAGAATGCGGGAGAAGATGTCGCGCCCCAGTTCATCCGTGCCCAGCAGAAAGTGGTGGTCTGGGGATAACAGGCGCTGCTGTAGATGCAATCCGGCAGGATCGTAGGGGGCGGCCCATGGCGCCAGCAGTGCTGCGATCGCGAAGAGAAGCAGCAACGCGAGAGCTGTCAGGGCGATGGGAGAACGCATGTCGTTATCGTACGTGCGCGAAGCTGTCCCGGTCATCCTGAGGTTGAAATGCCTTGATGGAAAACGGCTTAGCGTAAATTTTCCTGAAGGTGTGAGGAAGATTTTTCCCGATACTGTGACGAAGAAAGGCGTGCCCGGACGCTATGATGGGAGGCGACATCTCCATCTGACAGGCTGCGAAGGAGCCCCTATCTGGACATCCTGATTTACGGGCTGAACTATGCCCCGGAACTGACAGGCATCGGAAAATACACTGGCGAAATGGCGGCCTGGCTTGCTGCGCGTGGCCACAGGGTGCGTGTGGTAACAGCGCCTCCGTACTATCCTGCCTGGAAAATTGCAGATGACTATCGCGGACGTGGCTATGTCCGTGAGGGGGGCGGACCGGCTGGTGATGGCCGAGGTGAGCCACTGGTGTTTCGCTGCCCGCTGTATGTTCCTGAGAAAGTTACGGGCCTCAAACGGGTGCGTCACCTGTTTTCCTTTGCTGTGAGTTCTCTGCCAGTGCTGATGCGCGAGGTGATGGGATCGCGTGCAGGGGCGCCAGACATCATCTGGACTGTGGAGCCGACATTTTTCTGCGCCCCTTTTGCATTACTGGCGGCACGGTTGTCGCATACACCCGGATGGCTGCATGTACAGGACTTCGAAGTAGACGCGGCGTTCGATCTTGGTATGCTGCCGCGTAAGGGGCCGATTCACACCTTCGCCATGCTGCTGGAGGAGACGTTTTCACAGGCATTTCAGCGTGTGTCCAGCATCTCTGTGCGTATGGTGGAACGCTCTCTTACGAAAGGTGTGCGGCCCGAACGGATTGTTTTGTTTCCTAACTGGGTGGATGTCGATCTGGTGAAGCCGCAGGCTCCGGATGCACCGAATCGTTTTCGCTCTGAGCTGGGCCTTGAAGGGAAGACGGTGTTTCTCTACAGCGGCAACATGGGCAACAAGCAAGGGCTTGAGTTGTTGCCGAAGGCTGCTGCGGCTCTGCGCGATGACGGGACGATTCACTTCCTTCTGTGCGGTGAAGGGGCATTTCGCGCGCAGTTGGAGGAGATGGTGCAAGGGTTGCCAAATGTGACGCTTTTGCCCCTGCAGCCGTTGGAATCATTAAATGAACTGTTGAACTGCGCAGACGTGCATTTGCTGCCGCAGCGCGCGGGCGCAGCGGACCTGGTAATGCCGTCGAAGCTGACGGGAATGCTGTCCAGCGGGCGCGCGACGATCGCGTCTTCTCCGGCGGATACGCAGCTTGGAACCGTGATCGCGGGCGGAGTGGACGGCAGCTCGCCTTGTGGTGCGGTGATTCCGCCAGAAGACGTGGATGCGATGGTGGATGCGGTGAGGATGCTGGCCGCGAACCCGACGCAGCGGATGCGTATGGGGTTGAATGCGCGTGAGTATGCCATACGCAATCTGGGCCGCGAACAGGTTCTGGAACAGTTTGAACGCGACCTGCGTTCTACCGTTGCGGAATATCGTGGACTCCCGTTTGAACGACCGCAGACACCGTTCCGCTTTGCACTGGTGAACCGTCGTCGTCGCAGGCGGCCACCGGCTCCTCCCGTTCCGACAGAGTAGACTGAACAACAAATGGTCCATGCAGAGACCACAAAAAACTATTGCAACCTTAAGGGATGACGTTGAAAAAAGCTCTTATCACTGGTGTAACTGGACAGGATGGCGCCTATCTTGCAGAGTTTCTGCTGAAGAAGGGCTATGAAGTGCACGGCATCAAGCGGCGCACATCACTTTTCAACACGGCGCGTATCGATCACATTTACGAGGATCCGCACCAGCAGCATCGTAACTTCATCCTGCACTACGGCGATATGACGGATTCGTCGTCGCTGATCCACATTGTGCAGAAGGTACAGCCGGATGAGATTTATAACCTGGCTGCGCAGTCGCACGTAGCGGTTTCGTTTGAGGAGCCGGAGTACACGGCAAACTCCGACGCGCTGGGCGTGCTGCGTCTGCTGGAAGCTATCCGCATCCTGGGACTCGAGAAGAAGACGAAGTTCTACCAGGCCAGTACCAGCGAGCTGTACGGCCTGGTGCAGGAGATTCCGCAGAAGGAAACAACGCCGTTTTATCCGCGTTCGCCCTACGCGGTGGCCAAGATGTATGGCTACTGGATTGTGGTGAATTATCGCGAAGCCTACGGCATTTATGCGTGCAACGGCATCCTGTTCAATCACGAATCACCGATGCGTGGTGAGACTTTCGTGACCCGCAAAATCACGCGCGGCATGGCCCGTATCAAGGTGGGTCTGCAGGATGAGTTGTACATGGGCAACCTGGACGCGAAACGCGACTGGGGCCACGCACGCGACTACATCGAGATGCAGTGGCTGATGCTGCAGCAGGAGAAGCCGCAGGATTTTGTGATCGCCACAGGTATCCAGTACAGCGTGCGCGACTTCATCAAGCGTTGCGCTGAACTGCTGGAGATGGACCTGGAATGGTCTGGCACGGGGGTGGATGAGAAGGCTGTCGATAAGGCCACCGGCAAGACGATTGTGGCTGTCGATCCTCGCTACTTCCGCCCGACCGAAGTGGAGACGCTTCTCGGTGATCCGTCCAAGGCAAAGAATGAACTTGGATGGGTGCCGCGCACCAGTTTCGACGAACTGGTACGCGAGATGATCGAGTCTGACTACTCTGCGGCCAAACGTGATGCGCTGGTGATGGAGCACGGCTACAAGCCCTTCAACGTACGGGAGACCTAGTCATGTCCTACATGCCGAAGGATGCGCCCATCTTTGTTGCCGGGCATGGTGGCCTGGTGGGTTCGGCGATTGTGCGCGAACTGAAGCGGCTTGGCTATACGCAGGTTCTAACGCGTTCGCGTACGGAACTGGATCTGCAGGATGCGGAAGCAGTGCTGCATTTCTTTCAGGAGACGAAGCCGCAATTTGTGGTGCTGGCGGCGGCGAAGGTGGGTGGCATTCTGGCCAACAACACCTATCCCGCCGACTTTATTCACGACAACCTGAAGATTCAGAACAGCGTGATTGAAGCTTGTTATGCGACGGATGTGGACCGTCTGCTGTTCCTGGGATCGAGCTGCATTTATCCCAAGATGGCGCCGCAGCCCATGCCGGAAAGCTGCCTGCTGACGGGACCGCTGGAACCGACGAATCGTCCGTATGCGTTGGCGAAGATCGCTGGCATTGAGATGTGCTGGTCGTACAACCGGCAGTTTGGCACAAAGTATCTGGCGGCCATGCCGACGAATCTCTACGGACCGAATGACAACTTCGATCTGAAGAACTCGCATGTGCTGCCGGCATTGATTCGCAAGACGGCGCAGGCCATCCGGGACGGCGCGGAAGCAGTGGAAGTGTGGGGCAGCGGTACGCCGAAGCGCGAACTGCTGTATTCCGACGATCTGGCCGAAGCGTGCGTGTATCTGCTGAATCTGCCCGCAGAGGAATATGCAAAGCTGCTGCGCGAAGACACGCCGCCGTTGATCAATATCGGCACGGGCGAGGATGTGACAATCCGCGAACTGGCCGAAACTGTTGCGCGTGTTTTGGGGTTCAAGGGAGTGTTGCGCTTCGACCTTACGAAGCCAGACGGCACACCGCGCAAGTTGATGGATGTTTCACTGATTCACAGCCTGGGATGGAAACACCGTGTCGAACTGGAAGAGGGGATTCGACGCACGTGGGAGGCTGTACGGGGTGAATTGGCGGGTTAGAACGGTTCTTCTGGGGATGTTTGTGATGTTGTGCCGTTTGACTGTGGCACAACATACGGTCGCAGAACAGTACTTGTTTCAGGCTATCAACGCAGAACGTGCCGCTGCGGGTCTGCATGCGGTTGCGTGGAATCCAACACTGACGCATGCAGCACAGGAGCACGCGTTGCGTATGCGGTCTGCACAGTCGATCTCGCACCAGTTTCAGGGGGAATCGGGACTGGCAGAGCGTGCGGCTGCCAGTGGATCGCGATTCTCGCGTGTTGCAGAAAATGTGGCTACAAGCACCTCGATTCTGGAGATGCATACGGCGCTGATGAACTCACCACGTCATCGTGACAACATTCTTGATCCGGCAGTGAATTCCATTGGTATTTCCGTTGTAGTTTCCGGGCGGCAGATGTGGGGTGTGGAAGACTTTGCGCGCGATGTGCAGCCACTGTCCTATCGTCAGCAGGAGACGCAGGTGGCACAACTTATATCGGCTGCAGGAGTTTCCAGTGTGGCTGCCAGTGAAGCTGCACGTGCCACATGCAGGCAGTCTTCCGGCTATCAGGGTGACAGGCCAGCATTTGTCATGCGCTTCAGTTCGACCGATCTGAATCGCTTACCGGCTCAGTTGACCACGCGCATTGCACAGGGTGGATTTTCCAGCGCAGCAGTCGGCGCATGTGACATGCAAAGTAAGTCCAGCTTTGCCACGTACAACATTGCTGTTGTGTTGTATCCCTGAACAGGCTGGAAGAGAGAGGCGAGCCTTTGACCTCAGCGCGCTTGTTTGTTATAAAGGGAATGCGAGTTGAGCCGGAGCCCGCCCTCCGGCACCTCGTTCATCCTGATCCGCAGTAGCTCAATGGCAGAGCATTCGGCTGTTAACCGAAGGGTTGTAGGTTCGAGTCCTACCTGCGGAGCCAATCTTCTTCAATCGCTAATGAGAATGACTGGTTGCACCTTGAGGCCGCCTTGGGCCTTTTGTGTCCTTACTTTCCATAAGCTTACCGAATAATTTCTGCACCTCATTGAAGCTGTCCCGGGAGCCAAAGTTCATCAGCTTCCATTTTGGCCTCATGTGCTTGTAAGCCTGTCGTTAGGTCCGCGTGCATATTGAAACTCAGCGGGAAAGGGCTTCGCAAAGCTGCTGTCCGCGGAGCATACTATCTGCGATGTTTCAGCGACCAATTCTGCCACAGCAAATTGCTGCTTCTCGAAGAGAGTTTCTGCGCGGCGCCATCGGTGCGCTTTCTGCGAGTACGGTGCGCAGTGGTTTTGCCGCTCCGTTGTCAGCCGCAGTGCAGCCGTCGCAGAAGACCATCGTAGTGACCTTTGGCGGTGGTGCACGCGATGAAGAAACATTTGCGGAAGAGGGGCAGGAGAATATCCCTAACCTTCTACACACGCTGCTTCCGCAGGGCACATTCTTTACGCAGGTGCGTAACGGTGGCATCCTTGGCCACTATGTTGCCACGGCGAGCATTGTCACGGGTGTGTACGAACGCTTCAATAACTTCATCGCACAGCCGCCTCCGAATCCCACTTTGTTTGAGTATTACCGCCGCGCGTTGAAGCGACCGGTGACGGATACATGGGTGATTGCGCCCAGCAATGGCTTTCAGAAGATTGGCGGCAGCAGCCATGCACGCTTTGGTCCGCAGTATGGTGCGGGAGTGATCCTTCCCAAGCGGCTTCTTAGCACGGCCATGCAGAAGGCGTCGTCAGGAGCGGACCTGCAGCATCTGCTGCAGGATAACTACGAGATGCCGGAGTACCAGGTGTTGTCGACATCGCAGGACCGTGAACTGCACCTGGAAGCGCTGGAGTCTACGCTGCGACTCTCGGTGGCAGATTTTGTGAAGCATGCGCAGACACTGGATAGCGCTGATGAACTTTCGTTGTTCATTACACGGCGGCTGATGGACCAGCAGGCTCCGTCGTTGATGATGCTGACCCTGCATGACATGGACGTGGCGCACTCCGGGGCGTATTCGCTTTATATCGACGCCATTCGCCGCGCGGATCGGCTGTGCGCGGAGTTGTGGCAGTCGGTGCAGGCGCACCCTGAATATCGTGACCGCACGACGGTGTACATCATGCCAGATTTCGGGCGCGATGCCGATGACGATCCATCCGGCAACGGATTTCAGCATCACCGCACAGGCAGCGACATGGCGCGGACCACATGGCTATTGGCAATGGGGCCTCATGTTCGGCAGAACGTAGTCGTGGAGCGGCCCATTGAGTCGATTGACCTGGTGCCAACGGTGGGTTGCCGCCTTGGATTCAGCACAGATACACCGGGCCGTTGCATTGAGGAACTGCGATGACGCCTGCGGATCTACAGACTGCAAGCTTTGCAACGTATCCTCCTCTTGCGCGGGCGTTCGCCATTCGGCATCTGGGGTTATTGCGTGAGTTGCCGATGAGTGTGTGCCCGTCGTTCCTGGTGCAGATCATCGCGCTGGATATTCGCTTTCCTGTGGAACGGGAGACGCTGGAGTGGCAGTGTACGGTGCTTGAATCGATGGAGGCGCAGCGTCGCACTTCTTTGCTGGCCCCACTGCGTGTCATTACTTTGCCGTCGGAACTTGAGCGGACGAACTGGGTCCAATCTCCGGGAGCGTATGTGGAGCAGCTCACGGCATCGCTTTGGTCCACGGGGCAGATCAACACTTTTCATGCTGCATCGAAGGCTCTCTTTGAAGCCATTCCAGAACAGGCCGACACGACGGACAGGTTGTTGTTGATTGTGCTGGGGCATGGAGCAGACGTCTCGCGGCCATCGCTGATGCGCAAGCTTGCTCGGCAGGGCATTCGGCTGGAGGGAATCGACGCGGCCAGCGCGAAGGCGCAAATGCTGGCGGAAGTGGCCGAACGAGCGAAACGAATGCCTGCACCATACACACACTGGTATGTGGATGGCGGTACTGCGTGGGATGTTCCCGCTTCGTTTGATCCTGTTGTGAGCACGAGTTATACGCAGCTTGCACCGCTGCGCAGCCACGTGCTGACACAGATGAAGTCGATCCTGCAGAGCGGCCAGTCTGGCGCAGAGCAGATGCGCACGCAACTGTCTAAGATGTCAGCGCAAAGCTCCGGTAGTTCACGCGTTACACCTGATCCAGTTCTGCAGCGCTTCTATACGGAGCTGTTCACAGAGGGCTCAGGGACGCAGATATTCAGCACGTCGTTCGTTCAGTGGGCTGGCAGAGAGCTGGCCCGCCGTGCGCAACCAGCCACGCTGCTGTTACGTTATGGCCCACGTCAGCGCCACCGTGGACTGAACGAGATGGTAGAAGAACCGGATTCGATAACGCCCGATCCGGAAGGTGCGCTGGTGGATGCGGAGATGAATGCGTTTTATAACTGGATCGCGATGAAGCGGATCGCTGCACCGGGACGACTCACCACGCTGGCGTGGGCAGAGGGGAGTTCGCGTGCGGTGTTGATCAGTCCGGACACGAAACCGAACACGATCTCCAACCGCCCGCTTACCATCTCGCAGGCGCTTCGTGCAAAGTACGTCTGACACCAGCACGTACTTCGCACAAGCGGAATCACGCTAGAAGGTCCCGAGCCGGATCTTCACAACGGTGTCGGCTCCACGATGAAAGTTCAAACCACGGTCGGTCTGATCGCCATTCCACAGGCGCGTCGGTTTCCATGTGCCGTTTTCATAACGGCCTTCTTCAGCAGAAAGAATCTGCATGCGGATGCCCGGCAACTTACCCTCCGTATGAAAAGCGACGCTGCTTTCAATCCCGGTAACGAGGAATTCGTCAGGCCCAAGCTGCGCAACAAGCGCGCGTCCTTCATGGTTCGGCGTACCGGGAACACGCTGCCCATCGCGCTGCGGGAAACCAAAGCGGACAGAGGCTTTCCACTTGCCGAAGTCAAGTTCCTGTTCCGGCTGTCCCGGCAGTTCCATCGCTGTCTTCAGGGCGCCCTGAAAGTTCAACAACGCAAGCTCGCGTGCCATGGGATTCAGCAGCGCATAGTTCCGCGTATGTGCCACTGGGCCTTCGCCGTCTTTGAAGGTCCATCCCGTGTCGTCCACGCCAAAGGGTGAGAAGCCAATGGTGCCGTGACCAAGTGCGAGGAAGAGGTACGGTGCATAGTCGTCGCCGTTGCCGGTTTCCGGAATCCACAGCGCATTGTCCGGTCTTGCATAAGTCTCAAGCACCTTTGTGTAGAACGCGGGATCAGAGGAGTAGATGTCCGGACCAATTGCATCGATGGATGGTGCAAGAGCCTTCCACAACGGAAGCATCCACTGGGTTGGTCCACCCGATGGATATTGAATGCCAGGATTGCGGACCTGCCGTTCGGGAAGCTCAGCAATGGGATACGAGAGCCACACGTTGCAATACATGGGGATGTTGAACTTCGCCTTACCTGCCGCGGCGATTTCATTGAGGTACTTCGCCTGATGATAGGCCTGGAAGGTTTCATCGGCGTCTCCACCGAAGACTTCGCTCCAACTACCAGACTTCGTATGAAGCGCATGCGTAAGATCGGCTGGCACAGCGCCGGCGAATTCGCGGTTCGACGCGGTGGAGAAATCGCGTGGCGATCCAATGTTGCCGGATTCATTTTCTACTTGCACAAGGATGACGGTGTGATCCTGTGCGTCGATCTCGGCGAGATGGCTCATCAGGGCTTCGAAAGCATGCTTGTCCGCATCGAGATTTGTCTGCGACTGCGCGGAGAGCACGTCGATGGGATCGCCATCGCGGTTGAGCACGCGCGGATACTTCTGCGGATTCGTTTTCACCCACTCCGGAACGTAGTGCATGTTGCCGTTTTTCCATGTTCCAAACCAAAGCACGACGAGACGGAGGTTGTGTTCGCGGCTGCCCTTTACAAGCTGGTCGACAGAGGAGAAGTCGAACTGGCCGGGATGTGGTTCCAACTGCTCCCAATAGATAGGCGCTTCGATGGTATTGGCATGCATGCGTTGCAGAGCTGGCCACACTTTGGGAAGCGTGGAAGGCCACGTGCTGGAGTTGTTGATCTGAGCTCCCAGGACAAGGTATGGAGCGCCGTCAACGAATAATGCATGATGACCGTCGTGTTCCACCATGCGCGGTGACTGCGATGTCTGAGCGTGGCTTGCTGAAGTGATTGCGCAACCTATGGCCGCGACCATGAACCGCAGAGTCAAGCGTTGCAGGGCAGAGAACGGAATCATCGAAAGTTATCCTTCCATCGGCGGTTACGGCTGTTTATCCACGGTAAGAATGCGGACGATCTTCTGCATCCTCAGGCTGTTTGCGTCCTTGTTTTCCTGGCGAAACTTCATCTCAAGCTGTACTTCCGCTATAGCTTCTTCGCGGCGCCCCATGCGGCTATACGCGCGCGACAGCCGATAGTGCGCATCGGCAAAATCCGGCTGCAGAGCGATGGCATGTTCCAGCGATGCTGCGCTCTCATTCCACTGATTGCGCGATTGCTGCAGGATGCCCATCTGATACCAGGTGTCTGCAAGCTTCGGGTCTGCGCGCAGTGCGTTTTGCAGCAGATGCTCGGCCGTCTGTGAATCGCGCGCTTCCGTCGGGCGCTGAAGGATGGCCGTGGCTGCGTATGTTGCCGCGACAGCGTTTTCGGGATGCTCCTTTGCGAAGCCTTCCAGTGCAGTGCACTCCTGCAACGACGCAGCCGTTGCATCGGCACAACTGCGGCCCAACATGTCCGCAGCCAATGTGTCGTTGGGCGAACGTAGCAGCATGGTGTAGAACTCCGGAGCGGCCAACGGATACATCGCGTTGTTGAAGTACGCCGCGCCCAGGGCCAGATGCATGCGTTGGCTCTCAGGGAATTTTTCCGTGCCGTACTTGAGGATTTCGATTGCAGGACCAAAGGTGCGATGCTGCAGCAACTCGTTCCCATACGCGACAATCATCGGTTCGGAGGGATCAAGACGCGCGGCACTTTCAAAGGAGCGTGCGGCTTCTTCGTAATCGCCAGTTGCTTCAGCCGTTTCAGCGAGCAATGCCAGAGCAGGGGCGGATTGTTGCAGACCGTCTGCAGAGCGCAGCACGTCACGGGCCTCGGATGGACGATGACTTTGCAGAAGCGCCGATGCCCAGTCCATGCGCAGTTCCAGAGGCACGGCCTGTCCACCGGCAGTGAGATCCATGCTCGCTTTTTTGAAGGCGGCGGCTGCGTCCGAGGGACGTTTGCTCTGCATGAATGCTGCAGCAAGGGCCAACTGCGTATCGGCCCTGTTTGGATTTCGGGATGCGACCTTTTGAAGCAGCGGTAACGCGGAATCCACGTTCCCCGTTTTCAATTCCGCCAGTGCAAGATTGAACGCGATGGCATCATCGGTGGGACGACGTGCGTGAGCCTGGCGAAGAAACGGAACGGCTGCGTTGACGTTTTCAGCTTCAGCAAGGGCCATGCCTGCGGCTGCCTGAAGTTCGAATCGACAAGGGTATTTCTTTGCAAGAGCGACGAGATCGGGTTGTGCGGATGCAACGTCATTGGCATCCAGGCTGGCAAGCGCCTTGCGTTCTTTTGCTGCATCTTCCGGTGTCATGGTCCTGGCTGCGCATGACGCTGTGCTGGAATGAGCGACGTTGTTCTTTGGGGAGGAACTCTGCGCAGTAGTAGCCTGCACGCCGATGAGCGTGAGTGCAACCGAAGGAATGAGTAGGATGCGACGCACGAACCTTCCGAGCAAAAATGGAGTATTTCCTAAGCAGGAAATGCAGCCGGTCTCCCGGCTGCATTCCAGTGTAAGCAGAGCAGACGCGTTAGAAGTTGACCTTCGCGGCGAACTGCCAGAATCGCGAGTCGGGATAGAACTGTCCCAGACTGCGGGCTGAGGTGATCTGTCCACCACCGGTTCCAATGTTGGCATTGGGGTTGCCGTAAGCGGGCGTATTCAGCAGGTTGAAGTAGTCGGCACGCAGTTGCAGAGAAGCTTCACGCCAGATGGTGAAGTTCTTGAACAGCGAGCCATTGATGCGCTCGTAGCCGGGACCGTAGATCGAGTTGCGAGGCGACCCGAGATAGCGCAGGGCAGCAAGTCCACTGATCTGTGCCCCTGAAGGGACGGCCGGAGGATTGACGAAGGCACAGGGGTTGTACCAGTGAGTTGGGGTTCGTGTCTGCGTCGGGCAGGAATATCCCGCCAGATCGGTACGGCTCGCGTCAGGTGATCCGCCTCCCTTGAACGGATCGCTAATGAGGTACGGGTGCGTGGTAGCACCGGATTGCGTGGTGACGCTGCTGTTCATGCTGAAGGGATTTCCCGTCTGCGCGATGAACGTCAGGCTGTTGGTCCAGCCGCCGAACACCAGGTTCATGAAGCCGGGATGGTTACCGAACTGGCGTCCAACACCATACGGAAGAGCATAAGAACCATTGATGGTGAAGCGGTGACGAACGTCGATCGGCGAGTTGCTGTAATCGGAGCCGATGCCGATCAGGTTTGGATTGCGATACCCCGCATCGCCCGTGCTGCCTAGCGGTGTCGGAGAATTATCGAGTGCATGTGCATAGGTGTAGCTGGCCAGGAAGCTGAGGCCGTTGTTCATGCGCTTATCCAGCTTTGCCTGGAGCGAGTTGTAATTGGATGCTCCTGCATACGAACTGTATGCCGTGCCACCGATCGTCGGGAACGGACGGTAAGGCGTGACGTCCACACCCGGCGCCAGGAGGGAGACAGGGCCGTTCTTGTCAGGGAACACGATGAGGTGACGTGAGTTCGATCCAACGTACGCCACGCTGGCAGCAAGCGTACGCGACAGCGAGTATTCGAACGCCAGATTGAACTGCTGGCTGTATGGCGTCTTCACCTGTGCATCCGATCCGCGAAGACTTGGATTGGATACAGAGTTCTGCAATCCGGCTGCAATTGCAGTTGAGAAGCCATTTTCCAGCGTGATGCCATTGTTCTGGCAGTTTGTGGTGGTGCAGGCTCCATGCAGGGTTGTGGAGTTATATCCAGACTCGAATTGGAACGGATAGTTCAAGCCCAGGTTTGGGTAGTAGCCAGCGCTTTCCAGTCCGCCAAAGAAGATGCCGTAACCGGCGCGCATCACGAGGCGGTCCGTAACTTTGTAGGCGAAACCGACGCGTGGTGCAAAGTTTGTCTTCTGTGGCTGCACCAGGAAGCGGTTGCTGGTGTATTGGATGTTGATACGGTTCGCCGTCATCGTATTCGTGAAGCTGGGCGCTAACGTCACTCCGGCTTGTGAAGTGGGTAAGAGATAAGTGCCCGTACCGGAGCTGGCTCCGATGCTGTTCACAATGAAGGCTGCCTGGTGATCGTGGCGTTCCTTATAGGGTTGCGCATATTCGTAACGCAGACCCACGTTGAGTGTGAATTTGGGTGTGATCTTCCAATCGTCCTGGAAGTACCCGGCGCGAATCCAGCGCACATCGTCCGTGGTGGAGATGTTGGTGACGTACGCGGTGTCCATGTTGTTGGTGAGGAAGTCAGCAACGCCAGAGCCGCTGTATGCGACACCACCCACGGTGGGAGAACCTTGTGCTGCCGTGAACTTGCCGGTGAAGTTGTAAGCACCGCGAGGTTCAATCGGCTGCAGAGTGGAGAAACGGATGCGCTGAAAGCTGACGCCCATACGGATGCTGTGGCTCCGAACGATCTTGGTCACGTTGTCCAGAATCTGGTAGACGTTCTGATACTCGTTCGTGGGAGCCCATGTGGGAGAGCCGAAGGAGGAGATACCCGTAACGGCGACGTTTGGCAGGCCGCCGTTGTTTGCTCCGCCAGGGATGCCGCCAAGGCCAATGCTGGCTGCAACGCCGCTCTTATCGGTGTTCGGAGGATTGAAACCGAAGTTGCCATAGTTGTAGCCGAACCGGATTTCGTTTACGAAGTTCGGATTGAAGACGTGCGTTTCACTTGCTGCCAGAGCTTCTGACAGATTGACGATCGTGCCCGTGTCGCCGAAGCCGCCGCCATCAAGCACATTGCCGAACACCGGGGTGCGCGTGCCTGGCGTGTTGGAGTAGCTTGCGCGAACGAACGCCTGATCCTTCTGCGTGGCGTTGTAGTCCACGCGCACGTCGAACTGCGTGGTGTTATCCACGGCATTTCGGTTGCTGAAGTAGTTGTTGGTGATCAGGCCATTCACGCTCTGGTTGGGGGCCGGATACATCTTGAGGATGTTCAGAGCGGTCTGGTTGATCTGGCTGGGGCAGAGGACGTTCAGCTTGCCATTGCATGAGAGCGGGGTGGCCTGATTGCCGGAGTTGGGTTGCACGAGCTGCACCGGTGTGGCGCCGGTCAAGTTCGTGTTCAGCAGTTCAGAGAAATCGCCCTGCCGCATCAGCGCCGTGGGTACGCTGTAGTTTCCGCTCTCGCCAAAGATAATGCGGTTTGCTTCTGCATCGCCGAAGAAGAAGAGCTTGTCCTTGATGATGGGGAAACCAATCGTTCCGCCGAACTGGTTCTGACGATACTTCGGCACAACGCGATTGCCGAACGATGCCCATTCGTGAATATCAAACGCATCGTTACGGATGTATTCCCATGCAGAACCGTGAATGCTGTTGGTGCCGGACTTCACAGACACGTTCACGACTGCGCCAGCGGAGTGGCCGTATTCTGCGCTGTAGGAGCCGGTCTGGACCTTGAACTCTGCCAGTGCCTCCGGTGGTGGCTTCACGTTGTAGGACGCACCGTTGAAGAAGTCCACCACGTTGACGTTGTTGTCGACACCGTCCAGCAGGAAGTTGTTTTGCTCGGAACGCATGCCGTTGGCAGAGAAGTCGCCCTTGCCGGCACCACGTGAACCATTGCCCGGTGCGATGCCAGCGGAAAGTTGCGCGATGAAGACGTAGTTGCGGCCATTCAGCGGCGTGTCCACGATGGTCTGCGCATCCACCACCTGCCCGGTCGAACCGTCTTCGGTCTGTAGCAGCGGCGGTTCGGTGGTTACCTGGACGGTTTCCTCTGAACCGATGGCAAGGCCAATGTTGATGCCGGTGCGTTCACCCACGTGAAGCTGCACGTTGTCCTGCTGCTTGGTAGCGAAGCCGGGGGCGGCCACCTTCACGCTGTAACGTCCGATCTTCAGCGGCGAGAAAGTGTAGAGGCCTCTTGAGTCAGTCTTATCGGACTGTGTGAATCCGGTGTCCACGTTCGTTACCGTAACCGAGGCATTGGGCACCACGGCGCCCGACGGGTCGGTCACTGTTCCAGTGATTGTGCCCTGATCTACCTGGGCGTGAAGGGGGGAAAGCGTGAGGAGGAGTGCCGCCAGGAGTGCGGCCCATATCCATTGCCTGCTTCTGCGTCGTGTTTCTGAGTAATCCCTGATTGCTTTCATGCGAAATAGGCCTCAAAGGGTAAAGTGGAACGGGAAGTGATTCAGCGCTCGTGAATCCGTATACATTCACGTGGCCACAGAAGCTACTGAGTCGAAAGATTAGGTGTCAAGCATATTTTTTTGAGTCGTTTCAAAGCCCGCGTGCAGAGAGGCAGTGCCGGGAGGGTGCGTAGGTTTTCCAGGGAGCGATAAGTCTCGAGCACGCCGAAAAGAACGGGCGTGTGCTGCAGTCGCATGGCGGTGAGCGCTACTGCGACTCGCGACTGTGCGTTACGGCTCCGTAGACGGGATCGTGCACTGCGGTGAGGTTTTCGTGTCGGCTATTGCCCTCAAGGTCGAACCATGTGATGCGATTCGCTCCGGCGTGGAGCCATGGTGCCGGCGTATACAGCGTGAATTGCGGCCCAATTGACCAGAAACGGCCCAGGTTGTGCGCACCCAGCCAGAGCTGTCCTTTGTGAAGTCCGCGCGTGTCGAGGAACGTATCGGCGGGACGGTCGACGGTCATGGTGGTTCGGAAGAAGCAGGGACCAGTGCAGGCGCCAGAACGGAACCGTAGGCGGGAGAGGTCCTGCATGGGAAGCGAAAACATCTCCCATCCGCTTACTTCCGCATCGCCCAGCATGACCTTTTCCGTGATTCCGGTGCGTTCTGTCAGGATGGCGTGGGAGTAATTGACGCGGCCGGTGTTCTCCACCAGAATGTCGAGCACTGCGCCGTCACGAAGACCCGAAGGCAGTGTCACAGTGGATTGATCCAGTCGGCGGTCGAGTGTGCCGATCTGCTTTCGATCCACATACACCACTGCGTAGTCATGCAGACCGTTGACGGTGAGCGTGTTTCCTGCGTGTGCAGGCAAGGTGGTGCGGTAGAGTACGTAGCCGAAGTTCTGATCCAGGTCTTCGAAGGTGAGCGGTGTTTCAGAATGGACTGGCCTGGGCAGATTGTCCCAGAGTGAGGCCGATTCCTTAACTGCGCCAACAGGGAAAACGCGACGTTCCGAGGCCTTTGGCACTGGCATTGGGCTGGTGTGCGTTGCGGTGGCAATAGCCTGTTGCAACAACGCATATTTGTAGCGCGGCGAGCCGGATTCATCCAGTGGAGCGTCGTAATCGTAGCTGGTGGTGTCTGGATGGTAGTCCTTGCCTGTGTGAGAGTCAGCGCCGTTCATCCATCCAAAACTACTGCCGCCATGGAACATGTACATGGAGACTGAGTAGCCGTGCTCCAGCATCCATTGAAACTCCTGCGCTTCTTTACGGCCGTCGGTTTCGTGATGTTCTTCGCCCCATTTGTCGAACCATCCGGCCCAGTATTCACCCACTATGCGCGGACCGCTGGGCCGAAACTTCTCGAGCATGGCAGTGGAGGTGGCGGCATTGCCCGCGCCGAAGTTCACTGCAGCCGGAAGATCCGGAAGCGAGCCTTTGGCCAGGTCCGAGGCCTGGTTGGACGTGAACATCAGATCGTCGCCGAGTCCCGCGTGCACCATGTCATCCTTCACCTGCTGCAGATAGTTCAGATCGTCGCCGAAGGCCCCATATTCGTTCTCGACCTGGACGGCGATGATGGGGCCACCGTTCTTCAGCAGCAGTGGTTTCACCTCGACGGCCAGCCTCTGAAACCAACGCTGGACGGCCGCATGGTATGCGGGATTGGTTGATCGCAAGGTAAGCGTGCGATCTTTCAGCAGCCAGGAAGGATAGCCTCCAAGCTCCCACTCCGCACAGACGTACGGGCCGGGACGCAGGATCACATTCAACCCCTGGGCCTGCGCATCATGGAGAAACGCAGCAAGGTCATTCTGTCCGCTGAAATCGTAGACTCCTGGGCGTGGTTCATGCAGGTTCCAGAAGGCGTAAGTGGTGATGGTATTCAGTCCCATTGCTTTTGCTTTTCGTAGCCGGTCACGCCAGTATTCACGCGGGATACGCGGATAATGCATTTCGCCGGAGATGACCTGGTAGGGCTTGCCATCCATGAGGAAGTCTCGCCCTGAGACGGTGAAGCTATGAACCGGCGCGCTCTGCGCCTGAGCGTGTTGTGAACCAACTGGAAAGAAGGCGAGTACGCATGTAGCGAAGGCAGAAGCACGGAGAACAGGCAAAGTCATAGGAATCCCGGAATTGGGGAGAATTGTATACGGATTCATGATTTGTGGTTGAACCAGAACCTTTTTAGGCACGCCCGGCATAGTCAGATCGTTAGAACCACCAGATGTTGAACCAGACGCACGCAATGAGCATCAACAGTGCCAGCAGTAGAAGGTAAGCGTTTGTGCTGGAAACTGCGACGAGGCTCCATTGCAGACGGCCTGCCGCAGCAACATTTCCCCGCGGGCTGAGGAGCCACGCTGCAATTGCCGCGATGGTGAAGGCATAGATTGCGGAATGGAAATTGGCCGTCATGGTGCTGCCGTAGTGCAACCATTCGCGTGACACGGCCACGGAATGTGCAAATGAAAAGCTGGAACCCAGGAGAAAGCCAAGGATGGCTCCCCGCTCATTTGTCCTTCGTGTCAACATTCCCAGCAGAAACACTGCCCAGAACGGCGCTGCGAACACGGAGAAGATTAACTGGATATGTTCCATGAGATCGCGGAAAAGGAAATTCAGATAGGAGGCAGACAGGCTCAATAGCATTGCGGCAAGTACCGCAAAGTGCCCCATGCGGAGATAGTGGCGATCGTCACGGTCTTTGCAGATGGTGGTGCGATAGATATCTTCCGTCCAGAGTGCAGCGAAGGCAGAGACGTTGGAGGCAAGGCTGGACATGAGACTTGCCGCAAGCGCGGTTAAGCCTAAGCCTTGCAGCCAGGGTGAATACAAGATCGTCATCATCCGTGGCAGAGTGCGGTCGTAGTGCTCGGAGGTCTGTGGCAAAACATGTATTGCTGCAAGCCCAGGAACAACGACCAGCAGAGAAAACAGCAGTTTGCCGAACCCAGCCCACAGTGGAACCTGTCGTGCGTCATTCTCTTTGCGAGCGGCAAAGGCGCGCTGCATCATGACAAAGTCCGTGCACCAGTATCCAAAACCCAGGACGAAACCCAGACCTGCCACCACACCGAAACCGTCCATGCGTGCCTGGGGTGCAAAGCTGTGCATGCCGTGCCACAGATGCAGATTCTGTGACATGTCTGATCGCCCATGAAGTTGCAGCAACCGGAAGCTGCGCAGTGCTAACGGCAGCAATCCTGCCACAATCACAAAGAACTGGAAGAGTTCGTTGTAGATGGTGGCGCGAATGCCCCCGAGGAAAACATAGACGATCACGATGAATGCGCAGCAGAGAATCCCCCACTCGAACGTCATGCCGATGGTGACGGTAAGCACCTGGGCCATGGCGTACAGGCTGATGCCAGACAGCAGGAGCATGATGCATGCGGTAACACATGCGTTTAACAGCCGCATGCGTGGACCGTAGCGCACCATCAGGTATTCCGGGACACTGGTAATGCCGTTGTGCAGATAGACCGGCATCATCCACAACGCAAGAAAGATCATGCCGGGGATGGCGCCAATCAGGTAGAAGTGAAACGCGAGTGCGCCGTAATGCGCTGCCATGGCACTGAGGCCGACAATTTCCAGTGCGCCGCAGTTGGAAGCAAGATACGCAATGATGACAATCGGCAAGGGCAGAGTGTGTGAGGCGTTCAGGTAATCGCCAGCCGTGGCGAATCGTCTGCGCGATTTCCAGCCGATCAGCATGGTGATGAGGCCGTATGCAGGAAAAAACCAGACGCCGAAACCGAAGCGGGAAACTCCGGTGGTCATGATTTCCGGCGCGATGTTTTGCTGGTCCGTTCTCTGCGCCGCGGCGGGGCCGTTGTCTCGCGCACGATCAGTTCTGTCGGCACGGAAAGCTGTATGCCCAGGCTTTCGATATTCGCTTTTGAAAAATCGAGCGCCTCAAGGCAGACTTTCGCAAGCCGTTTGCGTGGTGTACGGATGGTCGACAACGGAGGCTGGCAAACCTCGCTGAGAAGAATGTCATCCAGGCCGATGATGGAGAGATCGTGTGGTGCTGACAGGCCGAGCCGGTGCAATCCCTGTGCGGCTCCCAGTGCTGTCAGATCGTTTGCCGTAAGTATCGCGGTGGGAGGCTCTGCTGCTTTCATCAACGCGGTCACCTCACGTTCTCCGCCAGAGACGCGATAGTTTCCATGACGCATCAACTCAGGATGCAGAGTCACTCCGGCGCCGCGAATGGCCAGCTTGAAAGCGTTCGCACGAACCTCTGTTGTGTGCGGTCCTTTCATACCACCGATATAGCCGATGCGAGTGTGACCCAGCGACACGAGGTGGCGCACCGCTTCCGCGAAGCCGCGTTCGTAGTCGATGGAGACATCGCTGCAGCCCACATGAACTGTTCTGCGATCCACGGTGGTTAGGGGAACACGCCGGCGCAACAGGGGTTCGACAGACTTCGTATCGAACTCCGATGCCATCAGCACTGCGCCATCCACCTGCCGCATCAGCATCCGTCGGATGGACTTCAGCAGTTTCTCCGCCGTCTGCGCGCTGGTCAGAAGAACTTCATGATCGATCTCAACCAGCAGATCCTCAAATGCTCCAAAGAACTCCGCGAAAAAAGGGTTCAGCATATCGGGGACGATGAGGCCGTAGGTTTTGCTGCGTCCGTATTTCAGTGTGGTGGCGCTGGGGTTAGGGATGAACTGAACTTCTTCCAGGACTTTGCGGACGCGCTGCGCTGTGTCTTCACGGACGATCGTCGACCCGTTGATGACGCGCGAAACCGTGGCACTGGAAACTCCTGCCCGCCGTGCGATCTCACGCATGTTCATATCGCATCCACTATACCCGGACACATTTTGAATTGCTGTTCCGGTTGTGGCCATGATAGGTTCTATGCTCGTCTGCATGTCGCCGCTGCAATTCTTGATCGGCAGGCATTTTCAGGACCGGGTGTGTTCCTTTGAGACTGCGCTTTTTGTGTTGCCTGATGTTGTCGACCCTGCTCGTGGCCAGGTGTTACGCGCAGGGAGGATCGTCGAGCGGACCACCCGCTGCGCCTGTCTATGGCGAAGATCACAAACCCATTACCGAAAGCGGCTTCGTTAAGTCTGGTCTCATTGTTTTTAAAGAAGATGCAGCGGCTGCGGGGCTAACGAGCTGGCACCACACCATGGGAACGCCAGAGAAGTCGCTGATCCTGGAAACAACCGGTTCCGGTGTGGCGATGATCGATTACGACCGCGACGGTTGGATGGACCTTTATTTCGTAAACGGTTCCACGTGGGATGCGGAGAAGGGTAAGACACGCGCGCCGCATGCTGCGCTGTTCCATAACAATCATGACGGGACCTTCACGGATGTGACGACAAAAGCTGGCGTTGTCAATGATCGTTGGGGCTTCGGTGTGGCCGTCGGAGACTACGACAATGACGGCTGGCCCGACCTTTACGTTTCGAACTACGGCAAGAATCGGCTATTCCACAACAACCATGACGGCACCTTCACGGATGTTGCAGAGAAGGCGGGTGTGACGCTTGGCAACTGGTCCACCGGCGCCACTTTCGGCGATTACGATGGCGACGGGCGCCTGGATCTTTTTGTGCCCGGTTATGTTCATTTCGATATCAACCATCTGCCGCTGTCGGGCTCTGCGGAAGTGGGATATCTGAACTGCTCGTTCCGTGGGACGCATACCATGTGCGGCCCCAAAGGGCTTCGCGGTGAGCCGGACCATCTGTTTCATAACAATGGTGATGGAAGGTTTACCGACGTTAGTGAAAAAGCCGGCGTCGCGGATAAGAAAGGAAATTACGGCTTCAGTTCCACCTTTGTGGACATGGATGGCGACGGTAAACAGGACTTACTTGTTACGGATGACTCTTCGCCGAACTACCTGTATCGCAATCAAGGGGACGGCACATTTGAGGATGTCAGCCTTATCTCCGGCTTCGCGTTGAATCAACAGGGACGCGACCAGGCAAACATGGGACTTGCGATTGGCGACTACCGCAATAACGGGTTGCTTGACCTGTACACGGGCACCTTCTCTGACGACTACAAACCGCTCTTCCGCAATGAAGGCGATTTGAACTTCTCCGAAATCACACCGGAGATGGGCATTGCTGCGCCTACCTATCCGTTCCTGACGTGGGCCACCGGGTTTATCGATTTCGATAACGATGGATGGAAGGACATTTTCCTGGTGAATGGACACGTGTATCCGCAGGCTGATCATTCTGATTGGGGAACATCGTTTCGGCAAAGGCCACTGCTGTTCCACAACATGAATCAGGGGGCGAAGTTCATTATGATGCCGCCGGTTGTGGGATCAGGGCTTGCCGAAGTGATTCCAGGGCGTGGTGCTGCGTTTGGCGATCTGTTCAACGACGGCAGGATCGATGTGGTGATTAACAATCTGGATCAGTCGCCGTCGCTGTTGCGGAATGTGGATGCCAATACGAATCACTGGGTGGGGCTGCAGCTTGTGGGTGCAGGGAAAACGCCGAAAGACGCTACGGGAACGACGGTCTACCTGACGGCCGGAGGCTTGCGGCAGCGTGGCGATGTGCTCAGCGGCGGAAGCTACGAATCGAATAATGATCCACGCGTTCACTTTGGACTTGGCAGCGCGAACAGCATCGATGGCGTGGAGATTCACTGGACTGACGGCAGCGTCGAAAAACTGAAACTGCCCGCAACAGATCGCTTTTACACCATTGAACAAGGACGCGGAGTAATTGCAGGGGTGTACCATGCTCCTGCGCCGGTGCATGCCGTTTCGAAAAAGTAAGCGGAAGTACAAACAACTATGTCTATGAGACTTCGTCTCCATCCGCAAATCGCAGGCCGACTCCTTATAGGATTCGGAATACCTGCTCTGCTTGTGTTCGCACTTTTGCCTTCCGGAAAAACGTATGCGGGGCAACAGAGCGGGGGCGGAAACTCAGCGGCGACGCCACAGTACACGGCTCCAATTTATGCTCCCGCTACGATTCCTGCTCATGCGGAACTTGATCCAGAGCGGAAGAAGTGGGCGGATATGATCCGCCACAGTTATGACTTCGGCGTGATGTTGGACAACATCTCGCTACCAGGCAACGCGCAGGTGGAAGGCGGCGATTTTATTCAGCCCGGCGCTTTTCCCACTGCGCAGTATTGCGGATATTGCCACAAGGAAGCTTTTGCGGAGTGGCGTCAGTCTTTACATTCAAATTCTTTCCGCACGCCGTTCTATCGCACCAGCGTCAACATCGTGATCAACACGAAAGGCATTCAGTTTTCACGCCATTGCGATAGCTGCCACAATCCCATTGCCGTGCTTTCCGGTGCGTTGACGAAGAACTCGATGGTGGATCGTCGCTTTGATCAGGATGGCGTCACCTGCATGACATGCCACTCCATTGGGAAGGTGCAGTCCACCCTGGGCAATGGTGGTTATGTGATGAATGTGCCCTCAGTTATGACAGATGCCCAGGGCGCTCGCATACCCGGCCAGGTGCCATACAAGGAGATTCTGGCGTATCCTGATCGTCACGCTGCTGCTGTGATGCGTTCGCTGATGAAGCAACCGGAGTTCTGCGCCGCATGTCATAAAGCAAATTTGCCTGACTCGTTGAATGAGTACAAATGGATTCGTGCTTTCACGACATACGACGAGTGGCAGAACTCCAAGTTCTCAGAGCAGAATCCGCTTACGTTTTACAAAGGGAGCTACCTGCCCTGTCAGGGCTGCCACATGGAGCGCTTCGATGCTTCTCTTCCTGAGCCGGGAGCCAAGCATGGAAGCTTTGCATCGCACCGCTGGGCTGCGGGAAACACGGCTGTGCCAATGTATTACGGCTTTGATGAACAGATCGACAAAACAATTGCGTTTCTGAAACGTGGCACCTTCCTCAATGTCGATCTATTTGGTGTGAAGATTAACGGCAGCAAGAACCTTGTGGCGCCGTTAGGTGAACAAAGCTTCAACATAAAACCGAATGATGTTGTGGAAGCTTACGTTGTTGTACAGAACAAGAACATTGGCCACTCGCTTATCCCCGAGGTGCGTGATCTTTTTGAAGCATGGATGGAGTTTGAAGCCAAAGATGTCACAACTGGTAAGGTGATCTATCACAGCGGCTATCTCAAAGCCGATGGGTCGCTGGACGAATCAGCGCACAGCTTTACGAATCGTCCTGTGAACACAGGCGGGACCTTTGTCGACAACCATAAAGTGTGGACGATTCATTCTGTTGCCTATGACAACACCGTGTCTGCTGGCCGTTCTGTTCTTGTGCGTTACGAGTTCCGTGTGCCTGGCGATGTGAAGCAGGGCGTTTCCATCACAGCACGTGTCAACTATCGGCATCTCCGGCATAGCTATACGGACAACATCTTTGGCAAGGGGACCGGCTACAAAGAATTGCCTGTCGTGGAAATCGCTTCGCGCACACGCCTTCTCGCGATGGGAGCCAATCCTCCGGAGCGTGCTGTTGCAGGCGATAATCCCACGTGGATGCGGTGGAACAATCTCGGCATCGCGTTGCTGGATCAACTGCAGTACGGTGATTCGCTTAACGCCTTCCGTGAAGCGTTGAAGCTGCACCCGAACGATGCAGACGGCTATACCAACATGGCGCTCACAAACATTCAATGGGAGAAGTTTGCACCGGCGCGTACTGCGCTGGAAAAAGCGTTGACACTGAGTCCCGGCAATGCGCGTGCACTCTATTACCTTGCGCTTGTGGAGCGGCGTGACGGCAATACCTCGCAGGAGGTTGCCGATCTCAAGCAGGTAGTCGCTCAGTATCCGCGGTCGATCGACGCGAGAAGGGAGCTGGGTGTTTCGTACTATCAGTCCGGCGACCAGAAGGCCGCCATGGAACAGTTCCAGGCTCTACAGAACATCGATCCTGACGATGTGGCAGCACACTACAACCTGTCGTTGCTATATCGCCGCAACGGAATGAAAGACAGTGCGAAACAACAGGGAGCACTGTTCGCCCTTAAGAAGACCGATCCCGGCGCCCCAACGTACTCACAGGATTTTCTTCGGATGCATCCGGAGATTTCTACCGAGAGCATCCCGTGGCACGTCCACTCCAGCCTGCACCATGCTCATCTTGCAGATGGTAGTGCTGTAACGGAAACACCATTGGGGAGTTCGCACTGATGCGTGCTTCATTGCGTTGGTTCACACTGATGATCTTTACGCTGCTTCCGCATGTTGCGGGTGCGCAATCCTTGTGTCCCTGGCTGAACCAGGCAACCGCCAGCGGTGCTCTGGGAGTGGATGTGACCATGCACGTTACGTTATTGCCTCAGTCGCCACATCTGGCAAGGTTGCCACAGTCGTCCTATCCGGTAAGCGATCCACGACCGAACGGCATGTGCGAGTTCACAACGCATGACCAGCGGTCGACTCTGCGAATCAAGGTCGCGACGATGACCCATCCGAAGAAGGAGTACGCCGCTGCCATTCGATCGTCCTGCCCAGGTACATCACGTTCACTGATCGGAGTAGGGAATCAGGCGATCGCATGTTCTTCACCGAGTAATGGCGGAACCGAAGACCGAGTTGTGGCGTACGTTCGCAACCGACTCATGGTGCTACGATGCAGCCATCCGCCGATGGAAAGTGTTCATTGGCAAGGAAGCGACGTCACCTCAGATGCCGTGGTGCAGGCTATTGCTGAGCAAATTGCCGGTTCCATGTATTGAACAAAGACCGCATGCGAATGAATGCCGGTTCTTATGCGCCAGGGAGAGGCTTGTTGCTCTCATCCAAAAGAACGACACGAGGAGTGTGTTCCCTGGCAGCACTTTCTGTCATCCATGAGAATGCTGCAATGATGATGACATCGCCTACCTGTGCGAGCCTTGCGGCAGCACCGTTCACCTGAATTTCCCCCGTGCCTGCTGGCTGAGGGATGGCATATGTTTCCCAACGTTGGCCGGTGTTTACGTTCCACACATGTACCGCTTCGTTTACCAGAATGCCTGATTGACCCAGAAGATCCGTATCGATGCCGATGCTGCCTTCGTAATGAAGATCCGATTGTGTCACCGTTGCACGGTGCAGCTTGGACTTCATCATCTTCACACTTGCTTCCATAACCCTCCGGCTTGTCGCCGCATGGTGAGCGGTCGCCTGCCAAGGTTAAGTGTAAGGCGCGCAGGCAAAAGACTCTAGCCGCAAGGGAGCTTTTGAGCCTTCCTGGTGCCAGCGACTATACTTGCTGTACGGGCTGCATCCGCACATGGGACGGAGTGGCACTGGAGTAGAGATGAGTCAGACAGAGACCAAGGACGCTCTGCGTCCTGCGGCAGCGACAAAAGTCACGCCGCAAACGCTGCTGCAAAGCAAACGCGCTTTCACACCCCTTACAGCACTTACCGCTTACGACTATCCGACCGCTCGACTTGCGGATGAAGCAGGAATCGACATGCTTCTTGTGGGCGATTCCCTGGGCACAGCTGTTCTCGGATACGACAATACGCTCCGCGTCACGATGGACGACATGTTGCATCATGCACGTGCTGTGCGGCGGGGAACGAAGCGCGCGCTGCTGGTGGTGGACATGCCTTACGGCAGTTATCAAGTCTCAATTGAAGATGCAGTGCGAAACGGATTGCGCTTCTTCAAAGAGTGCGGGAGTGAAGCAGTCAAACTGGAAGGTGGAATTGCTTACGCACCGCACGTGAAAGCGTTAACGCAGGCGGAAATGCCAGTAGTAGGACATATTGGCTTGACTCCGCAATCAGTCCATCGCATGGGTGGCTATCGCGTGCAAGGACTTTCAGAGATGGATGCAATGCGTCTGCGCGATGATGCGCTGGCGCTCGAAGAGGCTGGCGCAATTGCGATAGTGCTTGAGGGCATACCCAGGGAGCTTGCTGCGGAAATTACAGCTTTTCTTTCCATTCCAACAATCGGAATTGGAGCCGGTCCTGATTGTGACGGCCAAATTCTGGTGTTCCATGACTTGTTCTCTCTGTCGTTCACACGGAAGCCGAAGTTCGTGCGTTCGTTTGGAGATGGACGGTTGTTAATGGAGCGGGGGATCAGGGACTTTCGTGATGCCGTTATGGCAAAAACCTTCCCCGACGATCATGAGAGCTATCACATGCCTAAGGCTGAGATAGTCGCAGAACGTGATGTTGCTTCCACGAAACAAAGGGAAGTATCCGTATGCAAATAATCTCATCCCCACTGGCAATGCGTGCCGCCTGCAAAGCTTACCAGCGTGGTTCTGCACAGCAGACGATTGGCCTGGTGCCTACTATGGGCGCGTTGCACGAGGGGCATCTTTCATTGGTTCGAGCCTCACGGAAAAGCTGTGACCGCACCGTAGTCAGTATCTTCGTCAACCCGTTGCAATTTGGTCCTGCGGAAGATCTGGCACGCTATCCACGCACCTTCCAGCAGGATTGTCTGTTGTTGGAACAGGAAGGCGTTGATCTGCTCTTTGCGCCTTCCCCGGAGGAGATGTATCCGCCGGGGACGGAGACCATTGTGGATGTTCCTGTGATTGGCGCGCGGTTGGATGGCGCATCTCGACCGGGGCATTTCCGTGGCGTTGCCACAGTAGTCGCGAAGCTTTTCAACATTGTGCAGCCAGGCTGTGCTTTCTTTGGAGAGAAGGATGCGGCGCAGGTTGCGGTGCTTCGCAAGATGGTGCGCGATCTGAATTTTGATCTGAATCTGGTAGTGTGTCCAACGGTCCGTGAATCAAGCGAGTTGGCGATGAGTTCCAGAAATCGCTATCTCAGCGAAACAGAACGCATTGAAGCCGAGACTCTCTCGCGGTCACTCCGTGCCGTGATGGATATTGTGAGGCAAGGGGAGCGTCGTACATCGGTAATACGTGAGACTCTGAGCAAAGAGCTTATGCATTCGAATGTATTGAAAATCGACTACGCAGATTTAGTCGACCCAGACACGCTTGAAACTCTCGACGAAGATACATTGCCTGCTGAAACTCTCGTTGCTGTAGCAGCATGGATCGGCACGACGCGATTGATCGACAACTGTACGTTGCGGATCGATGGAGCAAACGCATGAAGGTTATTCTTGGTGTGTGTGGGGGAATTGCGGCTTACAAAGCGGCTGAACTTCTCCGTGAACTTCAGCGTCGCGGAGCGACAGTCCAGGTCGTGATGACTGCAAATGCGGAGCGGTTCGTCACGCCACTGACCTTCGCGGCACTGAGCGGTTCGCAGGTAATGACATCTCTGTGGCAGACCACACACAGCGAAGCTTCTATAGCCGACGGGGAAGATTTCGATATTGAGCACATCCAGATAACTCAGAATGCTGATGTGTTGGTTGTGGCTCCGGCTACAGCAAACATGCTCGCCAAGATGGCTCATGGGTTTGCGGATGACTTCTTATCCGCAACCGTTTTGGCCGCTACGATCCCGATTATCGTCGCACCTGCGATGAACCTTCATATGTGGGAGCACCCGGCAACGCAGGCAAATCTGAAGACGTTGCAACAGCGCGGCGTCCAAATTGTTTCACCAGAAAGTGGTGAACTCGCTTGCGGAATGGTGGGTGCGGGGCGGCTCGCAGAACCCGGCGCGATCGCGGATCGCGTCTTCGCCACGTCAGGGCGAACGAAGGACCTGGTTGGCGAAACAATCCTCATTACTGCTGGAGGAACCCGTGAACTCATTGATCCGGTTCGATTCATCGGAAACCGTTCCAGCGGAAAGATGGGAGTAGCGCTGGCCCATGCCGCGTTGGAACGTGGTGCAAGAGTCATACTTGTGGGTGCGTCCCTGGCTGTGCCAACACCTCCGGGATGTGAATCGATCCGAGTGACGACAGCGGAAGAGATGGAGTCCATTGTGCTCGGACGTTTGACCGAAGCATCGATGGTTATCATGGCTGCTGCGGTTTCGGACTACCGGGTTGCATGTCCTGCACCGGAGAAACTCAAGAAGAAAAACTCACTGACGCTGGAACTGTTACCAACTCGAGATATTCTTCGTCAGGTTGTAGAGCAGCGGCATGCAGGCACAATCGTGATTGGGTTTGCGGCTGAGACAGAGAATGTTCTTGAAGAAGGAAGGCGGAAGCTTCGTGCAAAAGGCGCGGATCTGATTGTCGCGAACGATGTTTCCTATGCAGACAGTGGGTTTGAAGCTGATGTAAACGAAGGCATTCTCATCTCCCAGGATGTTGAGTTACCGCTGCCGCGTGGTTCGAAACGAGAGATGGCAGACCGCATCCTGGATTGGACTCGCCTTCGTCAATCTCGAACGTGAAAAGGATGTAAGCCCATTTGACAGTTGGAGCAATGCTCCATAGCATGAGTTCATGCTCACGGTTGAACAAATCGGCCTCCCGTGTTGTCCAGTTGCCCCCAGCAGCTGTTGTTGCCGCTAACCCCTGCGCGCAATTTTTTAGTTTCCAATTTTCATCCCTACATTTTATCGACACGAGGCGTGAGCTCTTCCCCGAGGCTCTGTTCTTTGGTGAGGTTTTCATGGCATCTTCCTTTACACGGAGACACGTCATCGGCTCAGCTCTTGCGAGTGTTGCCGGACTATCTCTGCAACGTACTTTTGGTCAAGGCATTGCACGTGCACTGGATCCCGCGTCTTCGTCGACGCGGACCTTCTACGGTGCGCAGACCAATGCGTTTGCAATCCAGCCTGCGCGTTTCGAGACGTTTGTGGATGCCCTCACGCAGATTCGCAGTCTTGGATACGACGGATTTGAGACAGGCTTCATTAACCTCCGTGGTCAGTCAAAGGATTTGCCGTCGGCGCGAAAGCAGATCGAGACGACAGGACTTACCTTTCTAGGCATCCACATCTTTTTGCCGGAATACGATTCACTGACGAACGTACCGCCTAAGGCTTTCTACGAAACAGTTGCGCACCAAGGTGCTGAGACCGGGGCGCAGCGCTTGATTTTCAGCGGTGCTCCCGCAGCGACAGCTGATGAGTTAAAGCGAAAAGCAGAAGCGCTGAATACAGCAGGTGAGTTTGCCTCCACGCTGGGTCTGAAGCTGGCGTATCACAATCATTGGTGGGAGGCGAAGTATGGAGCGCTCGAGTTGGAAACGCTCTATGCGGAGACTGATCCCGCGAAGGTCAGTTTCCTTATGGATATTGGCCACGCCTCGCGCACGAATTTAGATCTTCCAGCGTTTGTGCAGAAACATGCGGCGCGACTAACGGGATTGCACTTCCGCGATTTTGTAGATGGCAAACAGGTCGCTCTCGGCCAAGGAAAGTTCCCACTGAGGCAGGTTGCGAATGCTCTGAAGCAGGCGAACTGGCACGGCTGGGTGATCAATGAAGAAGAACGCGAAGATGGCACGAAACTAGGGCGCGCCGTTCTGGAAACTTCGCTGCAATCGTTGAAGGGAGCGTTCTCTGCATGAATCGCCGCGAATTTATTGGCGTAACGGCTGCAACTGCAGTCTCCATGAGCGCGAAGTCGTATGCGCACGTGATTGGTGCGAACAACCGTGTTGGGCTGGGCATCATCGGTGTTGGACGCCGGGGACGCATCGTGGGAGCGGGCTTCCTTCAGGATGGCCGCACACAACTGGTGGCCATCGCGGACACGTATGAGGCAACGCGTAAGCGCGTCCTTGCACAACTTGCACCGGAACTACCGGAGCCTGCGTCGTTCAATGCGCACGAAGATCTGCTGGCGCACAAGGACGTGGATGCTGTCTTGATTGCAACACCGGATCATCTTCACGTCACTGTAGCGAAGGCTGCGCTGGGGGCAGGAAAGCATGTCTACCTGGAGAAGCCGACGCTGCATCGCTGGCACGAACGGCAAACACTTGTCGATGCGGCTCAGCAGAGCAAGCACGTTCTGCAATGCGGCACACAGCAGCGTAGTGGTGCGACCTATCTGCGTGCGAAACAGGAATACATCGACAGCGGAAAGTTGGGCCAGATTGTGTTGGTGCGTGCCGTTTGGCATGACTTTGCCTGGCAGCGCCGCAAGATTGTGGATGCGCCGAAGCCTGCTGGTCTGGACTGGGAACGCTTCCTTGGGCCGGCGCCACATGTTCCGTATCAGACAGCGCGTTACGATTCGTGGCGTTACTTCCACGATTACGGCAACGGTCTGCTTGCGGATATCCTGACGCATTGGGTTGATGTGGCGCAGTGGTTTCTGAATGACGCAGCACCGCAGTCAGCATTTGCAACTGGCGGGATTTATAAGCTGCACGATGGCCGTGACAACCCCGACACGGTAAGTGCGGTTGTCCGTTACAAGGACTGGAATCTGAACTTCGAGAGTTCCGTGTTGTCGTTGCGAAATGAACGTCCTTCCGTTTTGTTTGAAGGAACGGAAGGGTTGCTCGAAGTTGCTCGCGATGGGTATGTGTATACACCGTTGCAAGGAACGCCAGTGCGTGTCGATACCAAGGAGAATCTGGAACGTTCGCACACCAGGAATTTTCTGGATGCAATTACCAATGGGGCTGTGCCGAATGCTCCATTGGATGCAGGTCTTGCCGCTTCCGTGCCGGTACTGCTCGCGTTGAAGTCTTACTGGAGCCAGGGTGTTCCGCAATCAAAGCTTGATGAAAGGGACTAAGAACGTGGAGATCTCATGGTTCATTCCCACTACTGGTGACGGCCGGTATCTTGGCAGCGAAGTTGGTTCACGTGTCACAGACCTTGCGTATCTCACGCAGATTGCCCAAGCTGTCGATAACCTCGGTTATCATTCTGTTCTTCTACCGACAGGAAATTCGTGCGAAGACTCATGGGTGATCGCTTCTGCTTTGTTACCAGCTACGAAGCGGCTGCGCTTTCTGGTTGCGATTCGTCCCGGGATCATGTCGCCAACCGTAGCGGCGCGCATGGCTTCCACGTTTGATCGCCTCTCCGGCGGGAGGCTGCTGATTAATGTGGTTACCGGTGGTGATCCGCATGAAGCTGCTGCGGATGGTGTGTTTCTGCCGCATGATGAACGATATGCCGTGACAGACGAATTCCTCTCAATCTGGCGCAGCATCATGGCAGGTGAGACATCGAGCTTTGAAGGCAAGTACCTGCATGTGAAGGATGCGCGGGTATATTACCCGGCACTGCAGCAACCGCATCCGACGCTATATTTTGGAGGCTCTTCCAATGCGGGTATCGAGCTTGCAGCACGCCAGGTAGATGTGTATTTGACATGGGGTGAACCGCCAGCACTTGTAGCGGAGAAAATTGCGCGAGTTCGTGAAGCTGCTGCGAAGCAGGGTCGTACGCTGCGCTTTGGCATTCGCCTACATGTGATTGTGCGCGAGACAAACGAGGCTGCATGGCGCGATGCAAACGACCTCATCCGTTACGTCAACAAGGACGTCGTTGAGCGCGCGCGGCAAGGTCTGGCAAAGTTTGACTCGGAAGGGCAGCGTCGCATGGCGGAATTGGTGCGGGGAAGCGCGGAGAATCTTGAAGTGAGTCCGAATCTCTGGTCAGGTATTGGACTGGTTCGGAGTGGTGCAGGCACTGCGCTTGTGGGCGACGCAGAGACAGTAGCGCAACGCATGCTGGAATACGCAGACCTGGGCATCGACAGTTTCATTCTGTCTGGCTACCCGCATCTTGAAGAGGCGTATCGCGTGAAGGAACTGCTGTTCCCGCTGCTGCCTATTCATCACAGCGATCCTGCTGCGTCGATTCATGATCGTCATCCAGCAGATTTTGTCGGCAATGAGTTCCGGCCGGTTCGAAACGGATGAGTGCAGTGTTGGGCACCGTGCCACAAAGACACGGCTATAGCGAGCGCAGACGCTGGCTGATTCTTGCACTGCTGTTTGCGATTACGGTGGTGAACTTCGTCGACCGCCAGACACTATCGGTTCTGGCGCCGGTGGTGCGACAGAACTTGCATCTGAGCAACGAAGCGTATGGCCGCATTGTGTCTGCGTTTCAGTTCGGCATGATGACAGGCGAATTGCCGATGGGTGCGCTGATGGACCGGTTTGGTGCGCGCATTGTGCTGGCTGGTGCCGTGCTGTGGTGGTCTGGGGCGACCAGCGCGCAGGCATTTACAAAGAGCGGATTTCAACTTGGTTTGGCGCGCCTCTGGATGGGCACAGGGGAGTGCGGCAATTACTCTGGTGGCATCAAGGTGCTAACTCAACTGTTCCGCAAGGAGAACCGAACACTCGCGATTGGAATATTCAATAGCGGCAGCATGATTGGTTCGACAATTGCACCACCGATCATTGTGTGGCTACTGCAACGTCATGGATACCGTTCGGCGTTCCTGGTGGCTGCTTCGTTGGGACTGTTGTGGGTACCGTTGTGGTTGTTGCTGTATCGGAATCCCCCGGCGAAGGAAGAACACCGCGATACGAAGCCGGAGCGCAGCGTGTGGGAGTTGTTTGCGCAGCGGTCGGTGTGGGCCGTCATGATGTGCCGCTTCTTCATTGGGCCAGTCATGCAGTTCTATTGGTACTGGATTCCGAACTACCTGTTCCATGAGCGTCATGTTTCGATGAGTGGAATCGGCTATGTGGCATGGATCCCTTTTGTGTTGGGAGATATTGGCGGAGTTGCCGGCGGGTGGAGTGCCGGTGCGCTTGAGAAGCGCGGGCTACGGGTCTATTCCGTGCGCAGGATCACGATGTACCTTAGCGCTTTGCTCTGCATTGTGAGTCTGTTTGTGCCGTTTGCCAAGGGGCTGCTGCTCGCCTACTTGTTGATTGGTGTGTCGATGTTGGCAGACAACTTTTTATCCGCAAACATGTTTGGAGCGATCACCGATCTGTTTCCGGAGAGTGAGGTCGGTCGTGTGACCGGCTTTACCGGCCTGGCTGCAGGGCTGAGTGGGTTGCTGTTTCCTCTGCTTACCGGTTACCTGGTCGATCACGTTTCGTACACGCCGGTCTTCTTTCTGATTGGCATTATGCCCATGATGGGTGCGGCAGCACTGTTCTTACTCGGTTCACCCGCATATCGCCAGCTACAGGAGACCCGATGACACTCTCTCGACGCAAAATGATATCGCTACTGGGTGCAATGACTATGGCTCCTTCTGCAGCCTGGATACAGGTTCAGCGGAGTCTGCGTTTTAGCGCACAGACGAATGCATGGCCTACTGGTGCGAAGATTGAGGGCTCATTGGTGGATGTGCCTGTGTACCGAAGCTTGTATAAGGCGGTAGCCTCGTGATGCTGCACTCTGTTCTTTCGCTCTCCGAAAATCCATACGTACATTTTTGCGGCGCCTGCCTCGATGGCGCGGCGGCTCTATGCCGCTATCGCTGTTGTTGTTGTCTCTAGTTTTCCACTCTTCCTACACAACTGATATCGCAGGAGCGCCGCATTGACGGCGTCTTCGCACATCTGTCTTGACGCAAGACAGGCTTATGAACCAATTGGAGGTTCCAATGATGACACGTCGTATTCCCTTGTCTGTTCTCGCTGTTCTTTCACTTGCTCCCGCTGCACACATGTATGCGCAGGCGGTTGGTGTTCTTCGTGGCACGGTGCTGGATAGCACTGGAGCGTTAGTCCCGGATGCGGGCGTGGTTGTTACGAACACAGGCACAGGTGTTTCCCGTTCGGTGAAGTCAAATTCGTTAGGTATCTTTGTCTTTCCAGATCTGCCGATCGGTTCCTACTCTGTGCAGATCACCAAGGAAGGATTCCGTACACAGCAACGTACCGGCGTCGTATTGCTGACGGGACAGGTAATCGATGCGCCGTTCACCTTACTTAACGGCGAAGCATCACAGACGGTTGAAGTAACGGCTGAAGCAGCTCAATTGCAGACTGCGAACTCTGCGGTGCAGACAACGATTGATGCAAAACAGATATCGGAGTTGCCATTAAATGGTCGCAACGCCCTTCAGTTGACGACGCTAACGCCAGGAACCACGCTCACCAGCGTTGGTACGGAAGCAGGACAGCAGGACAATGTTGGCCTGGCGGTGAATGGTTTGCGTCCCACGCAGAGCACTTATCTGCTCGATAATGCCATCTATAACAATCGTTTTTTCGATTCTGTTCCGACCTTGCCCAATCCTGACGCACTCCAGGAATTTACGATTCAGTCATCAAACTATAGCGCGGAGTTTCCCGGTGCAGGTGCGTTGGTGCAGCTCTCGACACGGTCGGGTACCAATCAGATTCACGGCACGGCATATGAGTATCTGCGCAACACTGTGTTGAATGCGTATAACCGTTTTCCGGCACGCGATTCCGCAGGGCGTCCAATCAAGCCACCCTTCAAGCTGAACCAGTTTGGTGGAACGGTGGGTGGCCCGATCATTCATGACAAGACGTTCTTCTTCTTTGCCGCAGAAGATCAGGAGCAGCGTGCTTCTGTAAATCCCGTTTCGTTTGTTATTCCCACTGTCGCGCAGATGAATGGTAACTTCAGCGCGCTTACATCCGCAGGCACGCAACTCTATAACCCGACGACCGGCCAACCGTATGCTGGCAATATCATCACCACCGGTGCTAGCGCTCTTTCGCAGGCCGTATATAAAAACTATCTCGCTGGCCTGAATCCTGATTCCACCGGTCGTGTCACGCTGAGTCCGAATCAGAACATCAGCAACACGCAGTACACGGTTAAGGTGGATCACCAGCTTTTGGCGAATAACCATCTGAGCGGTCGCTATTTTTATAACCAGAACAATTTCCAACGGTCCTTCACCGCGCCGACTGGATTTTTTGCGGCGAACGCATTTCGAAATCAGTCGCTGGTCATTAGCGACACGCATGTCTTCAGCCCGAGTTTTACGGGAACATTTTCCGCTGCAGCAGGACGCTTCGCACGCACCCAGGTGCCGCAGGCTCCCGGGTTGAAATCGCTGCAAGACCTTGGACAGCAGGTTCCATTAGGTACGCCGCTCGCACTCTTCCCTGGTATCCGTGCCAACATCTCCGGCTTCGTCAACATCTTTTCTGGCGGAACGTTGCAGCAGGCAGCAACGACGTTTGAGTACAAGGCTACGTTTGTAAAGATTGTGGGTTCGCACACCATTAACTTTGGTGGAGGCTGGGAACGTTCGCGCATCAACGCAAACGACTATTCCTATGTTCCAGGTGACAACGCATTCAGTGGTGCGCGGACAGCGGCACCCAGCGGAGTAACATTGCCAACCGGATTCCGCAGCAGTGGCAACGCCGTAGCCGATTTTTATCTGGGATATGAGTCATCGTTCTCGCAGGACAATGGACGAACCATGTACCTGAGGGAGAACCGGCCCGATCTGTATGTGCAAGATGATTGGAAAGTTAATCGTGACCTGACGATCAACGCAGGGCTTCGTTGGGACCCGTGGCTTCCTCCTACCGATCTGAACACTGCATTGGTAGGTTTTCAGGCAGGTGCGCAGTCGATCATTGCGCCCAATGCGCCACTTGGACTGTTGTTTCTCGGCGATAAGGGAGTACAGGATTCGATCTTTCGGAAGAACTGGAAGGACTTTGGACCACGCGTGGGCTTTGCATACAACGTGGGCGGAAAAGGGAAGTTAATTTTCCGCGGAGCCTATGGCCTCTTCTATGGCTTCCCAGAAGGTTTGCTGTACCAACGAACTAATCAGACGCAGCCTCGCAGCTTTGGGGTGACCACACCGAACCCTGCCAATGCATGGGACAACATCTGGGGCAGCAGCAGCCCGTTCCCGCGTGCGAAGACTCCGTTAAGTAACTTCGGATCGTATGTGTTTACGTTGCCGGTATCAGGCGGTGTGCTTGACCCGAACTCAAAGGTGGCGACTATCCAGGATCGTAACTTCACAGTGGAAACTCAGCTGACAAATTCACTTGCGCTATCGATTGCGTATGTTGGAAACCACGTGCAACATGTGATGGGATCGCGGCAATTGAATCCTGCTGTGTACGGTCCGGGAGCCACGCTGGCGAATACACAATCGCGCCGAATCTATCAGGGGGTGGGCGCGATGGAAGTCGCCAGTTCCTATGAATACTCCGATTACAACGGCCTGCAAGTGAATGTGACACGACGTGTTTCAAATGGTCTGCATGTGCTGACGAATCTGACGTGGGCGAAGATCATCGACAACACATCGAGCGCGATTGAAGGCAATGCCGGACCAGCCAATCCTTTCGACCTTAACAGTTCACGCGGACCTGCTGATTACGATGTAACGGTTCGTTACAACCTGGCGCTGGTCTATGACATTCCGAAGGTACATGTTGCTCCTTGGGCTGGCCAGATTATCAACGGATGGCAAGTGAACACGATTCTGAATGCAGCGACGGGTACTCCGTTCACCGTGCTGAGTGGAACGGACCGTTCGTTGTCAGGAGTCGGTGGCGACTACGCCGATCGCGTCGGCGATCCTGCCCGGCCAGCGGGTGTGAGCAGCATCACGCAGTACTTCAATACGGCTGCTTATCAGGCCGCAGCGACGGGAACCTTTGGCAACAGTGGACGTAACAGTCTGCGTGGACCGGGGTCGTTGAATCTGGATGCGTCTGCGGCCAAGACGTTTCATCTGACGGATCGTTTGGGGTTGCAATTCCACGCGCAGGCTTTCAACGCGTTGAACCGCGCAAACCTGAACAATCCAAACGCGACCGTATCTGCTGGAACGGCAAGCTTCGGTAAGATCACGGGTGCTGGATCACCACGAGTCCTGCAGTTCGCTTTGCGACTAAGCTTCTAACAGCCATAGGGTGCTGCCGATGGCAGTACCCTGCGTTTCAGAAGGAGGCTGGATGATTCTTAGCCGGAGAAAATTTGCTGCAAGTGGCATCGCGGTGTTCGCCGCTACTGCATTGCCGAAAGCATTTCCTTTGCCGCTGAGTGCTAAGACGCACACGGAAGTTGTGTTGATAGATGCGTGGGAAGTTTCGGTGGATGGCAAGGTCATTGAGCATGATGCGACGCTGCCCCACACGCCTGTACCCTTGTCATGGCACCAGTGGGAGCCTGCATCGTGGGAGAAAGTGTGGACCTATCGGCGCGAATTGCGAGTGCCCTCCACATCGCCCGATGTAAGACATTTCCTGCATGTGGAGCGTGCTCTGGCCAACACGGTCGTAAAGATAAATGGGCAAACCATTGCATCGCATCAGGGAGGTTTCACACCATTCGCGTGTGAGATCACGGATGCTGTCCACGCAGGATCGAATGAACTGGTGCTCGAGGTGGATTCCCGCTGGGTAAATGTGCCGCCTTCCGGTTCCCCTAAAGGGTTCGCATCGGTAGACTACTTTCTTCCTGGAGGACTGAATGGGCTGGTTACTTTGCACACCGTTCCAGCCACAACCATCGTTGATTTCTGGAGTACGACACGCAACGTCCTGAGTGGTCACCCTTCCGTGGATGTGGTTGTGGAACTGGACGCAAAGCAAGTCGGCAAGGGAATAATCACGGCGCAACTGATACACGGTACGTCTGTTCTTGCGAAAGAAACCCACGAGGCGGAGTTGAAGCCTGGCAAGAACAAAGCGTCGTTGACATTGGATTCGTTATCTGAAATTGAGCTGTGGAGCCCGGAAAATCCACATCTCTATCAGCTCCAGGTATCGTTTCGTTCCAGTAACCGCGAGAGCGAAACACAATCGAAGACCATCGGCTTTCGCGAAGCAAAGTTTGAACTCGATGGCTTCTACCTGAATGGTAAGAAGACACGGCTCTTTGGGCTGAATCGCCACGAACTGTTTCCGTATGTTGGCTTTGGAGCATCACCGAGAGCGATGCGGCGCGACGCGGAGTATCTTCGTCACACGCTGAACTGCAACGTGGTGCGCTGCTCACACTATCCTCAGTCCACCGCATTTCTGGATGCGTGCGATGAACTTGGCCTGCTGGTGTGGGAGGAGATTCCCGGCTGGCAATACCTGGGAGACTCTTCCTGGAAAGAAGTCGCGGTGCAGAATGTCGAAGAAATGATCCGCCGCGACCGTCATCACCCCTCAATCATCGTTTGGGGAACAAGGATTAATGAATCTGCAAATGATCCAGCGCTGTATCAGCGTACGCGTACTTTGGCGCAGCAGCTTGATCCAACGAGGCCTACTTCGGGGAGCATGACTCCTTCCTCGCGCAAGGACTGGAAAGAGAATTGGCATGAAGACATTTTTGCATTCGATGACTATCACGCGGCGCCTGACGGAAGCGTTGGTATTGATCCCGCGCAGCCCGGTGTGCCGTATATGAACGCAGAAGCCGTTGGGCAGTTCTCTTACGGCACGGCCAAAAACTTTCTACGACGCTATCGGAGAGCAGGTATACCGCAAGAGCAAAACGTACAGGCGGTTCTCCATGCGCAAGCACATGATCGAGCCGCGCGAGATCCACGGAACGCAGGTGTTATTGCCTGGTGCGGTTTTGATTATGCCAGTCCCATGAACGCCTACGAAGGTGTTAAGTGCCCCGGTGTAGTTGATACATTCCGTATTCCCAAGTTGGGGGCGTCGTTCTACCGGTCGCAAGTCTCGCCATCAATCCGAGTGGTGATTGAACCAAGCTTCTATTGGGACGCAGAGTTGCATGCATCCAGTGGCGGCGCCGCGATCTTTTCGAACTGCGAAGAGTTGCGCGTGTACCTCGATGATGTCTTGCTCCAAACGCTTCATCCTGATCGAGAGAGTTATGCGATGCTCGCTTACGCTCCGTTCTTCTGCAACCTTCCCTGGGAAAAAGTAGATCACTCTGTTCTGCGCATCGATGGCTATGTGAACGGAAAACTCTTGCTCTCACGCTCCTTTGAAGGGAGCCATGAGCAGGACCGCCTGTGGCTGGAGGGGGATGATGCGGCCATCGCCGCAGACGGCGTGGACAGCACGCGAATCTCCTTTGGAGTGGCTGATCGCTTTGGGAATAGCAGGCCTTCCGCGAAAGGAAGTCTCCGCGTCCAGCACACTGGAACCGGAAAACTGGTTGGCGATACTGAGTTCAACCTTGCCGATTCAGGTGCGGTCGGTGCTGTATGGTTGCGCTCTGTCTCAAATCAGCAGGGCAAAGCACAGGTAACCATTTCTCATGCTGACTTAGGATCAAGAACGATCTCAGTTTCGATTCAACGCAGGAAAGAAGCTTAGCGATGGAGATGAATCTTGCCAGCCAAGATTGCCATTGTTACAGGTGCCAATAGCGGTCTAGGTCGTGCCGTGGCAGCGGTGTTTGCAAAGACATTAATGTGTTGCCAGACCGTGTTGGCGAAGGTAGTTGGCCAGCGCCTCTGGACGGTTTGTCTGGATGCCATCGGCTCCTTCGTCGATGGCTTTTTGCCAGAACTCGGGTGTGTCGGCTTCATTCAGACGGTCAACAAATACCTGTGCATGCGCTTCCTTTGCAACCTGAATAATCGGTTTTTGAAAATCGGATGCGTCGAATGCGAGGACGGAAAGCGGCATGGAATGCAAAAGGAAACGGGCGACATCGGCATTCTGAGCCTCGGGCATCAAACGTAAGGCGGGCAGAATTTTATGGACCTCAAACAGCAGGAATGGATTGCCATAGATGATCACGTGATCCTGCATGCTGTGTCGAACGATCGTGTCCACAACCTGTTGCGGGTCGGCATCTTTCGTGTCGACATAGACGTTGATTCTGTTGCGTGCGAGATCAAGAGCTTCGTCGAAAGTGGGCACTTTGGTCCCAGTAAATGCTGGCGAAAACTTAGCGCCAGCGTCCAATGAGCGAATTTCATTGAAGGTATGGTTCCTTACGTCGCCTGTGCCATTGGTTGTTCTGTCGACCGTTTTGTCGTGCATGAGAATCAGTTTGCCGTCAGAGGTGGTGCGCACGTCCAGCTCAATGTAGTCTGCGCCAGCGTCAGCAGCGGCAAGAAATGCGACGAGTGTATTTTCAGGATGGTGGAGGTGTTCCCCGCGATGGGAAATAATCACGATCTTGCCCGGAACTGTGGCTAAGGCAGGAGCTGGCTGATACGCAGCTTGAGGCGATTGGGAAAAGAGCCTGCCGGTGGTCAGGGCCAGAAGACAAATGACACTTGCTTTCAACACGAAGACAAACCCTCAGAAATTCGATTGAACCTGCCGAATGACATGCTAATGGCGCGCTACATTACGGATGCTTTCACGCAGCGGCGAGTTTATCTACTGCTTCATTCTCAAGAGCGGAGATTACAGGTTAATGAGTCTCCATGTTTTCGTGAGCTAGATCGGATGGATACGATGTTCCGGTCTAAAGAATGATGAATCGAGGAGTGCTGAAAATGAGGATGCATCGGGTTGCTACAGGCATGCTGCTGGCTTCATTGAGTGTTGCAGGGAACAGTCAGAAAAAATACGTATCGCCGACAGCGAATATCGAAGCTCCTGACGGTCTTTCGGCGAAACTGTCTCCTGATAAGAATTTACCGGGGGCCAAATCGGCTTTCCTTCCGAAACTGTTTGCGTCTTCGCACGCGTCGAATCTGCTGCAACTGAAGAACGGCGATCTTCTCTGTGTATGGTTTTCAGGAACCGCCGAAGGGCAATCGGATGTGGCCATTGTTGCGTCGATTCTTCCCAAAGGGTCAATGACTTGGGGTAAGCCTGTCCGTGTCGACCATGATCTGGCCAAGTCTTATCAGAACCCTGTTGCGTATCAGGCTTCCAACGGAGAGATCTGGATCCTGCACACAGCACAAACTGCAGGCAAAGGACAGGCAGATGCACAGGTGCTTAAGTCTGTTTCTAAAGACGGTGGAAAAACATGGAGTGCGCCGGTGGTTCTTTTTCCAGAAGCTGGGGCATTCACGCGTCAACCATTTGTTCAGGGCGAGCACAACGAGCTTCTGCTTCCTATCTACTACTCAACCAGCGCAGGCATTACGAAGGGTGCGGAAACAAACTATTCCGTCGTCAAATTAAGTGCGGATGGAGGGCAGACATGGAAGGAGTGCAGGGTTCCAAAGTCTGAGGGCATGGTGCAGATGAGTATTGTGAAGCAGGCACCCGGACGTTATGTAGCGTTCTACCGCAGCCGCTTTGCGGACTTCATTCATCGTTCAACATCCACCGATGGCTGCAACTGGACGGCTCCGGAGCCGACGCCATTACCGAATAACAATGCCTCCATCCAGGCAGCGAAGCTCCGCGATGGGAACATCGCCATGGTATTTAACAATACCTCTGGACATAAACCCGGCCATGTTACCCAGTCCGGCGAACGTGTTCCTGTGTCGATTGCGCTCTCCAGCGATGGCGGTGTTACATGGAAATATGTCCGCGATATGGAGACGCGCGATAGTTATGGGCCACTGCCCAAAGGGGAACGTATGGAATATAGCTACCCAGCAGTTCTGCAACTTGCGAATGGAAAGATCATGGCAAGCTATACGTATCGTCGTCTCGGGATAAAAACCGTTTTGATAGAGGAGAGCTGGATCAAGCAAGGCACGACAACGGGTGAGTACAAGCCATAAACCTGCCAAGTCTTTCTTGGGGGTAATACAAGATGCGATGGAGATGTGGCATCCTGCATACGCAGATTGGAGACTGGAAGATGGCTACGGTACGACTATGGACAGACGATGATGTGGCAGCGGACGCTAGGTGCAACGCTGTATTTGATGACATCCGGGCGACCCGCAAATCAGATTTTGTAAATAATTTCTGGCGAGCGCTTGCCAATCAACCGGATCTGTTGGAACAGACATGGGCGCGAGTGAAGAAGGTAATGATTGAGCCTGGGGCGCTCGATCCGCTCACGAAAGAACTGATCTACATTGCAGTCTCTACCGTGAATAGCTGCATCTATTGCACGCATTCACACACCGCTGCAGCGCGTGCCAAGGGACTTACTGAGGAACAGTACGGTGAGTTTCTTGCAGTTGTCAGTACGGCGGCCCATACCAATTCGCTTGCCAATGCGCTTCAGATTCCAGTGGATCCGGAATTCCTTTCCTGAGCAGAGCGTAAACATCTCGTGGATCCGGGTTCACATGCAGTAAGACGGCGATCAGGAAATCCTGATCGCCGTCTTTACGTTTCATTCGTCTTAGTTCAGCTTTGCGCTTTGGCTGGGAGCAGGTTGTGCAAGCAGCTTCTCTACCAGGGCTGTAACTTCGTGTTCGAGTGCAATGTGGCCGGCGGTGTTGCCGGGGCCTGCAAAGCCTGCATGGGTTTCTTTCACCAGACCATCGCGGCCAACGAAGAACGAAGTAGGCCAGCAGTTAAGATTGACACCCTGTGGGATTTTCTCGTTGAGTTGATCGGTTGTTCCAGCAAGAAGCACGGGATAGGTGATGCCATAGTGCTGGACGAAGGCCTTCAGACGAGACGTATCGGTTTCCGGATCGCCCTGTTCGAAGTCAAGGTTCACGATCTCAAGCCCTTTGGAATGGAAGCGCTTATACAGGCTCACGAGAAGGCCAGCTTCGTCGTGGCAGTTGGGGCACCATGAGCCGCCTATCGCAACGATGACCACTTTGCCACGGAACTGCGCATCGGTATTAGAAAGCACCTTGCCATTCAGATCAGGAAAGCTGAAGGTGAGTGGCGCATTGGGGTCTTTGATGGAGGTTTGTTGCGTTGTGTCGGTAGGGGTGGGTAGATTGAGCTTCCGCGCTTCGTCTGGCCGATGTGCGGTGAATTCAGGCGATGAGCCATGAACTCCGCCAAGAAGGCTCTTCACTATGAGCGTTCCGTCTGCCTGAGGCGTTATGGAATAGGCTGCGCCACCCGCTGCGGTGAAATGTCCCAGCGTATAGCTGTTTCCATTCCATGTGCCCCATAGGCCGCCAGTATCGCCGTCAATACGCTGAATGGCTGCTTTGATTACAGGAGATTTCCCAGTAGGCGGATCAATTCGTAATTCCCATGCGCCTTCACCCTTGTTGCTCTTCGTGGCAATCTCCCAGGAGCCGGAGATGTTAGGAGCATTCGGCGATGAAGTTGGATCCGACAGTTTCGCGACGCGCTTTGCGGTGAATGGCGTGGGAGGCGCGGGGCGCTTGCCCGGATGCGTTGCGCCATAGGTTCCTGTCAGCGAATCACCGTCTACAGTAGCGTCAAGCGTGCGCGCGAAGTAATCGAATGACGCTACGAGATGATTGCCATCGAGCGTTACTGAACTGGCAGGAGAGATATCAGGATTGGTCGCAGGGCCATTGAGAAACGCTGCTTCTAACTTAGATCCATTACGCGAAATACGGATGGTAATGGGAATTTCGGTATCACGCACCTTTGCCACGCCTTGCCATACACCTGTTGTCAGTTTCGCGGATGAGGTTTGTGCAAATAGCGCAGGCGTGAACTGCAGAAGAGACACAGCAGCCAAGGAGGATGCGAGTACGCGTCCAGAAAGCTTCATGACGAAGACTCCGTTCAAATCAGGTTGTGGGTGTGATCAGAAAATTTGGTCGGAAGACGAACCCGTTCTGTCCGGGCTGCACAAACGACTGTGTGGTGCCTGCGTTAGCGGCAACAACAACACAGTCTGGATGCAATGTGCATAAGGTTAAAAGTAAACACCCGCTTGCGGGGCGTCAAGTAGATGTTTTCTTGAAAGAGACGTTTGCTATTGGATGACCGCTTCGCTGAGGCTTTATTTTTCTTTCAGTTACGATCTGAAATAGAACAACAAAAACTTAATCCTTGCCTCTTCAGGAGGCTTTGCGATAATCCGTAGACTTGACATCTGTGACGCATGTGTTAACGTTTCTCTCATGCGTACTCTGTCGCAGCTTTGTTGTTGCTCCCGATAGGTCTTCACCTATAGGTAGAGCGCCGTGCGCCTACGAGTTTCGCTTCCTTTACATCCATGAATGCCAACTGCTTCCGTATTTGAGCGGCTGCAGGCTTCATCGCAATTCACCGCTTTGGCATTGCAATGCGCAGGTGATTTCATGTCATCGACTCAGCGATTTCCCATATTCACCGTGGCCCTGGCACTTGTGCTGGCTGCGAATCCGATATCGGCAAGTGGAAGAAAGAGTGGCCTTGCCTCGTCTTCCACGCCACTCGTAAAAGTGTATGCATTGAAGGCTGATCTTGATGGCGCGATCGCGTTGCCAAGCAACAGCGAACCCGCCAGTGGAGATGTAACTGGAACGTACGATTCTGAAACCCATGTATTGCGATTTAACGCACGCTTTCTCAATCTTTCCGGACCGGCCACGAATGCGAAGTTCTTTTCTGCGGCTGCGATTGATCGGGCTGGCTGGGCCACAGTGGCAGCGCCGCGGCCAGATGCAAGGCTAGTCACGGGAACAGCGTGGCTCGACCAAGAGGAAGAGCAGGAGTTGTTGGCGGGCCGCTGGTATTTCAATGTGACAACCGAGAAACACCCAGAAGGCGAAATCCGCGGTGTCGTGCGGTTAGTAAGCAAAACAAACTAGTAAGGAGAGAAAGAATGAGAAAAATTCAGGTACTGGCAGCAACGGTTGCACTCGGTTTTGCGTCACTTTCACTGCACGCAGAATCCATCAAGCTGAGGGCTGCCCTTACCGGTGGCGAAGAAGTTCCTGCGAAACAGGTTTCGGGGACGGGAACGTTGACGGCAACGTTGGATACGGATACGAATACATTGAAGTATCACGTGGAGTACCAGGGATTAACGGGACCTGTCGTCGCCGCACATTTTCATGGCCCTGCGGCACCCGGCACGAATGCAAAGCCTCAGGTCCCAGTGAAGGCGCCGTTCGATAGTCCTGTTGACGGGACTGCCAGTGTGACCGCGGATCAGGCAAAGGATCTGCTGGATGGCAAGTGGTACTTCAACCTGCATACGTCAGCGAACCCAGGTGGTGAGATCCGCGGTCAGGTTGTGAAGGCGCAATGATGCAATTGCGCAGCGGGCCGTGGTTTGCGGCAGGCGTGCTCGGTATTTTGTTTTTGGCGAAGGGGGCGGTTGGCTATCTCCATGCAGAAGGTGGACCGTACGCTCAAACTGCGGCGCTCCCAAAGCCAACAAACCTGAAAGTATTGCCAAAGGGCTCATCACTGCCGGATGTCTATACACGTATGGCGCAGATGCAGAAGGATCTCGGTGTGGATTGCAGCTTTTGCCATGACCAGGATCCGGATTCGAAACAGGTGAACTATGCGTCGGATGAGAATCCAAGGAAAGAGACAGCCCGCGCGATGATGCGTATGACCCAGGACATTAATGAAAAATATCTGGGCACCCTGGGGGATCGGCAGTATTCGCCGCCTATTACATGCGGAAATTGCCATCTTGGACAAATGCATCCCCCACAATTTGAAGGGAAGTAATTGAGATGAACAAAGTACTTTCAGCACTGACACTACTTCTGATCTCTGCGGTTGGCGCTGCTGCGCAGAGGCCGGGGAATGTGCAGTGGAGCGCTTCTGCGAAACCGGCGGCGCACGCAGGAGACTATGTCGTCGTTTTGCATGCAGAGGTGGAGAATGGATGGCACGTGTATTCAGCGAAGCAGTCACCCGGTGGACCGTTGCCGTTGGTGATTCGCGTGGAGCAAGGAACACCTTTCTCACTGGACGGAGCGATTACAGGCAGCAACCCGGTCCAGCATCACGACGCAAGTTTCAATCTTGATACGGAATACTTCATGGGAACTTTCCTGTTGAACGTTCCGGTGAAATCCACGACGCAGGGATCGGGCGAGATTCCGTTGGCGGTTCGGTTTCAGATGTGCAGCGATACAACGTGCATGCCACCGCGAACCATTCATTTAGTGGCAAAGGTAAACGCTTCTTAAGTTGCTTTCAGTTGGTAATACAGGGATCGCTATGAGCAAAGGTTGTTGTTCTATCTACAACACGTATGACGAGAGAGTGAAGCGTATGCGCGCGCCATAAGGTTGCGTACAGATAACGCCGCCGCCCGCTCGTCAGCTCATGCTGGAGCGGGCTTTCTGCTGGCTGCAATTCATTGCACCTTGCAGTCTAAAATCCACCCGGCATTGGCCAGGGGTGGATTTTCTTTTGCTGGATAAGAGTCTGCGAGATGAAAGGCAGGAACGGGGACATGAAGAACAAACGATCAGTTGGTAAGCGCCTGCAGAGCATTGTGATGCCACTTGTGATTGCGGGCGCAGCATTGTTGTTATCGAAAGCGCAGATCGCAGTGAAGAACCAGGGGTACGTTCCTTTCAGCGATGCGCCCATCAACTATCGTTCCGACAATGTTAACGATCCCGTCGCAAAGCTGCAGCAGCGTCTGGACAGCGGCGAAGCGAAATTGAGCTATGAGCCTGAACATGGCTATCTTCGTTCCGTTTTGAAGGAGTTGAGCATCCCCCTCGACTCGCAGACGCTGGTGTTTTCCAAGACGAGTTTTCAATATAAGAAAATTTCTCCGGAAAATCCGCGAGCGCTGTATTTCAACGACGATGTCTACATTGGTCAGGTGCATGAAGGAAAGGCGATTGAAGTTGTTTCTTTTGATCCAATGCAGGGAGCGATCTTCTACCTTCTGGATGAACACCAGGTGGAGAAGCCGAAATTTGAACGCGCAGAACTTGATTGCACGCAATGCCACATTGCCGCTGGAACACGCGGCGTGCCGGGTGTGCTGCTGCGGTCCATCTATCCAACGTCGACAGGGACCCAGGCGACCAGTACAAGGTCCTTCATCACAGATCAGGAAAGCGAGATCAAGAACCGCTGGGGCGGATGGTATGTGACAGGAAAGTTCAGTTCCGCGCCTGATCTGTCGATTGGCAATGCTGTTGTGCCAGATGGTGACAATGCCGGTGACGAAAGGCTGACACCGATCGCAGCGAAGTTCGACAAGAAGAGTTATCTCACCGCGGACAGCGATGTTGTTGCACATCTGGTCCTGGCGCATCAGACGCAGGCGCATAACTTGATCACGCTTACGAACTACCGCGTGCGTATTGCAGAGTTTCAGGCTGCGAAAACAAACGGCGGTAAGTCCGTAGATGCGGCTTCTCTCACAGAAAGTACTCGCCAACAGTATGAGCGTCCTGCGGAGCAATTGGTGCGCTATCTCGTATTCGCAAACGAGGCATCGCTTGCAGGTTTTGGCTTTGATGCAGATGCAAAGTCTGACTTCGCGCGTGATTTTGCAGCGCACGGGCCGCGAGATTCGAAAGGGCGTTCGCTGCGCGACTTTGACTTGAAGGTGCATACCTTCCGCTATCCGTGCAGCTATCTCATCTACACGGAATCATTTGACAACATTCCGGAGCCGGCAAAGGGATATGTGTATCACCGGCTATTTCAAGTGTTAACCGGCGAAGACCAGAGCCAGGACTTTGCGGGCATAAGCCCGGAAGCAAAGCGTGCGGCCTTGGAAATTCTGCTGGCTACAAAGCGTGGGCTGCCAGAGGAATGGCGGAGCTACGCACAATCCAGGCGCCTGCGAATTGCGACTCAGCCAGTTGGCTCGAGTCATATTCATGGCTAAGACACACCACGTTGTATCAACCACTCGCGAGGTCACTATGAAGACGATGCTGAAATACACAGGTGTTGCGATTGCCTTGGCAGGACTGGGCACAACCGCAGCGTTGGCACAAAGCGCACCAAAATCCATTGACGGCCGATGGGACGCTGCACTGGTCCGGCCGAATGGAGAAACAGTTCCATTCCGGCTGGATATCTCCGGAGACGGAAACGGTGTGAAAGGTACGTTTTATAACGGATTTGAACCGTTCGACAGCACGACTGGCGGATCCTTTGCAAACAATGAATTGACACTTAATATCGATCACTACCTCACGGCCATTCACGCTAAGTTGAACGGTGATCAGCTTGCGGGCGATGTCTCCACACAGAATCGCGCATCGACTGCGGCTTATCAGTTCAAGGCCACACGTCATGTGGATGCGAAGGTGAATGTCTCGAACGTGCCGCAGGTTGGTGGCTCCTATATTCTGCCGCTGGAGACACCTTCTTCAAAGGGTGAAAAGGCTTTTCACTTCATCGTGGAGCAGCGAGGTGCTGAGATTGCAGCAACGATCCTTCGTGTCGACGGAGATACAGGCGCGTATACCGGTACATTTCATGATGGTAAGTGGCGCTTAAGCCATTTTGACGGTTCGCGTCCGGGCGTCATTGAAGTTACGCCGCAGGCCGACGGCACGCTTGTTGTGGAGCAGAACCCTGGTTCGAAGCTCTCAGCGCAAAAGCCTGCTGCTCTAAAGACCACGAGCGCCAAAGCGTATGGCGAAGAAGCACCTGTTGATAGCCGTTACACGCCGCAGCTTGTGGCCTATCGGGAGGACGTTGCACGAGCAAAGGGCCTGCCGCAGCCCGAGAATTACAGCACGCATACAACTGTTCGCGATCCAAACGAAAAATTTGTATTTAACTTTCCAGACGTGAATGGAAAGCTGATTTCCGAAGACGATCCGCGCTTTAAGGACAAGGTAGTTGTTGCGGTTGTTACTGGTACGTGGTGCCCGAACTGCCATGATGAGGCGCAGTATCTTGTTCAGCTGGACAAGAAGTACAGGGACAAGGGACTGGCGATTGTCGCATTGGATTTCGAAGAGCCGGAGCAGCAGGGCGGTCTGGAACGTGAGAAGGCTTTCGTAAAACAGTACGGTGTGGATTACACGTATCTCATCGCTGGAGCGCCCGCTGAGATGTGGGAAAAGGTGCCGCAGGCGGTCAATCTGAACACATGGCCCGCAACGCTGTTCATTGGGCGTGATGGCCGCGTGAAGTCGGTGCACTCAGGCTTCGCATCGCCTGCGAGTGGGCGTTTCAACGATGAGTTGAAAGCGGAATTCACTTCTACGATCGAAAAGCTGCTGGCCGAAAAGCCCACGCAGCAAACTGCCTCTGTTGGGATTCAGGTAACACACGAAGGCGAGTAACGCGCGTGAAACACTACAAGCATAAAGGCCGCCGGATCACAATGATCTGGCGGCCCAACTTTTCTAAAGCTGGTGTTTCGAGGAAATCCGCTTGAGATTCAAGAGTTGTTGAAGAGGCAGCGTTATCGCATGGAACTCATGGAACGCAATCAACGTCGAATCGACGGAAGGATCATGGACTTCTCTAGAGCCAGTTATGTCTTTTGTGAGTGCTTCCGCTGGGATTCGGCGTTTTCGAGGCCAAGGAGCGAGTCGCGCGGGATACCGGGTGTATCTTAGCGAGGAGTAACGCCGGCATCGGAAACGCAGGACCCAGCCCGGAGGGTTGCGTGTGGAGCGCGCTCCGGCTTTGTTGTCGTCCTTGCCTTGGAATTACCAATGTCTGCGTCCTCCGTCGCGCCGGAACACGCTCCACCCGCAACGGAAGCTCTCACAAAAGGCATAACTGGCTCTGGCATCTCGCGTGCAATGATGCGTTGGCTAAAGTACCCATTGCAGCAGGCAGACCGCGCCAAAGGCGACCAGTGACAGGATCGTTTCTACGACTGTCCATGACTTCAACGTATCTGCAACGGACATGCCGCTATATTCCTTGACCAGCCAGAAGCCTCCGTCGTTTACATGCGAGAACCCTGTGGCTCCTGCACCGGTTGCAATGGCCAGGAACTCAGGGCGAACGCCTGTTATGGCAAGCGCCATGGGAGCCACTATGCTGCTGGCAGTGGCCATGGCAACCGTCGTCGATCCAGTTGCAAGGCGGATGAAGGTTGCGAGTAACCACGCCAGGAGGAGCAAAGGGACATGTGTTTTCAATGCATAACCAAGCAGCACGCTGCTGACGCCACTATCGATGAGAACGCGCCCAAAGCCGCCGCCCGCGCCGACCAGCAATGTCACTGTGGCTGTAGGCGCGAGACACTCATTCGTAAAGCAAAGTAACTGGTCGCGTGCGAATCCGCGGCGGAGACCAAGCTGATACAGGCTTAAGAGTGTTGCGATCAGAAGGGCTACATCGGCGTTGCCGAGGAAATGCAAAATGAGATTTGGGCGGCTTCCAGTAGCCGTGAATTTATCTGCCCAACTGCCAACCAGCATCAGCGCTACGGGCAGAAGGATCATCGAGACACTGGTGAGAAATGATGGAAGCTCGCGTTCCTGGTTGGAATGTACAAATGCATCGCTCAGTGCTGTGTGTTGCGGTGCGGCGATGTGTTTCGAGATGAAGCTGGACCAGACGGGGCCTGCAAGAATTGCAGCCGGGATGCCTGCGAGCAGGGCCCATCCGATAGTCTTGCCGAGGTCTGCATGAAATGCGGTTGCTGCCATCAATGCCGCAGGATGGGGCGGCAGGAGACCGTGCACCATCGCAACGCCTGCGGCCATGGGAAGCAACGTGGTGACAAGCGAGCGGCCCGTCTTTTGCGCCACGTTGTAAGCGAGCGGCATCAGCAGGACGAGTGCGACCTCAAAGAATACGGGGATACCAACAAGAATACCGGCGCACAGCATGGCCCACGGAACGTGGCGTGGCCCGAATGCATCCACCAAACTCTGAGCAATGCGTTCTGCAGCACCCGACTCTGCAAGCATCTTTCCGAGCATGGTGCCAAGCGCCACCACAATGGCAACGTGACCGAGTGTGTTGCCCAGGCCAGTTTCAAAAGAAGAGACGACTTTAGGCAGGGGCATGCCTGAGGCGATAGCAAGCCCAATAGAACATAGGACAAGCGTAAGAAACGGATTTAACCGCACCCACACGATGAGCACGATCAACACAACGACCGAAATAGCTGCGGCGCTGAGCAGGAGAATCGAGTGGGTGTCGGTCATCATCCTTACTTGGCAGGAGCCTTATAAGCGACGCAGTCGATCTCGACCTTGCAATCCACTACCATCTTTGTTTCCACGCATGCGCGTGCCGGAGGATTTTCGCCGAAGTACTGGCGGAAGACGCCGTTGAATGCGGCGAAGTCGCGCGCATCGTCAAGCCATACACCGCAGCGGACAATGTGCTCCGGGCCGTAGCCTGCTTCTTCCACAATGGCCATCATGTTCTTGATAGCCTGATGCGACTGTGCAACGATGTTGCCCACAATCACTTCTCCGTTCACCATGGGGACCTGGCCACTGACGAACAGCCAGCCGTTTGCCTCTACTGCTCGTGCAAAGGGCATGTGCGAACCGCCCTGTCCTTTGCCGCCTTCCACTCCGTAACGCTTGATGCTCATACCTTCTCCTGTTGCAAATGGTTCATGCTGTATGCGATTGTCGCGGCAGGAACTTGCCGCCGCGTTGTGTTGTCACTGTAGCGTTTGTGATGGAAGGTATCCCGTTGACCCACACATGATGAATGCCGATGCTGGGCTGCGTAGAATCCGTCCATGTTGCCGCATCGCGCACAATTGCAGGATCGAAGAGAACAAGATCCGCAGCAAAACCTTTACGAATCATTCCTCGATCACGCAGCCCGAGCGTCTGCGCTGAGAGCCCTGTCATCTTATGAACGGCGGTGGGAAGGTCAAAGAGTTGTTCCTCGCGACTATAGTATCCAAGAACTCGCGGAAACGTTCCCCACAAACGTGGATGCGGCCGCGGATCATGCGGAAGCCCATCACTTCCGACCATGACCGCGGGATGCCGAAGAACGCGCTTTACATCCTCCGGCGACATGTTGTGGTAAATAGCACCTGCGGGCATCAATGCTTTCGCCGTTTCCAGTTGCGTTTTGTTCCATTCTGCTGCAATCTCTGCAAGAGATTTACCGGAAACCTGCGGGTGTGGCTCGCTCCACGTAATGCGAATCTCAATGCGCTCATCCACCTGGCGAAGATCAAGCATACTGCTGCTGGCGGTGTAGGGATAACAATCACAATGGACTATCTGTCTTGCGCGTGCCTTGTCCAGCAGTGCGAGAACATCACTTGTGCGACCCCAATTGTCAGGACCTGCGCACTTCAGATGCGAGATCAATACAGGCACGGACTGTGAAGCGCGTCCAACGGCAAAGCTTTCTTCCATTGCATCCAGAATGGCAGCGGTCTCGCTACGCATGTGTGTTGCGTACATAGCGCCTGCATTGCCCAGTGGTTCGGCTACGCCAAGCACTTCGTCCAACGTGGCAGAATATGCAGAAAGATACGCAAGGCCTGTACTTAGCCCGAGCGCGCCGTGTTCAAGAGCGTCCTGCAACTGTGCGCGCATTGCGTTGACTTCGTTCTCTGTAGCCGCTCGATCCAGTCGGTCAAGATGATTTGCGCGCAATGTGGTGTGGCCTACCAATGCCATGACATTAACGGACGGGTTGGCTGCGTTGACCGCATGAACATAGTCCGCGAAGCTGCGATACTGCATCATCGCCGGCTTACCCAGTAATTCCATCGGGTCAGGCAGGGGATTTGCTGGTAGCACGGGCGACGCGCTGATGCCACAATTGCCGACGACAACCGTGGTGACTCCCTGTGTCAGCTTTGGTAGCATGGCGGGCGTCTCAATGACGCTGGTGTCGTCGTGAGTGTGCGTATCGATGAAGCCGGGCGACAACACGAGTCCTTTCGCATCGACCGTGTTTTCGGAGCGCCATGTACTATCTGCGTCGATGCACGCGATGCGTCCTGCGTGTACTGCAATGTCGCTTTCGCGGGCAGCGTCGCAGCTGCCGTCGATCAGAAGTGCGCCACGAATCAACAGATCACATTCTGGCATGGTGGCCTCTGCTGGTCTGGATCTGGTCGTCGACGATATGCTCAAAGTTAGTCACAGATAAAGCATCGCAAATGTGGAGGCAGCTTGGCCAGCGAACAGATTTTCCCTAAAGGGTTTGGTGGTCTAAGGACCACGGAAGAGATTGAAGCGGTGGGGGCGCGCGGATGGAACGTTCTGCGCGAGGATCTGAGCCTGCCTGCCGCGGTTTTGGTGAAGCCTCGGATGGAGCACAACCTCCGCTGGATGGTGGAATTTGTGCAGAAATACGGCGTATCTCTGGCGCCGCATGGCAAAACGACCATGGCTGCCAAGCTGTTCGGCCGCCAGATGGATGCCGGCGCATGGGGCATTACGCTGGCCACGGCGCAGCAGTGTGTGGTTGCTCATGCTCATGGCGTGCGGCGCATTCTGATGGCGAATGAGCTGGTGGGGCGCGCCAATTTCGAATTTGTAAGCGACATCATAGCCGAGGGGGCGATCTTCTATACGTTGGTGGATTCACCGGATCTGGTCCATCAACTCGGCTTGTTTTTTCAGGGCAAAGGGCAGCAGCTTCGTGTGCTAGTGGAACTGGGTGTCAATGGTGGCCGAACCGGTACTCGAACGGACGAACAGACGCAGGCTGTGGTGGATGCTATTGCGCAATGGCAGGGGAGCCTGCTGCTTTGCGGTGTTGAGGTCTACGAAGGTGTGTTGAAGGACGAAGCTGGTATCCGGGAATATCTTGGCCGGGCTGTGGACACTGTGAAGCAATTGCAGAAGCAGGAAGCCTTTGCGCAGGGGGAACGAGTAATCCTGAGCGGCGCAGGGTCTGCCTGGTATGACGTGGTTGCGGATGTCTTTGCACCTGTGCGAGACGAGGTCGATGTCGTTCTGCGGCCCGGATGTTATCTGACCTCAGACGCGGGTATTTATCGCGTTGCGCAGCAGGAGATCGGGCAGCGAAATAGCATTGCGAGAGAGGTGGATGCTGAGCGCGGTGCGACGCTGCAATCCGCACTTGAAGTATGGGCCTATGTGCAGTCGGTGCCGGAGCCGGGGCTTGCCATTGTAGGGATGGGGAAACGCGATGTTGCGTTTGACGCGGGATTACCTGTAGCCGTTTGGCATTTCCGTCCTGGTACGCATCAGGATCCGGTACGCGCTTCTTCCGCATGGGAGACCATCAAGCTAATGGATCAGCATGCGTATCTTCAAATACCGGAGGATGCCGATATCAAGGTAGGAGACATGCTTGGGTTTGAGATATCGCATCCCTGTCTTACTTTTGATAAGTGGCGCTATGTCGCGATGGTGGACGAAAGTTATAACGTCCTGGAAGCCGTGCCTACTTACTTCTAATCTTCTGTGCGTGGCCCTGGAAACAGGGCCACGCACCTGTAACACGATTACCGAGCGGCATTTCCAGGGATCTGCGAAAGAGCCAAATTCAATGCAAGAACATTGACTCGTGGTTCTCCCAGAATGCCAAGCTGCCGTGGCTGAATCTGTCGCGCGATCAGGGCGCTGATCATGTCCTGTGAGATGTGACGTTGTTGCGCAATACGCGGAGCCTGATAATACGCGGCGGCGGGAGTGATATCGGGATCCAGGCCCGACGCCGAAGCTGTCACCAGATCCACTGGTATGGGATAGCCCGCGGACTCAGTCTTGACACTTGCTGCGACTCGATCCGTTAATGACTTATTGGTAGGGCCATAGTTTGATCCGGAGGAAGCAGTCGCATCATAGCCGGTACCCGCTGCAGAAGGGCGGCTGTGAAAGTAGTTATCGCCAGTGAAGGGTTGTCCAATGATTGCCGAGCCGATGGTTTCACCATTCCGTGTCACCATCTGCCCGTTCGCTTTTCCCTTCATTATGAGTTGAGCGATGGCGGTGATGGCAAGGGGGTATGCAATGCCAAGAAGAAATGCCGTAACCACGGTGTAGATACATGCGATGCGTACGAGTTTCATGAGCGATTCCAGTCTCTGGCACTACGCCAGGTGCAGTGCAACGATGACCATATCCAGCAGCTTGATTCCGATGAACGGAACGATGATTCCGCCCAGGCCATAGACGATGAGATTGCGCTGAAGAAGAGCCGCTGCCGACATGGGACGATACTTCACACCACGCAAGGCGAGCGGGATCAATCCGACAATGACCAGCGCATTGAAAATCACGGCAGATAGAACAGCCGATTCCGCATTGTGCAGATGCATAATGTTGAGTGCATTCAATACAGGGAACACGCCAGCAAACATCGCCGGAATAATCGCGAAGTATTTTGCCACATCGTTCGAGATAGAGAAGGTGGTAAGTGCGCCACGCGTCATGAGTAACTGCTTTCCGATACCGACGATTTCGATGAGCTTCGTTGGGTTGGAATCCAGATCGACCATGTTGCCAGCTTCTTTTGCAGCCTGCGTTCCGGTGTTCATGGCAACACCTACGTCTGCCTGAGCGAGTGCAGGTGCGTCGTTTGTCCCATCACCAGTCATTGCAACGAGCTTGCCTTCAGATTGCTCGCGCTTGATCAGGTCCATTTTGTCTTTTGGCTTTGCCTCGGCAAGAAAGTCATCGACACCAGCTTCCCGCGCAATCGCGGCTGCTGTTAGAGGATTGTCACCGGTAATCATGATGGTGCGAATACCCATGGCTCGCAGGTGATCAAAGCGCTCCTTCATGCCGCCTTTGACCACATCCTTCAGATGAATGACGCCAAGTGCGCGGCCGTTTTCAGCCACGACAAGTGGAGTTCCACCCTTTCGCGCGATCTCTTCCACCGCAACACGAACGGGCTCCGGCATGGAGGAATTGTGTTCGGAGAGATAGCGGGTAATCGCATCCACAGCACCCTTGCGAATGGAGCGGCCTTCCACTTCGATGCCGCTCATACGCGTCATTGCGGAGAAGGGAACGAACTCTGCGTGCAGTTCACTTAGTTCACGGCCGCGAAGGTTGTACTGCTCTTTCGCAAGTACAATGATAGAACGTCCTTCCGGAGTTTCGTCGGAGAGAGAAGAAAGCTGGGACGCATCTGCAAGTTGTTCCGCAGTAACGCCGGGTGCCGGTACAAATTCGGACGCCTGCCGGTTGCCTATGGTGATCGTGCCGGTCTTATCCAACAGCAGGGTGTTCACGTCGCCAGCCGCTTCCACCGCCCGGCCTGATGTTGCCAGTACGTTGTGTTGTACCAGACGATCCATACCGGCAATGCCAATCGCGGAAAGCAGGCCGCCAATCGTGGTGGGAATAAGGCAGACCAGAAGTGAAATAAGCACGAAAGCCGTCTGCGGCGCACTGGAATAGATCGCGAATGGTTGCAGAGTAACGACCGCAAGCAGGAAGGTGATGGTGAGTCCTGCAAGTAGAATGTTCAATGCGATTTCATTCGGTGTCTTCTGACGTTCCGCACCTTCTACGAGCGCAATCATGCGATCGATAAACGTCTCGCCTGGGTTGGATGTAATGCGGACGGTGAGGATGTCTGACAGTACACGGGTGCCTCCGGTTACGGCGGATCGGTCTCCGCCAGCTTCTCGAATCACCGGTGCGGATTCGCCCGTGATAGCAGATTCGTCGACGGAGGCTGCACCTTCTGTGACTTCGCCATCGCCAGGAATCATCTGTCCCGCTTTAACTCGGACGACATCACCTGACCGTAGATGAGAGCTGGGAACTTCTTCGAGAACGCCTGATTTTGAAATTCGATGAGCCGTTGTCTCTGACTTAGCCTGACGCAAAGCGTCTGCTTGTGCTTTGCCGCGACCTTCCGCCATAGCTTCTGCAAAATTCGCGAATAGCACGGTGAACCACAGCCAAAGCGTGATTTGTAAGTTGAAACGAAAGTGGCCATCATGTGTGGACATACTGACGAAGAGCAGTACGGTGGTGAGGATGCTACCCAGTTCCACAACGAACATGACCGGGTTTTTCATCATAACGCGCGGATGGAGCTTCGCAAGCGCATCCCGTACCGCACGACGCATGATATGTGGGTCGAACAAGGAGCGACGTTTTGCTTGACTAGGCATACTTCGTATCTCTTTCTCAGCTAGAAGAGTTGGCCGGCACGCATCAACAAATGTTCAAGGATGGGGCCAAGCGAAAGGACAGGGAAGAAGGTGAGTGCGCCCACGATCAGGATCACGCCAATAAGAAGAATGGTGAACAGCGGTGTGGTCACTGGAAACGTTCCTGAAGATGCAGGGACGATCTTCTTATTCGCAAGATTCCCGGCAAGGGCCAACATCGGAATGATCATCATGAAGCGGCCGAAGAACATCGCGATGCCGAGCGTGTAGTTGTACCAGTGGGTATTGGCGCTCAAGCCCGCAAAGGCAGATCCGTTATTGCCGGTTGCGGATGCGTAGGCATAGAGGATTTCGCTCAGGCCATGCGGCCCGTGATTTGCCAGGCTGCTCAGGCCCAGATTGGGCGTCAGGACGGAGACTGCGGCAAATCCCAGAATGATCAGCGGAAAGATCAGCAGATAGAGCATGGCCATCTGCACATCGAAGGCTGCGATTTTTTTCCCGAGATACTCCGGCGTTCTGCCCACCATGAGTCCTGCTATGAAGACCGCTAGAACGACAAACACCAACATGCCATATAGGCCCGCTCCCACACCTCCGAAGACAACTTCACCTAACAGGATGTTTGTCATCGGTACCAAACCACCAAGCGGTGTGAAGCTGTCATGCATGCTGTTCACGGCGCCGCAGCTTGCATCGGTTGTGACAGCAGCAAACAGAGCGGAATTTGTGATGCCGAAACGTACTTCTTTGCCCTCCATGTTGCCACCGGATTGCAGTTGCGAGACTTTGGCATCGACATTGTGAATAAGCGGATTGCCGTGGGACTCGGCCCAATAGGTAGTAAATGTTCCGGCAAACCATAGCACTGTCATCGCGCCCAGGATCGCCCATCCATGCTTCGGAGCTTTGACCATCTGGCCCAGCGTGACACAAAGCCCGGCAGGCAATAAGAAGATTGCCAACATCTCTAAGAAGTTTGAGAGAGGGGTTGGGTTTTCAAATGGATGGGCGCTGTTGGCATTGAAGAAGCCGCCGCCATTTGTGCCAAGCATCTTAATGGCTTCCTGCGAAGCAACTGGTCCCTGCGCGATATTCTGTGTCGTGACCGTGAATGTTTTGCCATCGCTGCCGGTGATTGTTTGCGATTCCACAAGTTTCACCGTGTCATACGGCTTCAGGTTCTGGACGACGCCCTGAGAGACGAGCAGAAGTGAAAGAACAAGGGAAAGAGGAAGCAGAATCCACAACGTGCCGCGTGTGAGATCAAACCAGAAGTTGCCAATGGTCTTGCTTTCCTTACGTGCGATGCTGCGAACGAATGCCAGGGCAAGTGCGAGACCCACAGCAGCAGACCAGAAGTTATGAGTCGCCAGTGCGAGCATCTGCGTGAGGTAGCTCATGGTCGTTTCTGGTGTATAGGACTGCCAGTTGGTATTGGTTGTGAACGAGATTGCGGTGTTCCAGGCGAGTGATGATTCGACACCATGCAGATGTTGCGGGTTCCATGGAAGGAACGCTTGCACTCTCTGGATAACGTAAGTAAGAAGCAGGGTCGCGGCGCTGAAGATCAGCATGGCCAGACCATACCTTGTCCAGTGCATCTCTTCTTCCGGATTGATCCCTGAAACCCGGTAAAGAATGCGTTCGCACGGTGCCAGTATGGGGTCAAGAAAAGTTTTGCGACGTTCAAAAACTGCTGTCATATAACTGCCCACTGGCTTTGCCAGCAACAGTACTGCTGCGATGAAGATCACGATTTGTAGCCAGCCGTTCAGAGTCATGACTAGAACTTCTCCGGGCGAAGTAAAGCGTAGACAAGGTAAACCATCAGCAATGCTGACAGGGCAAGCAGAATCACATTGAGAATCATGAGCGCACTCCTTTGAGGCGGTTACAGCCGTGGATATAGGCCACAGCAAGACTGAAGACGAATGTGAGTGAAACTATTGCAACGAGATCGAGCATCAGTGTCTCCTTACCAACTTCCTTGCTTTGTGCCCCAGCAGCATATCCGCCACCGATGAGGCGGTTACCAGTGCATGGGGCACAGAGTCTGCGGTATCACCGAGAAGGTGGAGTTGATTGAACCAGGTGTGGCGAGATTCTGCGCATGTGATGAAGCAGAGGGCGCAGGTGTGATTCAGTAAGCGAGTCCGCTTTTTTGAATGCGTGCATAGCGGCGCGGGACGGGCGTCCACGATCGTCGTCTGTGCTGAAAGCACGGTAGTCGATGCCAGCACCATCGGACGTATCGACTCTTTCATGCGGAACTTCATACCTGCCTCCCTGACTATTGAAGGCGACAGGTGCGTAGAAAGTCCGTAGGGAAGTCGTAAAGAAGTTGTAAAGCCGGTTTAATCGGAGGCAGTAGTGCCTTCGGCTACCAGTCGATAGCCAATCCAGGGCTCACTTTGGATATAGCGTATTCCCAAACCTCGGTCCAGCTTCTTTCTTAACTGGCCAATCAGGACACGAATGTATTCCGGTTGCGACTCTCCGGCTGGGCCCCAGATATGCCGGAGCAGGGCTTTATGTGTCATCACGCGGCCGGCATTTTGAAGGAGGACAACGAGCAGTTCAAACTCTTTGGGCGTGAGATGAAGCTCGACTCCCTTCAGCATGACTCGGTGTGCCGCAAGATCGACTTCAAAATCACCTTCGTGTAGAGCGTTTTCCGCAGGCGAGGGAGGAGTATTACGCCTAAGTAAAGCCCGAACGCGAGCAAGCAGTTCGTTCATGCTGAAAGGCTTGGTGAGATAGTCATCCGCTCCTTCATCCAGTGCCTTCACTTTCATGCTGTCGCTGTCGCGCACACTCAGCACCAGAATAGGTGTTGTGGCTAAACGACGAACAGCCTGAGTTAATTCCAGACCGCTCATCTCTGGCATGGAAAGGTCCGTGATGATAAGGTCTGGCGCGTGTGCCTCGAATTTTTCAAAAGCTTCTAATCCGTTGCTTGCAGTTTCAACGAGGTATCCGCTGCTTTGTAGCGAGGTGCGAAGGATCAGAGTGATTTGCCGTTCGTCGTCCACTACGAGAATTCGTTTCATTGTGCCTCTCGCGTGATGATGTGGAGATCAACATTAGGAGCTTCTGCCATAAATTTCTGCAATGCGTAATAGTAGAGATAAGAACGTAAACCATGTGTTGCCGAACGGCCGACGATGACTTGGGTTATTCGCTGATCTCGAATGTATGCCCCTGTGACTTTCGCTGTATCCCCGGCTGGAAGACTGACGATTTGCGCCCCGAGATGACGCGCGAAAGAAAGGCTGCTTTCGAGCATCCGTTGCCGCTCCTCTTCTGCGTCTCCATCATTGCCGACATGAAGCACATAAAACTCCGCATCGAGAGCATCTGCCAATCGCGCTCCGCGAGCAATGAGATCACGAGCCTGTGGTCCAGCACTGATGCAGACGGCAACCTTTTCCGCCACCAGCCAATGCGATCCCAGTTTTTTCCGTTTGACGTACTCGTCGAGTGTGCGATCCACTGCGCGCGTAACGCGTTGCAGCGCCATCTCTCGAAGTGCAATCAGATTTCCCCGCCGAAAGAAATTCGCAAGCGATCGTTCAATGCGGTCCTGCGGATAGATGTCGCCTCGCTGCATACGCGTAACGAGAGCCTCTGGTGTAACGTCGCTGATGACAATCTCGTCGGCTCGATCCAAAACCCAATCCGGCACCTGTTCACGAACGGTGACGCCCGTAAGAGCCTGCACGCGAGGCGTCAAACTTTCTACATGCTGGATATTTACGGTCGATAGGACATCGATTTTGTTTTCCAGTAGGAAGAGAACATCTTCATATCGTTTGGCAAAACGGCTGCCTTCAATGTTCGTATGCGCCAGCTCATCAACCAGAACAACCTGGGGAAGTCTGGCGAGAATGGCATCGACATCCATTTCGCCAAATATGGTGCCTTTATATTCCATCAGGCGGCGAGGAATTTGCTCAAGCTTGTCTGTCAGTTCGGCAGTACCGACACGACCGTGTGTTTCTACAATGCCTATGACAACATCTTCGCCGCGGCTGCGCCGCCGGATTCCTTCGCTCAACATGCTGAACGTTTTGCCGACACCGGGCGCATAGCCCAGGAAGATTTTGAGTCGGCCACGCTCCTTTTCTGTCTCGCTGGAGTGGAGCCAGTCTTCAGGAGACTTCCTTCCGGGTTCATCCGTCTCAGGCACGCTGTACAATTCCCCGCATGAACTCACGACGCTTGGTGACGATAACATACTGGCTATCGACGTTTGGCGCTCTGGCCGTCATTCTACTCATATACGGCTTATGGCTTCACGTAAATCCGACTACCGTGGCTCTCACGCTGGTGCTGTATGTGCTGATTGTGGCAGCCCAGTTGAGGTTGCGATATGCCGTCGTCGCGTCTGTGGTTGCAACCGCTTGTTATAACTTTTTCTTTCTCCCACCGGTTGGAACGTTTACCATTGCGGATCCCCAAAACTGGCTGACTCTGCTTACATTTCTTTCCACCAGCGTGATTGGGAGCCGTCTCTCGCAGACAGCGCGAGACGAAGCGGATCAGGCAAAGGCAAGTCAGCGAGAACTGGAAGTGTTGTTCTCACTCAGTCGCGAATTCCTGAGGACGGACAAACTGGCTGACATTACGGAAGCTCTTCCGTCGCTCATTAACATCGCTGCCCACGCACAAGGTTCAACGCTCTACCTGCTGGATGGAGATCGGGTATTTCAAGCAGGAGAGCAGCAAATATCAGGAATTGAGATTCCACATTTCAGGCAACTCGCGTTGAGTCTGTCCGAGCCAGAAGTGTTATCTGACGGAACGGTTCATGTTCCGATACGAGCCGGCGTTCGGCCACGGGGTCTGCTGGAAATGGTGGGCCTGAAACTTTCACAAGAGACTTTACGAGCGATTGGAGGACTTGCCGCGATCGCATTGGATCGCGTTCAGGCACTGGAAGAGATTGCTCGAAGCGAAGCTAATAAGGAAAGCGAACGCCTACGCAATCTAATTCTTGATTCGATTACCCACGAATTGAGGACACCGTTAACTTCGATCAAAGGGGCAGCGGGAACGTTGCTGATGGGGCAAGTGAGTGCAGAGGATCAGGGATCGCTACTCAAAATCATTGATGAAGAAGCTGACAGAATCAATCAGTTGATAGGCCAGGCTGTGGAGATGGCTCAGCTTGAAGCGAAAGAAGTGCACATGGACTTTCAGCCTGTCGATTTCAAAGATATTGTGGCTGAAGCAAAGGAAAATAGTGCCTGGGTTTGGATGAGCCATCCTGTGGAGATATCCATTCCTCCATTGCCGAAAGTGGATGCAGATCCGAACATGATTGCAAAAGTGTTGTGCAATCTCCTGGAGAATGCGGCGAAGTATTCAGAGCTTCAATCGCCCATACGTATTTCAGCGGAGCAGAAGGGGGGAATGATTGTGGCAACGGTTGCGGATCGTGGTATCGGTATCGATCCGTTGGAACAGGGGCTTGTCTTCGACCGCCTGTACCGCTCACGTGAACACAGCCAGAAAAAGCCAGGTACCGGGATGGGGCTCCCTATCAGTCGTGCCATCATCGAATCGCATCAAGGGAACCTCACCGTCACGAGCCAAAGAGGTTATGGATCAGTGTTCAGCTTCACGTTGCCGATTCATAAAAACTGATTTCGAGACAGATCGACCGCTCATCTGGTCTGTACACCACAAGAGTAAGACTGTGGTATAAAGTTAATATCCCAATTCGGGTTGGCGATGGAACAAATCCAACCCATGTATCTGCAATCAAAGCAGTTGCGGATTTATAGGGATCCCGAAATGGGGCGCATAACTCAGCGGTAGAGTGCCACCTTCACACGGTGGAAGTCGTAGGTTCGAATCCTGCTGTGCCCACCAATCCTTTCAACAACTTAGCGTTGCTCCGGCGGACGGGCTTTGTTGCGTTTTGTTGCATTTCGTCAGGACTACGTTTTTGCCGCGTTCCCTTATCTAGCATGAGGTAGACGGAACCAACCATCGCCTGCACGCTCTCTGGTAATTCCTGCATGTACTCGTTGGCGGTGGTGTCTGCCTTCGCGTGCCGCAGGTGCGCCTGAATGTCCTTGACCGACCCCATGTTCTGAGCCTGCGTGGCCATCGTCCGGCGCAGGATCTGGAAGTTCAGTCGCGGGATACCAAGCCGCAGAGCGAGGGGCTTCATAACCCTCTCCCGGTAGTTATCGACGCGCATCACGCCTCCGTCTGAGTTCTGGAAGATGAAAGCGTCGGGCGATGAATCTGGGCATTCTGTCTTCCAAAGGAGGAGCTCGTGAGCCAGCCCGTCTGGAAGGTGCATCTTCCCCAAACTCTTCTTGGTCTTGCCAAAGGGACGGATGACCCCTCGGTAGACGGTTTCGGTGATCGACAGCGTATTGCGGCTGTCGAAGGACTTCCAGCGTAGCGCGAAGAGCTCGCTTGGCCGGAGAGCGGCGGTCATATCCAACATCAACAGGAGTCGATCACGCCTGTTCGTGCTGGCAAGGATGAGCCAGAGTTGATCCCAGTTCAGAACCTGCTTGTCCTTGGGCCGGAGATTCTTGGGAATCTTCAGCTTCCGGCTCGGGTCCTTCATCAGGAACTCTTGCTCGATGGCCTCATCGAAGATCGATCTCAAGTAAGAGCGGGCCTGTTTTACCCGGTCCTGGTTGTAGCGATCCGCGAGCTGATTGACATGCGTTTGCAGCATGAATCTGTCGATGGATTCGAGAGAGAAAATCCCGAACTTGTCGATCAGATCGATCTCAATCTGAGCCATCTTTTCCTTGGCTGTCTCGGGTCGCCAGTCTCCCTGTCGAAGCGGAAAATAACGGTTCCGAACGAACCACTCGAAGGTGGTGGCACTGTCTTTTAGGAGCCGGCCGCCTGCGAGATTTTGACCTGTCTGTTTGGCTACTTCCATTCGCAACGCTTCACGCGCGGCGGACTTCGTAACCTGGGTTTTGAGGCCAAGAGGGACACAAACAATGTCCACCTTGGGCTGTTCGGTTGTTGGGTCTAGGACCGTCCGGCGGAAGTATCCGTACCACTTTTTTCCGCGCAGGCCGACCCAGCCTGCCTGATTTGTTTTACCCATCGAGCGCTCGTTTTCTGTGAGGGAAAAGAGTGGTGGGCAGCCTCAATTTTACGCTTTGCGTCGGCCACCTGTATGCATTGCTGAGAGTCGTTCGCGCTCGTTGATGAATGCTTCGATTGCGCTGGCGCGGAATCGCAATGCTCCGTCTCCCATCCGAATGAATGGCAGTCTTGGTTTCTTGCGGGAGCAGTGATCCCAAACCCAATCCCTACTGACATTCAACCGCCGTCCTACATCCTCGACGGTCAGCAACGGATCGGACATGGCGGGGTTCGGAGTGAGCGCGCGGTGTGGCCCCTTGCGGCGAGTTGGGGGCACGATGCTGAGCTGTGCTTTCGGCAGCTCAGAGATGACATCTGGGTCTTGCTCTGGAATCGATCCAATGGCTGACATGTCCTCTCCTGCGGCGGCACACCGTTTTTAGTACCGCTGTGCGGAAGAGGATTGACTAGCTCGATGCCCCGAGTCCAATTCCAATTGGTATGTGAGTTATTCCTGCGAGGAATGACCCACCAATTGCGCGGAGTGTCGATTCAGAGTTTCAGCAGAAGCTGCCCTGAGATTTCTGCCTGCTGGCCTTGGGGAATGACCCGCTTTAGGAAGGCCCGACCGAACTCGTTGACGAGGCGCGAGGATTGGTCGGCACGAAGCACAAGGCGGATGTTCACTTGAAGCCCTGCCGCTGTAAGCGGACGCGCCACCAAATCGTTCCGCTCAAGCTGTTGGGCAATTCCCTTGAACATGATTGCGACGCCGAAGTTTTCGGAGATGAGTTGAATGACTTCATGCGGCGTCACATAGTGATGCACTTCGACTGGCACGGCACCGGCCCGCTTGCCCGCCTCCATCACCTTTTCATAGAGGGTTGGGTTCGCACGTTTCGGAAACATCATCCATCCAACCTTGCCAAAATCTTCGAACGAAACGGATGCAAGATGAGCCGCAGAATGATCGGTGGATAGAAGCACGTACAAGGGCTCCGTCACCAATGGAACGAGTGTGAGAAGTGGACTGTCCGCGGGCTCTTCGATGATCGCCATATCGACCTCTGCGGAGAGCACACTGTGTACGAGATCCTGCGCGAACATACTCTCAACTCGAAGGCGAAGGTTGGCATAGAGAGGCAGATGAACCCCCAACAAAGCGGATACGAGGACCGGGTCCACATAAGGGCTGTGCCCGATGGTGACAAGTGGCTGAATCTCCTCCTGCGTGGCACGGCCCGTGCGGACCGCCTTCTCCAGCAAAGCAAGCGCATCCTTGCAGCCGCGTACAAAGACATGGCCTGCTTCGGTTAGTTCGACCCTCTTCTGGTCACGCACGAATACGGCGAATCCTATGCGGCTCTCAAGCTCCGCAATTTGTTTGCTGAGGCCGGGTTGCGTGATGTTCAACCTTTCGGCAGCCCTGGTGAAGCTCAATTCTTCCGCGAGGGTAACGGCAGCGATTTGTAATCGAACCTCTGGCAGAGACAAATTCAGTGGCCCCCTGAGACATGTATTGGTGCTCCACTTTGAATGACCGGGGAATGCTAGATTGGTTCAGCTCGGCTCGATTTTGAAGGCCAGAGCTTGATTCGAAAAACTACATTTTGCGACTGCCACGATTTGGCTCCTAATCGATGTGCATGGAACATATACCCACTAGGATCAATGTCGTGGCAGTCTTGTGTTTGGTGTGATAGGTGATCGATGTCCGAGAGTGCCCTCAGAGGTTAGCGAGCCAATTCCGATGGCTGAATGAACGAATCGAGCTTGCCGCCCGTCATACGATTTCGCATCGATGGAGTGGACAGCAGATCGTGAGGAAAGCCCAAGGTGATGGCGCTGGCTTCATCGAGCTTCTGGATGTGCTCAGGTGAAAGCGTCAGCTCCAATGCACCGAGGTTGTCATCCAGTTGTTCACGTGTGCGGGGCCCGATGATTGGCCAGACTCCCTTGGTGTTGACCCAAGCGATCGCAATGCGGCCGGGATTGGAACCGATCTCCGCCGCGATAGCTTCCAAGGCGTCGATGATGGCGGTACGCTGCGGAGTGTTTTCCGGCTGGAACACGCGGCCGCCCATACCTTCGTTGCGGCCCTTCTCGCCCTTCCGATACTTGCCAGTTAGCACACCGCCGCCGAGTGGCGACCAGCCAACGGTAGCGAGGCCGTGTGCCGCAGCCATCGGGAGTAGATCGCGCTCCGGGGTGCGCTCGATGAGGCTGTACTCGATCTGTTGAGCGGCGACGGGCGTCCAGCCGCGCAACTCGGCCAAGACGGACGCTGCGGAGACGCGCCATGCTGGGAAATCCGAAAGACCGATATAGAGAATCTTTCCCGCACGGACGAGGTCGTCGAGCCCGCGCATGATTTCATCGATGGGCGTCAGCGCGTCTGGGAAGTGAACCCAGTAGAGGTCGAGCCGATCCGTCTTGAGACGCTTGAGGCTTTGTTCGAGCGAGTGAACCATCGCCTTACGGCTGTTGCCGGTGGCGAGAATGCCGCCCTTCGGGTCAACGCTCATCGTGAACTTGGTCGTTACGAAGAGCTCTTCGCGGCGGGGCTTGATGAACTCGCCAAGAAACTCTTCTGACTCGCCGAACTGATAGGTGTCGGACGTGTCAATGAAGTTTCCGCCCGCTTCGACATATCCGTCGAAGATCTTCCGTGATTCCTCGATGTCAGCACCGTGGCCCCACTTCAGGCCAAACATGCCCGCGCCGAGAATGATTTCCGAAAGCCGTATGCCAGTGTGTTGGCCTAACAGTTTGTAGCGCATTGCTGCTCCTTGGATTTACCGGTTAGGACTTCCGCGGCTGCGGATGAGCCACAGTCCGGAAGGCAAATTGAGAGTTGGAGCGGGGAGAAAACGTTGAAATCAACGCACTCCGCCGCTGGCTATCAGGACTTCGCCGGTCAGCCAGCCGGACTCATCAGAGGCCAGAAAGACCGCGAGTGGGGCTATGTCGCTAACCTTGCCAGTACGGCCAAGAGGAGCCTGATTAGCGATGAATGTCTCGTGCTCTGAACCAATGAAGCCACCCGCATGTGTGCCCTCCGTCTCGACGAGGCCGGGATTGATGGAATTGACGCGAATCTGACGTGGGCCCAGCTCGCGCGCCCAGACTCCGGTATGGGCATCAATCGCGGCTTTGGTGCCGGTGTACACCGTCGAATGCGGCGGCGTGATGCGGCTCACGCCGGAGCCGATGTTGATGATGCTTCCGCCTGCGGGCAAGTGCTTGATCGCAGCTTGCGTCACAAGGATCGGTCCCAGGACGTTGATATCGTAGTGGCGGTGGAAGTGCTCTTCGCTGATGGAACCCAGTGGAGCGAAGGCATAGACACCGGAGTTGTTGACGAGAATGTCCAGCCTGCCGAACTGCACGATTGCCGTATTGACCAGAGTCTGTGCCTCGGCCGCTTTGGAGATGTCTGCGCGGGCGGCGACAGCGTTCCCTCCAGCAGCTTTGATCTCGGTGACCAAGGCTTCGGCCTTTTCCTTGTCTGAGGCGTAGTTGACGACGACAGATGCACCTGCAAGCGCGAGCGCACGCGCGATGCCAGCGCCGATTCCTTTCGAAGCCCCGGTAACAATCGCTACTCTTCCATCTAGTCTGTTTCCCACGCCGGTCGCCCTCCAAGCAGGCCCATGAACTGCAACAAAAGAAATCTCCCGTGGCGCACGAACGCCACGGGAGAGATGGTTAGACCAGGTTCGCTCCACCATCAACGACGATGTCCACGCCGTTGACGTATTCAGCATCATCGGAACCGAGGAAGAGAGCGACGGATGCGATGTCATTCGGGCTCGCAATGCGGCCAAGGGGGTTCAGAGAACCCACGTGGGCCTTCATGCCAGCCGCCTGCTCACCAGCAAGGCCGTCGATGGCGGGGGTATCGACCATGCCGGGGCTCACGACGTTGACACGGATCTTCTGTTCCTTCAGTTCAAGGAGCCATACACGAGCCAACTGAGCTACCGCAGCCTTGGTCGCGCTGTAGATACCGAATGCTGCCATCGGCTTGAAAGCTGCAGTTGAGGAGTTGATGATGATCGAGGCTCCGGGAGCGAGGACGGAAAGCGCCTGCTTCACGGTGAACACAACACCCTTGAGGTTGGTGTTGACGATGCTGTCGAAATGCTCGTCAGTCACGCCGGGAAGCGGAGCGAAAGCCGCGATTCCGGCGTTGACAAAGAGAACGTCCAGATGGCCGCTCTTGTTCTTGATCGTCGAGTACACGCGATCCAGGTCAGCAACATTGCTGGAATCTGCCTTCACTGCGGTGATGTTGCCGCCAATCGAGCGAACCGCCGCGTCCAAAGCTTCCTGCTTGCGACCCGTGATGTAGACGGTTGCGCCTTCCGCGATAAAGCGCTTCGCGGTTGCCAAGCCAATACCCGAGCTTCCGCCCGTTACCAGCGCTACCTTGCCATTAAGTCTTCCTGCCATGTTTCCTCCATTGCCTTTCTCTTGCGTACGGGATTTATTGCGCCCGAACAGACCGAACAAGCTGAAGCGCATTTCATCTCCTTGGTTTGAAATATCGAATTTCCGAGGACATGAAACACCTCTTCCATTCCCGTTGTTGACCGATCGGTAAACTACCCCGCTAGCCAATTATGTGGGGTAGACTCTCTGGTGTCAATGGCGTACTATACCGATAGGTCAACTATTCATCTGATTGGAAGGGATTACGGCGATCGGCAGGCCAAGAGAATTCGATACAGAGAAGGCTTTGGACCAAGCGCTTAACCTTTTCTGGAGCAAGGGCTATGAAGGCACAACATTGATGGACTTGATTGAGTCCATCGGAGTGTTGAAGCCGAGCCTCTATGCTGCCTTTGGCAGCAAGGAAGAATTGTTTCTAAAAGCCCTTGATCGCTACAAGGAACGCTTGGGCGCAGCGGTGTCTCCTGCGTTCGCTTTGCCTTCGGCACGGGGAAGCCTGGAGCATTATCTTCGTGGACTGGCCACGTTCCAGAGCGCTGCTGGGACACCACAAGGTTGTCTCCTTGTGCAAGGCGCGCTTGTCGGCAGTGAAGAATCGAACCGCGTGTCGAAAGCCCTCTGCGATAGCCGCGAGCAAGGGTTCGGAATCATCCGTAGTTTGCTGGAACGCGCGATCAAGCAACGTGAACTGCCCCGCAACACAGACATCGATCAGCTTGCGCTCTACTTCAACGCCGTGTCTCACGGCATCTCTGTACAAGCTGTCAGCGGGATCTCCACGGAACAGCTCCACAACTCCATCACAATCGCTATGCGTAGCTGGCCAGAGGTTCGCTCTTCCAGTACCGCAAAAAAGCTCGCTCGACGTCGAATCGGTTCCATACGGAAGCCGATCAAACGGAAAAAATGAACCTGACGCCCTGGCCTTCGCCTCGCGGAGGCCAGAGCTTTTTGGAGATTGCTTCATGTCTACTGCTACTCACTCTTATGTCGCTGCTGCCACGGTTGGCATTCAACCTCCGTCGTACCGTCTGCCGGACGAGATTCATGTTGGACGTGTGACCCTTGCTGTATCCGATCTCGAACGTTCCTTGAGTTTTTATCAGGATGTGATCGGCCTGGCACCGATCAACGCTGGAAGCGAAGTGGCGGAGTTGGGTGTAGACGGGAAGGTTCTGCTCGAACTGCGACAACTTCCCGGCATCCTTCCTTTGGTTCCTCGCAGTCGTCTCGGTCTCTATCACGCGGCATTCCTTCTGCCAGATCGTGGAGCGTTAGGTAGTTTCGTGAACCATCTGCATTCCATGAAGATCCGCTACGGATCGAGCGACCACTTTTTCAGTGAAGCTCTCTATCTGGTCGACCCAGATGGTTTGAACATCGAGGTCTATGCAGATCGACCGCGCAACACTTGGCGGGTCGAAGGCAATGAGTTGATCGGCGGCGGAGTCCAGCTCGATCTCGCGGGGTTGTCGGCAGCGAGTTCCGGGCCGTGGTCGGGGGCGCCTACAGGTACCACCGTTGGACACGTGCATCTCTACATTGGTGATCTGCGTGAGGCCGCTCGCTTCTACCACGAAGTGCTGGGCTTCACGATCATGACGTGGAGCCTGCAGAGCGCTTTGTTCATCGCGGCTGGCGGATATCACCATTACGTTGGGCTCAACGTGTGGGCAGCAGGTTCCCCTATTGCCTCGGCACAAGACGCCCGACTCCTTCACTGGGAGCTTGTCTTGAACGTCCCCATCAGGGTCTGAGCCCCGGAGAAGTCCATCGTCCCTTGCGCGTGCGCTACGGCGGTGAGAGAGAGAGCGAAAAGGCTGGGGAAGAGGATTCGAACGACACGGAGAATCCGCTCCTTGACGATCGCACGATTGGCAGTACGCACCGCGCGAACACGCTGGGGGGAACCGAGACGAACAGGCAGCCGAAGCGAGCCTTCATCTGATCGGAGTATGGGGTAGGGACGAGTCACGTTTGCACCTCCGCCGACTTGAGCAAGTCAGCATGGCGCAAAAACTAAGTCCGTCAGCGAGCGAAGTCCAATAACTTCGGGTATGAGAGCTATTTCTGACAGGAATAACGGCAGTTATTCGGCGTACGTCTTTAGGACTTCCGGCTCTCCAACGCCGGTCTGAATCAGGGCCGCTTTGACGGCCTGACGGCTCTCACAAGAAGCCGAGAAGGTGGTGCCATCGGCGAATTCAAGCTGGATTTCGCTAGAGACCGACCCGGTCATAAAGAGCTTGAGAGACTTCACTGTCTTACCGACGACTTCAGGGCAGTCCAAGATTTCCGTCGACATGTCGCGTCTCCTTCAGTCTCTATCTTGTTTCCTATTAGGAAACAGCGCAAGGGCCTCCCCACACTAGTTTGATGGCCCAGCCTGCGGATGGTGAAACTCGGAGATCACGCAAGGCGAGAACGGTCCCGTATCAGCCACGTTACGACAAATTCCTCTCAAAACTGATTAAAGCTCGTGAAGAAGCTGGCCTCACGCAGAGGGATGTGGCCGAACAACTGGGCATGTTTCATTCATGGATATCCAAGACGGAGTCTGGAGACAGGCGGCTCGATGTGATGGAGCTGATGCTGTTGGCGGAACTCTACGGGAAACCTCCCAGCTATCTTTTGGAAGACTAAGCTTGAATCAGCCCGGCAGCTCTCGCCGGAAATGCGCGAATCCATTGTGAGAAGAACGGGTCTTCAAAGCGAAGTCTCGTGGCACCCTCGTGTTCTTCTTCGCGCAAGATGTCCTTCTCGATCAGCGACCCCACCGACCTTTGGACAGTGGATGCCCCTCGCCCGACGAATTGGGAGACTTTGCGGGACTGTAGACCCGCCCCGGCCTCGCTGATGACGGCGAGCAAAGTCTTCTGCTGGATGGCCGTCAGAGCCGACCAGATCTGGGTGTAAAAGGGGTCATATTGTCGGGCGATGAGGAGCATCGCAGCATCGACAATTTCGGGTGTCAGAGAGGCTGGATTCGTGGCCGATTGGTTCCGTAATTCGTACCAGCAAGTGTGTGCCAAAAGCTGCACGTTGTAGGGGACATCTTCAGCCAATTGCAGGATGCGGGTGATCGCGTCTGGATCGTCGACTCGGAAGCCCCCGGCGCGAAACTTTCCCTTGAGAAAGACCTCGAAGTCTTCGCTGGGAACCGGGCCGATGAAACGGATTTGGCCGAGCCGGTAGAAGGGCCTCGTCGCGTCCATTGTCATGTCGGTAAGCATCCGAGTCTTGGAGCCGGCAAAGACATAACCCACGCGCTTATGTCTTTGGATTGCAGCGCGAATCTGCGATTCGGCTTGCAAGCCACCAATCTCAATGACCTTCTGGAATTCGTCGATGATCAGGCCCACAGTGCGACCTTCGGGCTGGTCGGCGGCGAGTGCTTCTAGGCCGTTGAGAGCCTCGACCAAAAGGCCGACATGAGCCTCCTGGCTTGAGGCGACATTCACGCCCAACTTCGCGTTCCATGCGTCCTGGGTGATGCTGAAGCTCAGCTCCGGTCGGAGCTTGGAAAAGAATTTCGTGATCTGGTCTCCGACCCGCTCGACCTTCCCCTTGAGGCTCTTCGCCGCTGCTGCAATGAGAGCGGAGACCAGAAGATCGAGCGAGGGAAAGCTCTCCGCATCGAAGCGGAGGACGACGGAATTCTTGCCCACAAGACGGTCTTCAGCCGTCTTAAGAATCGATGTCTTGCCGAAGCGGCGGGGGCCGATGAGGAAGAGCTTGGTTCCTTGGCGGAGAGTTTCGATGACGGCGGTCACCTCGGCCTGGCGGTCCACCAGCTCGTCGGTGCCAAGCTCTCTGCCGAACTCAAAAGGATTATCCATCACGCAAAGTTGTATCACGCAAAACTGTGTGACGCAATCCTGTGTGAGCAGCGGTACAGGAGAAAAAGAGATGGGGCTGATCCCTCACGGTCAGCCCTTGCCCACATCGGATTCTTGTTGCATTCTTGTTGCAATGGGGGCCTTTTAGGCCGGTTTTTGACCACTCCACCGGCTTATGAAGCCTTTAGAATGAACGTCCGGCCATATTTCGGACACCTTCACACGGTGGAAGTCGTAGGTTCGAATCCTGCTGTGCCCACCAAATAAATCAATAAAATCAGCAATTTAGCAATCGCGCATTGCGTGACATGCGCATGACGTGACACTGGCGTGACATAGAGCTTGTCTGACACGTGTGAATCAACCGGCGTAGGTAGCACGTGGCGCTATCCTTATGCACGTGGAAACGTATGTCGGTCGAGCCATCAAGAAGGTCGCACTCGGCTTCTCAAGCGCCGTTCTTGGAGTAGTTGTCATAGCGTGCGCACAGGACTTCCACTCATGGCGGAGTAAGCCCTGGGAACCGCTCGTCGCGGTCGCCGCAGCCTTGCTTTGTCTGCTCGCATTTCGAGCGCTAATCTACTATCGCTCTCCTGCATTGGAGTCTGAGGCGGCGCGGGCTTGTAGAGCGCCACTTCTCCTGAGATTGGATTGAGTCAGACCCGGGTTTCTGCTGGGATTGCCAGAGTCGAGCGGGAAATCAAGCTCTTTTTAAGTCCGACACAAGCCCGGTTTGAATGGATTTCCGCAAAGACAATATCTCCTCTACTCCTCTGTTACACGTTGCCTTCGGTCGTCTTGTCGTCACAATCCCGACCATAGACTCCCATAGATATCCAAAGGCAACACATATATGTAATGGTGTCTTTAGAGGCGTGAGGAAACCACATGATTTTCGACGCAGCTGCGAATCCCAGCAATTTCGTCTTGACTTATGTCACACCATTCGCAAGCCCGCTCGTCGCCTTGGCGGTTGGCGTAGTGGCTTACCAGCAGTGGAAGACCGCGCGCGACAAGCTAAGACTTGACCTCTACGATAGGCGGTTTGCCATCTTCAAAACTGCCCTCGACTTCTACATGAAGGTCGTTTTGGGTGATTGGAAGAATGATCCTGAAACTGAGGCGTCGAGCCAGCGCTTCACCGTGGCATTGCAGGAATCGCAATTTCTCTTCGATGAGAAGTCCGGCATCTATGCCTTCCTCAGAGAGTTCAGCGATAAAGCGTTTCACATCATTCAGATGAAGAAGGGCAATCTCAGCAGCGACAAGATCGGGCCGGAGCTTTATATGCGGGAGTTCGACAAGTTCAGCAACGGGCTAGCTTGGATCAATGAGAACCTTCCTTTGTTGACGAACAAGATGGCTCCCTATCTGAACTTCCATCGGGCTAATTGATTGCTCGTTCGCCTGGGAGACGGGACTGATTAGGTAGCTCCATACCCACGCGCCTTGAAAGCCCGTCTTCGTTGCTTCGATTCCCAGCCGCTCGCGTGCTCGTTGCAAGCTCCGTTCATTGACGCCTAAATCACGCTTGGCACGTTCTATCAATTCACGCGCTGGCACTGGCCCGTTGGCCAGCTCCGCGGGTAGGAATTGGGCTGCTTCCTCTACGCGGTTGAGCGGCTTTCTACCTTCGGCGTCGCCTTCGATGCTTGATAGGATCTCACGTGCATTGCCACGGATCGAATCTCCCACACAACGCGGGTTGTTTGCATCTCACCCTTCCCGGTTGGAATGTTCAGTGGCTCGATTGTGTAGTGCAAGCCGCCTTCACCCGCCGCAATCAGGCGCGGCTTCCTACCATTTGCTGCACGCTCTCCGGCAGCTCCTGCATGTACTCGTTGGCCGTCGTGTCGGCCCGCGAGTGCCCCAGGTGTGACTGAATATCCTTCACTGATCCCAGCTTCTGTGCTCGCGTGGCGATGGTCCGCCGGAGGATCTGGAAGTTAAGCTTGGGAATCTTCAAGTCGTCCGCAATCGGTTGGAGGACGCGGGTGCGGTAGTTCGCCGTGTCCATGAATCCACCATCGGCGTTCGGGAAGATAAAGTCATCGGGAGAAGACATCTTGTGTGCCGGTTTCTGGCACGAAGGGGTCTTGCGCGATGCCTTTATAAGACTGCGGCAGTCGGCGTTGGCGCTGAAGGGTTGGAAAGCATTTAGCGCCACTGACAAATTGATCTCTCGCTAACCTAACCTCAGTTACCGAAGCCAAATGTTCCAGCTCATCCGCGGACGATAGCCTGATGACAAACTGACGATTGTCGCCTGTCGCGTTACCAACCGTTGACAACGGGATATGCGCAGTAAGACAAGACTATGCAAGCGAAATCACACCATGACCTTCATGAGTAGTTGAATAATCTCCTTGGGTGACATGATGGAAAGAAGAAGAGATGCCATGGGGAGTAGAGCCATGAGGATTAGCTTGATGAGATCCTTAGGGGCAATCGGCAGTGGCTTCATGTTCTCGATAAAGTTGAAACTGTTGCCTAAGTCTGCGAGGGATTGGATGTCGGAGCTGCCAAGTAATACTTCTTTTCCCGGGTTAATACCCTGAATCCACCGCCGATGAAAGGAGCCCGTGTAGAGGGTGGCGAGTGCGCCATATTGATGAAGGCTCTGTCGTTTCGTCACGAGCAGCTTGGGAGTAAAAACGATAAGCGGGAGAGCAGCGAATAGAAGACAGAAGATCGCATAGGCGGCGATGGCAGGTCCATAGTGTTGGAGCTTTATGCCGCCGTAAAGGATCTCGTTGGCCACTACCCCGGTGACTGCGCAGGAATAGGTGAAGAAGAGTAGTCCAAAGAAGCGTTGGGCTTCACCCACGAAGCCAAGTCCTCCAGCGGCATCCGGATGGGGGCCGAAAAGTTGAAGATCAAATTTGCTGACATGTCCCAGGAAGCGAAACCAAAGAAAGATTCGCCATAACCAACGCAAAAGTAGGAACTGTAGCAGGGGAACGCAGACTATGAGTTCCCACCATCCAGCTCCTGTAAGTCCGTAACTCCCATCCGGTTTTGCTGTGGAGTACCAGGTGGAAGTGTGGACAGCCAATGTGCGGTAGGTCGTGAAAGTGAAACCGTAGGCGAGGATAGCGATTACGATTTCGGCGAGGACAGAGTCGCGCAGTCGAAGACCATCTTCGACTGCTGTGTCGAACCGTTTGTAATCTTTGGGTGTGACGATTCCGGAGAGGAGGAACTGCTCGGCAGCCTCGGCAATTCGGGGTGCCAGGATGAGTTCAACGATCAGTAGCAATGGAATACTGAGGAGAAAGCGGCCGTAGGCGCTGAAGTCCTGCAGGAAAGGAATTCGTACCCCACTGAATGCCGTGCCTCGCAAAAGGGTAAAGATGAGTAACGGCAGCCAGGTCAGGCAGATCGCCACAAAAGCGCGACGTATTGTCAGTGGAGCATTGGCACGCACTAACCCGACACGGGTCTCGATTCGATAGAGTGGACCGCCTTCCATCAAAAGGAAAGGGCGTGACCTGGGCATCTGATTCGGGTCGGGTATGGTGTTCAGGTCTGGAATCATGTTGGTCTGTGGTTCCACGGCTTCCCCCTATTTGTTCTGTGCTTTATTTGCCCATCATCTGCTGTACTGCCCGATCGTTTTTGACTGCCTGGACGAGGGCAGCATGATCGCGCACCGTCTGATCGCCATAGGATTCGGCGAAAGTGGCAAGCGCATCATCGAGAACGCCAGAATTACCGCAATAGCCAGCAAGTAAAGCAGAGTCCGTGGTACGTGCGTGTGCACGGGCAAGGATTGCACCGCAGGCCCATACATAGAAGTAAAAGGCATCCCCAGAAAGCCACTCGATGGGGATAGAGCCCTTCATGTTCTTCATTTGACGAACAAAGAACGGGCGACCGTTAATTTGGGTCCAGCCGAGCATCACGTCAGTCGATGCTTGCAGAGCCCGCTGCCCGGTGACGATGCGTTTTCCTTCGTGAGAAAATTGCCCGTCTGCGCGGCGTTCGATAAAAGGCGCAAGGGCTGGAACAATGGCTTCCTTTACCTGCAAGAAGAGCGGATCATTATCCCCATTTCCGAAGAGTAGAGCCAGATAAGCTCTGGTTCCAACGCTGCCGACTCCTACTATCCGATGCGCGACGTCGGCAATTCTGTAGCGTGAGAGCATAAACTTTCGTTCGCGGTGCAACGTGTCAGCGTATTCGACAAGTGCCTTCTCAACGGCGTTGCGGGTGGATGAGTCGACCCGGGTCAATATGGGGGGATCCTCTCGGAATCGCCAGTGTCCATTAACCTTTTCAGCAACTTTGCCGAGCAACGTTTGATTCGTCTGACGTTCCGCTTTGCCTACGGCCTTGGCCCAGATCGCTTTTGATTTCGGATCGACCTTACCCAGAGGATTCTCGCGGCCCGGATAAGCGTGAAGGTACCAGGTCTCCAAAACACCAAGTTTCTCCAGGCGATTGAGATTGGCGCGATAGCCTCGCACGGTGCGGCGGACGGCCGTGGCGCGTTCCCGGGCGTTGAGACCGTTTTCACGCCCGGCCAGGTTGACACTGGCGACAAGGCGTTTCAGATCCCATTCCCACGGGCCGATCACGGCCTCATCGAAATCGTTGAGATCGAAGATGATGTCCCGTTGCGGTGTGCCATAAAGGCCAAAGTTATTGATGTGTGCATCGCCATCAATAACGGCCATGACTCCCGTGATCTGCGTTGATGCGAGATCAGTGGCCATTACAGCCGCCGCCCCGCGATAGAACGAGAAAGGGGATGCGGCCATCCGAGCCAGACGCAAGGGAACATACTTCTCAAGGCGCCCCTTGTTGCCCTCCATTACGATTTCAACTGCACCGGGGAAGTCCGATTGGCGAACCCAGTTGGCGTGCGTCTCACGCGGCAGTTTGATACGGAAAGCCTTGCCGGTGGATCGGCGTTCGTTAAGGGGGCGGTCTCCTGCAAAGGGGATAAGAGGTTCAGGGACAGTTACTTTGGTCTTCCTTGGTGAACCTGCCGACTTCGGGAGAGGCCGTGAGGATTTCTTCGCGGGAACTTCCTTCGATTTTGCCATTCCTACCTCAGCATGACGTGAATTACCCATCCAATACGTATTGAGCCAATCACTCTACTCGGTTCTTATCAGAGCGTCTACGCAGATTTCTAACAGTATGTGCGTATGTCAGGGGGACGTGACGACTTGTACCGGACATCAAGCTCCAGCATGATTCGATCAATACGTTATGCATCGATTTGTGGGTGTAGACAGAGGGGCGACAGGATTGGCATCAGTGATCTTGTGTCGGTGAACGATCACGTGGATGGCTCCATCGAACATCGTTTACAGCTCAGCACAAAGTGCGACGCACTTAAATGGAACAGCGTGGGTGGTAGCTTCACATACGCGCCTGGAACTGGTTCAGTAAATAGCCACTGATAGCGACGGCGAAGGCGGGTGCTTTGCAGCACGGCCATCTTCGCATTGCAAAACGCTGATGCAAGGGCTGGCTTCTGCTTTTATGCGAAGCCAGCCCGGCTATGTCTGCGTGCGACAACATTAAGCGCGCCAGAGAATTTATGCGTGCTTCGTTGAGTCCTGTCGTCCATAGGCAAGATAAAAACCAGCAGGCACCAGGAAGATCGTTAGCAGTACGGACAGCGTTAATCCTCCGATGAGTGCCTGGGCCAGCGGTGCATACGACTCACTGCCTTCACCCAATTTCAGCGCCATGGGAAGAAGTCCAATGAGTGTGGCAAGGGAAGTCATCAAAATGGGGCGAAGACGCACGCGGCAGGAGAGTGTAATCGCTTCTTTCACCTGCATCCCCTGTGCACGCAGATGATGTGCAAATTCCACAATCAGAATGCTGTTGGAGAGTGCAATGCCGGCAAGCATGACGACACCCATCAGGGACATGACATTGAGCGTGGTGCCCCATAGCAACAGGGCAAGAATGACGCCCGTAATTCCCGGAGGCAATGCCAGCAGGATGATGAACGGATCCAGGAATGAACGGAACTGCGCAACGAGAATCAGATAAAGAAGAACCACGGAAAGCGTTAGGCCGATGGCAAAGCTGTGAAAGGAAGCGTTCATAGAAGTCACACTGCCTGCAAGCGTCACGTTGATGCCGCGCGGGGGATTGGCTCCGTCCACGATCTTCTGAATTGCTGCCGTGATCTTGCCCAAATCTTCTTCCTGTGGCCGCACGTAGATATCCAGATTGCGACGAATCTGTGTGTGATCCATCTCCGTGGGAGCATTGAACTGTTCGATCTTCGCCACCATGTCGAGTCGCGTGGGTTGCGAGATGTTTGTGCCATGAAGGGGAATCGCTTTCAGATCTTCAAGTGATCTGATCTGACCTTCCTTGTACATGACGGTAAGGAAATAATTATTCCCGCTGTTGGGATCGATCCAGATGGAAGGGGCAATCATCTGGTTCGATGTCAGCGCGGTGATGATGTTGGAGACAACCTCCTTTTCTGTTAAACCAAGCTGGCTGGCGCGTGTGCGATCTACGGAGATGCGGAGCGAAGGATAGTCGATGTCTTGTGGGATATATACGTCAGCAATGCCATGGATCTGACGGATCTGTGATGCGAGTTTCTGCGCCAATCCAAAGTCAGCAGTTACATCGTTACCAGTAATGCGGACATCAATGGGCGCAGGAGACCCCATATTTAGAACGCCGTCCACCAGGCTTCCGGAAGAGTAGAACGTTTGAACTTCAGGAATTTCCTTTGCAATAGCCGCCTTTACTTCATCGATATAGCGGAAACTGCTGATCGTGTGATTGTCCGCAAGAGCGACCTGTGTGAATCCCGTATGCATTGCCGCGTTGGGAGAGAAGAGGGCAGAGAAGCCAGGGTCAACACCAATGTTTGTGACGACCATTCCGAGGTCATGCTTGGAAACAATGCGACGAACAATCGCTTCAATGCGTTCTGCTTCACCTTCAGTTGCTTCCAGTTTTGTTCCGGAAGGAGCCTTGAAGCTGATGACAAACTGGCCTGCATCTATGCGTGGGAAGAAGGAAAGTCCAAGGAGCGGAAAGAGGCAGAGCGAGACAACCAGCAGTAGTCCGGCCGCCGCCAGCGTCCGCCATGGACGCCCAAGGACTCGTTCGACAAGCCGATCATAACGATGCAGGAGTGCGTTAAATCCGTGTGCAAAAGCCATATTGAAGCGCGCCCAGGGACCATGATGCGTGCTCTTGGCATAGGCATTAATTTCCGCTTCGAACTCTGATGATTCATGGACAACCTCACCATGCGGACTCTTGATGAATCGTGCGCAGAAGAGAGGAACTACGGTCAACGCTACAAAGTATGAAGCAAAGAGTGAGATGACAACCGCAAGAGCCAGAGCGGAGAAGAGGAACTTGCTGACACCGTACAGCATGGTGACGGGGAAGAAGACCACCACTGTGGTGAGCGTTCCGGCCAATACGGGGAGGGCGACTTCTTTGCCACCGTTTTCTGCGGCGACTTCGGGTGATTCCCCCTCTTCAAGATGCCGGAAGATATTTTCAAGAACGACGACCGAGTTATCAATCAGGCGCGAGAGCGCAAGCGCTAATCCTCCGAGGACCATGCTGTTGATAGAACTTCCAGTCATCTTCAAAACAAAGAAGGTTGTCAGCAACGACAACGGAATAGAGAAAAATACAGCCACCGTTGCACGGAGGCTTCCCAGGAAGATGAGAATCATCAAGCAGGTGAGGAATAGACCAACACCACCTTCGTGAACAAGTGTTTCAATCGCGGTTTTTACAAAACGGGATTGGTCGAACTCGACATCTGTTTTGAGAGAAGCCGGAACATCCACGAGCTTCTTCAGAGTGTCAGTTACGCCGTTGACGATGGCGATGGTGTTGGAATCACCACCTTGCTTGAAGATGGGGAGATAAACACCACGTTGGCCATTCACGCGCACGATGTTGTATTGCAGACCGAAGGAGTCTTGTGGTGTTGCCACATCACCTACGCGGACAGGGGCCTGGCCTACCATCTTCAGCGGCACCTGAGCGATGTCTTCGGCGCCCTTCAGCATGGAGTTGGTATAGATGTTGTAGTCATATCGGCCAATCTGAACATCACCCGCAGGAAGGATGACATTGGCTTCGTTCACAGACCGAACCATATCCATGGGGCTGAGTTGATTGGCCTCTAGCTTGTACGGATCGGCATAGAGCATGATCTGCCGCCACCGTCCGCCAAACGGCTGCGTTACCGACGCACCCGCGACGCTTGCCAATTGGTTACGTACGAAGTTCTGGCCTATGTCTTTAAGTTTGCTTTCGTTTAACCCGGAGCCACTGAGTGTAACCAGTGCAACCGGTGTGCTGGCAGCATCCTGTTTCAGAACGATGGGAGGATATGTGCCTGGCGGCATGTCGCGAAGATCGCTGCTTGCAAGCGAGGAGATGCTGGCGGCATCCGCGTCCGGGTCCGTACCCGCACGGAAGTACACCTTTATGAGAGACACGCCGGGAAGCGAACGCGACTCCATGTGATCAATACCAGACGCGAGTGTGAACTGGCGTTCCAGATGATAGGTGATGTTGGCCTCAATCTGCTGCGGTGGCATGCCGGAATAAAACGTTGCAACAGCCACAACAGGAAGATTCACCGCGGGAAACATGTCCACGGGCATGTCGCCAATGCTGACGGCACCAAGGAGCATCATCACAAGGCACAGCACTACGATGAGGTAAGGATTGCGGATGGAAAAGGATGACATCGGCTTTCGCTCGCCTCTCTGTTAGTTGCCTTTGGTTTCGTAAGCAGCAGGTTGTGCATCCACGCGCTGACCATCTGAAATTCCCGTATGTCGTCCTACGATGACCTTGTCACCTTTATCGAGTCCGGAAAGAATCTCTACGCGATTCGCTGTCTGCAATCCAACCTGCACTGTGACAAGATGCACAATGCCATCGCGTACTACATAAGCCTGCTGCACGCTTGTTCCTAATCCATCTACTGCATCAAGTGGCACGCTCAATGCAGCGGGATGGTTCGCGAGATGAAGATGGACTTCTGCATACATACCCGGAACCAAGGCGCCATCAGGGTTGGGCACATCGACTTCGGTATCCATGGTTCGTGTGGCTGTTTGTACAGAGTCGGCATAGCGAGTGACTTTTCCCTGCAGCTTACGGCCCGTGCTGGTGACTTCTACATCTACCGTTTGCCCATTCCGAATCTCTGCGACTGCATTGACTGGAACAGGAAGAACAAGTCGTAATAGATTGTTCTGCGCAAGTCGCACAACAGGCATCGCCTGCGTTTGCGATGAGATGCCTGCCTGGATCATTGAGCCGGTGTTGGCATAACGCTTGGTCACAACGCCGGTAAACGGAGCGCGAATGGTTGCGTACTGCAACATAGCTTGTGCACGTGAATATTCTGACTGCGCTTGTGCCTTACCCTGTTTTGCTGCTTGCAGGGACGAGTTTGCGCTGGCCAGCTGCGCTACTGCTTCCAGCTGTTTCGCTTGGGCGACATCAATTTCCTGCCGTGGCACCAGGCCCTGATCGCGCTTGGCAACGTCGCTGATGCGTTTGAAAGATAGCGTTGCGATGTTGGAGTTTGCCTCAGCCCGTTGTACGGCGGCCTGGGCCGTAGCGATGTTTGCATCCGCAGCAGATACGCCTGCTTTTGCCTTCGCGACGTCATCCTGAATTTCAGGTACGTCAAGCATCGCGAGGACGGCATTCTGTCCGACGTGACTTCCTATGTCGACGTTGATAGATCGCACATAGCCTGCGATCTTTGCCATCACGTCCACTTCCTGAAACGGACGAAACTCCGCGGAGAGTACGAGGTTGTTTTCCAGGCTGGCTGGCGCAGCGATGGCTACGGGAACCGTCGGTGTTACTGCTGTAGGTGCAGTTGTCGATTTGCAGCCCTGTGTCGTTGCCAGTGTGGCCAAGGCGGCCATAATCAAGCCACTTTTGTTTCTCACGATAGTCGCCCTCTTAGTTCAGGAGTCCTGCTGCGAAATCAAGCTCGGCGTGCCGCGACAAATACGTGTAGGTCGCATCGGCAGCACTGATTTCAGCCGAAGTTTCGTTCAGTTGTGCTTCGTTTAGTTCAACAATGCTGCCCAGACCTGCGTCATAGCGGTTCTGTGCCAATCTCAGCGCTTCCTTGCTTTGTTGCACAAGGCGCGCCGTCACGTCGAGGCTGCGATAGGCTTCATCGGCGCGATACCATGCATTGCGTACCTGTTCGTTCACCTGTAGTTGCACTACTTCTGTGTCGTGCGCGCGCGCTGTGGCTTCCAGTTGTGCTTCTGCACGCCGCGCTGCAAACAGGCCACCATTGAAGACAGGGATGTTGAGGTTGAAGCCCGCTGCGGCATAGCTGTCGTGCAGTGTGTGATCGTGATAGGGAACCTGCCCCGCTGCCGCCAAAACATTCAGTGTGGGATAGCTGAGTCGCTTTTCCGATTGTGCGAACTGCTCTGCTGCCAATTGCTGTGCGTGCATGGCACTAAGGTCCGCGCGTTGAGTGTCCGCTTGTTGCAGCAGGTCTTCCGGTGTTGTGGGGAGCGCATCTGGAGTTGTCGGTTCAGCCAGCGAGGCGTGAATCGTTTGTGACTCTCCCATGGCTGTCGCGAGGCGGGAACGTTGTTGTGAAACGGTGCTCTGTGCGCGAACGACAGCTAGTTCCGCTTCACTCTCCAATACTTTCGCAAAGTTCACGTCCAGCGTGGAGCGAAGTTCGCTCTGTGCCAATGCTTCTAACTGATGAGAAATAAGCTGCCGGTTCTGTTGTGCCGCCTGCGCGGCTCGAAGGACAGCCTCTGCACCAAGCACGCCAAAATAAGCTTCTCGAACATTGAGCCGAACTTGTGCACGCGTTAGAGTCGCCAGGTCACTTTGGGCCGCGGATTGATAACGTGTCGAACGTATTAATGCGCTGGTGCGGCCAAAATCTGTAACCAACTGTGAAAGATTTCCGCCGTACGCAAAGCGATCAGATACTGCCGATGTGGTGATATTGCCGGCGGCGGTGGAACTGCCGGTATCGGCGACGACCGCTCCGGTTGCATTGAATGCAATGATGGGTAGAAGTCCAGAGCGAGTCTCACGTATGCGCTGTGCGGAAGCCCGTGCGCGAAGTTGCGCGGCAAGCAGGCGAGGTTGATTCGCTACGGCAATGCTTTCCGCCTGAGATAAGCTCAACGGACCCTGTGGCGATGGCGCTGCTGTAATTTGAGTCCATATGGGAGCGGGTAAAAAGAGGAGGCAGCTTGCTGCAAGTAAATTTCGGAAGAACATCTGTCGTTACCAGCCTCCGCGGAATGCAAATAGGGTGGCGGTGGCAACTCCAGGCGGCTGGACGACCAAAGTCGTGGAGATTTGGCGCATGGACGCGTACGCTCCGGAGCAGATGTGCTCAACCGGAGTGGACCACTATCTTCCCTTACAAAGCCTGACAACTTTCTGACATTTCTAAATGGGCACTTGTGTCCCTGTTCCACGTTGCGAAATGATGTGAACTGAGGGTAGGGAATGGCGCAGCCATCTTCGAAAATTCTGATTATTGAAGACGATCGAAAGATGTCAGATGCCCTTGTATCGGGTATTCAGGCGGCTGGCTATGAGGTGATTGCCGCAGGTTCCGCAGAGGAAGGCTTTTTCCTGGTCCACAGCGAACACCCGGATTTGCTTCTGTTAGACCTGACGCTTCCACAGCGTAACGGTCTGGATATTCTGCGCCAACTACGCAAAGACGGAATAGACCTGCGGGTACTAATCCTTACCTCGCACAATTCTGTCGAAGATCGCGTGGCGGGTTTGAATACCGGGGCGGACGATTATCTTGGCAAGCCGTTTTCATTTCCTGAATTGCTTGCCCGTATCGATGCCTTACTGCGACGCTTTCTTCCATCGAAAGAGATTTCTGCTCTATCCATCGGTGATCTTTGCGTGGATCGAAAAGCAAGAACCGCATCCCGTGGCGGAGATATCCTTGATCTTACGGCACGCGAGTTCGATCTCCTGCTGTACCTTGCAGAGAATCGAGGACGCACAGTGTCGCGAGAAATGCTGGCTCGGGATGTGTGGAGAGAAATGTCGCGGTTTACGCCAATTGACAATGTGATCGACGTGCAGATTGCACGTTTGCGCCGCAAGGTGGACGATCCCTTTTCGGTGAAGCTGCTACAAACCATTCGCGGATTAGGCTTTAGTCTTCGGGAGCCTCTGCCCTGATGCGATGGCTTCCATCCAACCTCCGAACCAGGCTGACGTTCTGGTATGTCGGTGTTTTGGCAGTGCTTCTCGTTGTATACGCGGCGCTTGTCTTTGCGTTTCAATATGCAGTCCTGACCAAGCAGATTGTCCATGATGAAATCCAGGATGTTGTAACTGCCGAAGGGCTTCTTTACTTCGATCATGCTGGAGTATTGCAGCTTCGTCAGGATTACTATTCGCGCCCTCAATCGCGGCTATTAGTCGACAGATTGATGGAGGTGCGCGATAGCAATGGAAAGGTGCTGTATCGCAGTCCCACACTTGGAAATATGAGCCTGGGAGGGCCTACTCGTCCGGGTGAGGGCGATGCCGATTTCAATGAACGTCTGATCCGTCTTGAAAACGGAACACATGTGCTTTTGATTAGCCATATTCACGGTATGAATGGTCAGCAGGTTCTTATCCGCCTTGCTTACAGTCTGGCACCCCTCCGAGCGCGCATGATCCAGTTCCTTGTGGTGTTGGTGATTGCGATTCCGATTGCTTTATTAATCGCGGGAGCAGCGGGGCAGGCTATCGCAAGGCGTGCTCTGCGACCAGTGGAAGAAATGGCGGCGCGTGCAGAGGGAATTACGGCGAAGAACCTGCATGATCGACTGGAGGTCGCGAATCCAGAGGATGAATTGGGACAGCTCGCCCTTGTTTTTAATCATCTGCTGGATCGATTAGAGCAATCGTTTGAACAGTTGCAGCGCTTTACCGCAGATGCAGCCCACGAATTGCGGACTCCTATCGCGGCACTGAGAACAATTGGTGAAGTAGCGCTTGAAGATGAGACAGGAGACGCAGATTGCAAGGAGGCACTCAGCAGCATTCTGGAAGAGACCTCCAGGCTAAGTGAGACTATCGATGCCCTGCTTCTTCTTGCGCGAGCCGAGACTACACAGAGAGGACAAGAGTCTGAAGCGTGGCCATTGAAAGCTTTAGTGGATGAAGTTCTGAACCTGCTTGAAGTTCTAGTAGAAGAAAAAGGGCTTCTCGTTCATCAGGACGGTGAATCAATTGGTAACAAGAGAGTGAGAGCCGATCGAGGTTTGCTTCGGATTGCTCTGATGAATGTGATTCACAATGCAGTTAAGTTTTCTCCACGCGATGGAACTCTGAGCATTTGCTATTCCCTATGCGATGCCAACGCTCAAACCATTCAAGTTTCCGTAGAGGATGCGGGACCAGGGATTGCAAATGGAGAACACGAACGTGTATTTGATCGCTTCTTCACCAGTAGTGCACGGGATAGTGTTGCGCACACAGGAACCGGGTTGGGGCTCTCGGTTTCGAAGCTGGTGATTGAACGCATGGGGGGAACAATTCACTTTGACGACCACGTAGAGGCTGGCGCCAGATGTGTGATCCGGCTCCCAAAAGCGCCATCAGCGGTATGAAGTCGCCAGATTGCGTCGTGCTGACGGCGCTGCGTTATGCTGAAGGCTATGGCGACGGAAATTCGCGGTGACAGTGTGATTGGTCGTGCTGAGGGATGGCTCAGTGCGTGGGTAGGAGAAGAGCTTGTGATGATGAGTGCGGATACAGGAACGTGTATCAGCCTTTCACCTACTGGCGGTCGCACATGGGAGTTGTTGGAAGAGCCGCGAAAGCTGGATGCTCTAGTCAATGAGTTGGCAGAGGAATATGGTGCCTCAGATGATGAGGTTCGGGCCGATGTCCTGACGTTTCTCGAGCGGCTACTAAAAGAGGGTGGCGTTACCGTTCAGGCATCAACCACAGCTTAGTCGTAATTAGAGAAGGCCGATGGCGAGTAGTGCGCCATCGGCCTTCTCGTTTCTGTTAAAAGCTGATGCGCAGCGCAAGCTGCACACTGCGTGGATCGCCTACGGCCGTTGCTTGCCCGAAGGAAGCGTTTGCAGTTGTAGGATAGGGATTTGTTCCCCAGGTTGCGTTGGGGATCATGTCATTGCGATGGTTCAGTGCATTAAAAGCTTCGGCGATTGTCTCTAACCGCCACCGGTCTGTCAGTGCAAAGGTGCGGCTAAGCCGTGTATTCAGGTTAAAGAAATCAAAGCCAACACCCGCATTGCGCCCAATCATGGCTCCCTTAAGGGCCTCGGTACAAGGATTAGTGCCAGCATTGGCCGTTAGGCTGTACCCCAATGCGCAAGGGCGCTGCGTTGTTTGTTGTTTTGTCTGCCCTCCGGTCACAATGTTGAACGGCAAACGTGAGTAGTACTGCAGGATGCCACCTAACTTCCAGCCATGCGTCACATGATCCCATGTGCCGTGTGCAGGGGAGGTTGGCGAATTTAGCGTTGCGTCGAAAACAACTCGATGGCGCTGATCATCGTCTGAGCGACCGCGATCTACGTTGAAGTCGAAGTTGTTGCTGGGAGAACTGAAGAAGAACTCGCCGACATTGTTCGTCGCTTTCGACCATGTATACGAAACGCGTAAGCTGCCCCACGCAACGGGACGCTCGACAAACGATACGGCAAGTCCGTCGTAAGTGGAGTCGAAGCGTCCATCATAGGGTTTGATATTGCCGCGCGTGCTGTCAGGGCGGCTTCCATCGAGGTTAATGTTCGTGTTGTACGACGATAGAAGATGCAATCCCCGCACATGTTGATAGCTGATACCAAACGATCCTGTGCGTGATAGTTGTTGCTCAACTCCGAGGCTTTCCTGTTCGGAATAAGCGTTGGAAATACTACGGTTCATCAGGGCATAGCTGATTTTCGAACCCGGGTTAGGCGTGGTGGAAACATTGGGAAATGCCGGCGCACCCGTGTCAGTGGGAACGTAGCTATATTGCAGAAGCCGTCCTTGCGAGGGGTCGGTCGTATTATTTGCAGAGAGCAGTGCATTCGCAAGTGCGCGCAGTGGAACGCGGTCGTAAAACAAGCCGTAGCTTCCGCGGATCACTGTAGTGCGGCTGCGAAAGGGAGACCATGCAAAACCCACTCGAGGAGATACGTTGTTTGTGTCCGTCTGAATGGTTCTCAGAAACTGTAGATCATAGCGAATGCCTAGATTCACTGTGAGCGCCGGCGTTGCCTTCCATTCATCCTGCGCATAAAAGCCGGTATTGGGATTGTTCTGCCGTACGAAGGGCGTTCCGAAATTCTGTGCGTACGACGAATATGTGGTGACGCCAGATTGAAATGCGCTCAGAGATGCGAAGGTATAAGAGCCCGCGATCGACATGGGAAATGTAATCGTGTCATCGTTAAACAGAAAATCAATTCCTGTCTTGAAGGTATGTTCTCCTCGTTGCAGTACAAGGTTGTCCACTACTTCGTAAAGAAGATTCTTCCTCGCTGTTGGTGAAGAAGAGAAGCGGCCAAATGTTGCCACACCACTGATGACAACCGCAGGGCTGTTCTGAGTATTTGATGGAGCATTCAAACTATCCCATGTGAACTGGCCACGCGTCTCGTTGAACGTACGCGGCGAAAGCATAGCCACATTGCTGATGGCGACAGTATGGTTGGTATCCATTACGGCCGTGCCGTAACTCACATCGGCAAGCGCACCCACCCCGCGAGCATTGATTGCATTCAAACGATAGTAGCTATAGCGTGCGATGAACTGGTCTGCATCGCTAAATCGATGATCAAACCGAACAAACGCGTTATCAGTGTGGCCTGTTGTTGGGTACAGCGTTGTTGGCCCGGTGCCCACGGTAAGCCGCGGGCCAGTGAAGCCAATGGCATCCAAACGAGCATTCACGGCTGCAGCCTGTGCCGGGTTAATCGTAACTACTCCATTGGTATTCAGTCGTCGCCCCTCATAGTTGCCAAAGAAAAAGCTATGATCTTTTTTGAGCGGACCCGAAAGGCTTGCACCGTATTGGCCTTGTGTCAGCGGAAGCTTGCTTCGTGAGAGTGCATTGGAAGCGTTGAGGCGCTGATTGCGGAGGAAGCCGTATACCGTTCCATGCAGGTCATTGTCTCCGCTGCGAGTGACAATGTTGAAATAGCCGCCCATAGCACGGCCAAACTCGGCTTGTCCGCCAGATGTAACCACCTGGAACTCGTGCACAACGTCCATGCTGTAGGAATTGCCTGCAAGGCCAGCAGCGTCGTCGTTCGCAGATAGACCATCAACAACAAAGCTGTTGGAAAAATTCCGTTGACTATTGATGGAATAGCCTTGTCCGATCACTGGGGATGTTTCGGCGAAGGTTTGCACGCTGGCCGTGTTTGTGGGACTTACGCCCGGTGTCAGTAACGCAAGGTCCAGATAATTTCGTCCACTAAAGGGAAGTTGTGTTATTTCGGCCTGGCTTACGGTCTCTGAAATCTGGCTGCGATTCTGTTCGAGAATCGGAGATTCCGCGATGACGGACAAGGTCGTGGTTTCGGTTCCTACCGTCATTTGCAAGGTGACGTCGAAGGAGCCACCAATGGTCAATTGTGTTGAAGTAGATGCCGTATTGAATCCCGAAGCTTGCGAGGTGATGACGTAGTTTCCGGGGGCGAGATAAGGGATTCGAAAACGACCACGGTTATCTGTAGTTGCGTTAAATCGAAGTCGTGTTGAGGAAGCGACAACAGACACTTGGGCCGACGGAATAAGTGCGCCGGTACTATCGACGACGCGGCCAGTGAGGGAGCTGCTGGTAAGACTCTCCTGGCAAAATACAGGATATGAGATAGCCACTGCGGCTAAAGGAAGAAGCGCAGCGAGCACGGATGTGCGTGCGGACTGAAGCATGAAAATCTCCATGGAAAAGGAAACGTGTCTTACACACGCCCCTTCTGATGAAGTCAAAACGTGTGTGAATCAGGCCTGGAGATGGGAAGGGGGACCACGTTTACCATGGCTATAGACCGGATCTGCGAGAGAGTAGATCGAGATCTGCGGGAATAAACCCGAGCGCGTAGAGCGCGGCGTGACGTTGCCGGAAAATGTAGTGGAAGCAAAGGCATCCACATGGACAGCGGTTGACCCCAGCACACCGCAGCATGGGCAATGATCCATGCGTGAACGTAACTCTGTATGTGAAGCATGTGCCGTGGGATCGGAATCATCCTGCATTGCCATGCAATGATGCTTCGCAGTTTTGCGGCAGCAGGCAGGCAACGTCGATTCGCTACCGGTCGCAGCCAGGAGCGGCGGAACAAAGCTGAATCCAAAAATGATCAGCAACGCCAATGCAAGAAGCTTACGCAATGGCCACAGTAGAGCATGATCCAGAACGAGATGCAATTATCCAGTTTTGCTTACATGGCGCTCAGGCACGAATATCGCGCACAGCATCCGCATCCTGTCCCGAAGTCAAACCATGCTTCTCCATGCGATAAATCAGTGTGCGACGGCTGATATCGAGGTATCGTGCAGCGTGTGTCTGGTTCCCATGAAATTTCTCGAGGGCACGGCTGATTAGGTCTTTCTCCACCGCTTCCAGGCTGATCCCTTCTTCTGGCAGATCGGGCCACAGTGGTGGCGCATGTTGCGATGGCCGCGCAATCTCTTCTGGTAAATCACCTTCTGTGATCAGACTATGGGTTGCCAGCACGATCAAACGCTCCAGAACATTTTCCATCTCACGTACATTTCCTGGCCACCGATACGCAACGAGCCGTTTGAGTGTCCCTTGCGAAAGGCTGATGTCGTAAAGTCCGTGGCGTTGGCGAGAACGTTCAAACAGTTCCGCCAGCAATAACGGGATATCCTCGCGACGCTCTCGAAGGGGCGGAATGAAAAGCGGCACGACAGCGAGGCGATAGTAAAGATCTTCGCGAAAGGCCCCATCCTCCACCATGGCCTGCAGATTTCGATGTGTGGCAGCAATCACGCGCACATTCACGTGCGTGGGTTTATTTGCGCCGATTTTAGAGATTTCACCTTCCTGTAGTAAGCGCAAAAGCTTTACCTGTGCATCCAGTGGAAGTTCCCCGATTTCATCCAGGAACAGCGTTCCACCATCGGCTGCTTCCACGCGTCCAAGGCGATCACTGACGGCGCCTGTAAAGGCGCCACGACGGTAGCCAAAGAGTTCTGACTCCACAAGATCGCGGGGAATCGCCCCGCAGTTGATGGCGACAAACGGACGGCTATGTCTACGACTGTTGTGATGAATCGCGCGCGCAATCAGCTCTTTGCCTGTTCCTGTCTCACCCTGAATCAGGACCGTGGCATCTCGTTCTGCGACACGTGCTGCCTGATCAAGTACGCGGAGAAAGCTCTTTGACTGGGCGATGATACCGCTGAACTCGTAACGCTGGTCTAATGCAGAGCGCAGCGTTCGAACCTCTTCCAGAAGGTTCTGCCGTTCCATAGCGCGATGTACGACCAGCAGTAGTGCATCAAAATCCAGAGGCTTGGTCACATAGTCGTACGCACCACTTCGCATTGCCTCGACAGCGCTTTCCACAGTTCCAAAGGCGGTTACGACAATGACCGTGGTCATCAGATTTTCGCGTTGAATGAAACTGAGAAGCTCCATTCCACTTGTAGGCATTCGGAGATCAGTGATGACGAGCGGAGGTTTTTCTGACGCCAATAACTTGCAGGCTTCGCCACCATCACTTGCCAGTGTGACTTCATAGCCAGCTTCTTCAAGCTGTATCTGCATGACACGACGAAGACTGCTGTCATCATCTACCACGAGAATATGATTCGGCTTCATTATGCGGCTCCCACAAGATTGGACGGGATATGCGTCGCGGTCAACGGAAGTTGAAGAAGAAAGCAGGCGCCTTGTGGCAGATTAGATTTGTACGTGAGAGCTCCAGCATGCTGCGATGCGATTGTCGCTGCAATCGCCAGACCTAGACCCGTACCATTTGCCTTTGTTGTGAAGAATGGATCGAAGATCCGTTCCGCAACCTGTCCAGTGATTCCTTCACCTTCGTCGCTTACTTCAATCACAAGATCGGTTGCGGTGAGAGATGTTGTCATGTTCACGATGCCATCCTCTGGTGATGCCTGGATCGCATTCAAAAGTAGATTCAGCAACAATTGCCGAATCTGCTCTGGATCACAGGTAATCTTCTGCGGGATCGCAATCAAATTCAGTTGTAGCTTGATATTACGTTCCGCAGTCGCATGTTGCGCAAGGGTAGCCACAGATCGCAACAGGTCATTCGCTTCCACCTGTTGAAGCCGTGGAAGCCGCGGTCTTGCAAAGATAAGAAAATTTGTCAGTAACTTATTCAGCCTCTGAGACTCTTTCGTAAGAATTTCCAGACACTCTCTCTGGCTGCTTTCGGAGGCATGTCCGCGGGACAGAATTCCGGCGGCACCACTTATGCTCGCCAGCGGGTTGCGAATCTCGTGGGCCAGACTTGCCGAAAGCTGCCCAGCGGCGGTTAATCTCTCAGTCTTTCGAAGATGCTCAATATTCTGCTGCAATTCGGAGTGCACTGTTTCCAACTCGCGCTTAGTCGCTTCCACACGCATGCGGAGTGTTCGTTCACGATCTGACAAAACACCAGCGATGATACCTGCGGCTCCGAATGTACTCAGTTCGACAATCTGGTCCTGCGCATCGGTCGGTGCGGCGCGCCAGTGGCGGTAAATGGAAGGTGTTTGTAGGACGATTGCAAACAGGATTGTCTTCAGTGTTCCACGCCAGCCGAAGAACAATCCAGCAAGCATAAAAGGAAGAATATTCAGGTGATGGAGAATGTTATGAAGCCACTCTGCACGGGGCGGGATAAACCATGTGAAAACGGCCAGCAAGATAACGAGGCAGACGATCAGTGCTGCTTTCATCTTGCTGGTGCGCATACTCTCCATGGGCTTCATAGGCCTATTGTCCCACGCATTGTCCAGGCGCCCCGCTCCTATCCCAGCGAGCCGTGCCGATGGCAGAGATGCGTGATATGCGAAGTGGTTTGAGTAAAACACCGGCCTGGTAAGTGCAATTCAATAGCCAAGGCTGCAACGCTTAATTTCCCAAGGTTTGAGTGATGTGACCGTGATCAGCCGCTGCGCTTTACGGGACACTGCTGTCCCAAATGGAACAGCCGGCGTATTCGGAATGGGTTTAAACGTTGCTGTTTCCGGCGATATCGATTTGGCAATGGAATTGCCATCACTTCAAATGTGAAGCGTTTTTGCATAGCTATAACTGGAACATTGTTCTCCGTCTGTTCTCTGCTGTCAGCACAATCTCTATCGTCTGGCGGAGGCACTGTGAGTTCGGATTCCAAGGCTAGTCTCTCACTTACTCTGGATCAGGCTCTTGCCATGTCACATGCGAACAGTCCTCACCTCAAGGAGGCAGAGGCAGATGTGGCGGCAGCAAAGGCTGGAATCAAGACGGCGCGCGCTTACAGTAATCCCAGCGTAGAGATATTTGCAGGACGACAGTATGCGCGACCCATTGCAACGCCAGGCGTCCCGGGGCTGCTGCAGCACTATGCCGGATCACAGACTATTGAAATTCCATCGGAACGTAGTGCGCGCAAACGTGTTGCGGAGCATGCAAGTGAGGCGAGCCATTGGGCTGGACAGGGTGTCCTTCGGTCCGTGGATGCAGATACACGGCATGCGTTTTATGAAGCCCTCCATCGAAGAGAGGGGGCCGCCAATGCCATGGAGAGCCTTCAGTTGGTGAATGATCTGCATCGGCGCGTCACGGTCGAGGTAAACGCAGGGGAAAAGGGCAAGCTGGAGTTGACGCGTGCAACTGCGGAACTGGCACGCGCGCAGTTTGCGGTAACCAGTGCGCAGTTGGAATACGCGCAGGCAATCGCGAATCTCAGGGCGGTAATTGCTGCGCCCGCGGAAGTGAATCTGAATCCGCAGGGGAGCCTGGAACCGAGACTGGCATTGCCATCGTTTGCTGATCTTCGGCGCGACATTTTCCGGAGTCATCCTGCACTTTTGCAATCTGCAGAGGAGCGACAGGCAGCAAAGGCTTCGTTGGAGCGGGAGCGCGCGCTTCGTATCCCGCAGCCTACGGCATTTGCGGAGTTCGAAAATCAACCAGACCTTCGTTATTGGCGAGCCGGCATCACCGTGCCGCTGCCACTTTTTGACCGTAGAAGAGGCACGATTGAAGAAGCGAAGGCGACCATTGCGCGGACGGATGCGGTTCAGGAGCAACGTCAGATTGAAATTACGGCGGCATTGGAACGTTCCTATGAGCAATATCAATTGGCCGATGAGCAGGTCTCAAGCCTTGAAGCGGGCCCACTGCATGCTGCAGAAAGTGCCGTGCAGGCTGCGCAATCGGCGTATCGATTTGGCGAGCGAGGCATCGTGGAGGTGCTGGACGCACAGCGCGTTCTCCAGAGTGTTCGAGGTGATTTGTTGGACGCCCGATACGCACGCCAATCAGCGCTGGTCGACTTAGAAGAACTCGGTGCGGTAGCGCCGTCTGGAGTTACGCCGTGAAAGTAAGCTTTTCAAAATTTCAGTTGATGTGTCTGTGTTCTCTTGCGTTCATCGCGGGATGCAAACAAAAGATCCAAGAAAAAAATGTAGCGCAGCCACAGGACCCTAACATCGTCACGGTGAGCGCGGAACTGGCAAACAACCTGAAGGTGGGTACGGCGCAAATCACAGACTCAACTGGAACACTTCAAGTGGCAGCGCATGTGGAAACAGATGCGCGGCGCATTGCGCGTGTTGGGTCGCCGGTTGCCGGAAGAATTCTTCGGCTGATTGTCTTTGAGGGGCAGAAGGTCAATGCCGGCGCAGTTCTAGCCACACTTCACAGCACAGACCTTTCCGATGCACAGATGCAACTGATCAAGGCGGAATCGCAGCAAGGACTGGCAGCAGCCGGAGTTTTGCGTGCGGAACAACTTGTTGCAGCGGATGTCATCGGTCGTGCAGAACTGGAACGTAGGCGTGCAGAACAGTTGCAGGCTGCGACCGAAGTTGCTGCATATCGAACACAGTTGCGTGGTTTTGGAATGACCGAGGCACAAATTCATCAAGTGGAGACGAATCGCAGACTGAGTGCTGATTATCCGATCGTGTCTCCGCGTTCAGGCACGGTGTTGAAACGCGACGTGACGGTAGGACAGGTAGTGCAGCCTGCTGACCCAGCCTTTACGATTGCCGATCTTTCCAGTGTCTGGATCGTAGCCAATGTTCCTGAAGAAGAGGGTGCTGTGCTGCAGCAGGGGATGGAAGTGGTCGTTCGTATCCCTGCGCTGCAGACGGAAGATATCCACGGCCAGCTTAGTTTCGTATCGCCGATTGTGGATCCCAATACCAGGACCATTGCCGTGCGGATGGACGTTGCAAATACTGCGGGAATCCTGAAGCCCGATCAGCTTGCCAGCATGGCTTTTACTGGCAAGAGTCAAAAGCAATTGACAATACCCAACACTGCGGTGGTGCGTGAAGAAGACAAAGATCATGTCTTCGTGCGCATCGGGAAGGGACGCTACATCCTTCGCGAAGTGGTGCTTGGTGCGGAGGAAAATGACCGTCGCGCTGTTGTCAGTGGCATTACCGCAGCAGATTCTCTGGTTCTGGATGGAGCCTTCCATCTCAACAATCAGCGCAAGCAGGCGGCCATTAAAGGGGGCGAATAAGTATGCTGCAACGCCTTATCGCAGGCGCTCTGCGGCAGCGTCTCATCCTGGTTGTCGTCACATGCGTTCTGCTTGGCTTTGGCCTGAATGCGGCAAAGCATCTTTCTGTGGATGCTTTTCCGGATGTTGCAAATGTACAGGTTCAGATTGCGACTGAGGCTACTGGGAAAAGTCCTGAGGAAGTAGAACGCTTTGTTACGGTACCTATCGAAATCGCCATGACTGGGTTGCCAGGTATGACGGACATGCGTTCGCTGAATAAGCCGGGACTCTCGCTGATTACGCTGGTCTTCAGTGATGAGAGTGATCTCTTTCGTGAACGCCAGATGATCTCTGAGCGCCTCGCGGAATTGCGAGATCGTATGCCGGAGGGTGTAACTCCGGTGCTCGGCCCCATTACAAATGCATTGGGTGAGGTGTATCAATACACGTTGGAAGTTCCAGGTGAAGCGGAAGCCAAGCATGTGCTGACACAAGAGGAACTCATCCAGCGGCGTACTCTCCAGGATTGGATTGTTCGACCGTTGCTGCGCTCCATATCCGGTGTTGCAGAAATTAACTCCACCGGAGGATTCGTCAAGCAGTATGAAACTCTTGTCGATCCTCAGAAATTGCATTATTACAACCTGACGATTCATGATGTGAGTTCCGCTCTATCGCACAACAATGCGAATGAAGGCGGGGGCGTTCTGCCGCAACACGCAGAACAATATCTGATCCGTAGTGTGGGACTAATTCGCGATCTCGATGACATCCGCAATATCGTTCTGAAAGAGACAGGCGGAACGCCGGTTTATATCCGTGATGTGGCAGATGTCCGTATCGGAACAGAAGTTCGATATGGCGCCATGATGAAAAACGGATATTCAGAGGCGGTAGGTGGCGTCGTTCTGATGACCAGTGGTGGTAACGCAAAGGAAATTGTCAGTCGAGTCAAAGAGCGTGTGGCAGAAATCAATACGCGGCATATGATTCCTGACGGCCTCCAGATTGTTCCGTACTACGACCGTTCGCAACTTGTGGATGCGGCGATACATACCGTGACTGAAGTGCTGGGAGAGGGAATTGTTCTGGTCGTTGTTATTCTCTTCCTCTTCCTTGGCGATTTACGTTCCAGTCTCATCGTCAGTGCCAATCTTGTGTTGACGCCACTGCTGACGTTTATGGCTATGAACTATCTCCATATCTCAGCGAATCTGATGTCGCTTGGTGGTCTGGCAATTGCCATTGGTCTTATGGTGGATGGTTCTGTCGTGGTGGTGGAGAATGTGTTTGCAACATTGAGCCATGCATCACATGGTGGTCGTCCAATGAGCCGTCGCGGGAAGTGCGACATAGTTCTGCAGGCGGTTGGAGATGTTGCGACTCCCACAGTATTCGGCGTTACCATCATCATCCTCGTCTTTCTCCCACTGATGACTCTGGAGGGGATGGAAGGAAAAATGTTTGCGCCATTGGCGTATACCATCGCCATCGCGCTTGCCATTTCTCTGGTGCTTTCGCTTACACTTTCGCCCGTACTGTGTTCCTATCTGTTGAAAGGCGGAACAGAAAACGACACATGGCTAGTGCGCATCCTGCGTCGCCCCTACCAGTCTTTACTTCATTGGGCCACTCGCCACCGCAGGTGGATGATCGCCGGTGTCGTTGCGTTGTTCGTGGCGTCATTGTGCCTGTTCCCATTCCTGGGCACATCGTTCATCCCGGAGATGCAGGAAGGGACACTCTCACCCAACGCGGATCGTGTTCCCAATATCTCGTTGGATGAATCGCTGCGAATGGAAAAGCAGATGCAGGCCCTCATGCTCAAGGTTCCGGGGGTGGAGAATGTTGTCAGCCGTGTGGGACGTGGTGAATCTCCGGCCGATCCTGCAGGCCCCAATGAAGCAGACGTACTTGCATCCCTGACGCCGTTTGATGAAAGACCACGCGGGATGACGCAGGATCGGATTGCAGAGCAGATACGGGAAAAGCTTGCCACACTCCCCGGCATTAACTTGGTAATGTCGCAACCCATTAGTGATCGTGTGGATGAAATGGTTTCCGGTGTCCGTGCAGATGTAGCGGTAATGTTGTATGGCGACGATCTCAATTTGTTGGTGAAAAAAGCCGGCGATATCGCGCGTGTGGCGAGCAGCATTACGGGCACGCAGGATACGCGTGTGGATCGTGTCGGTGGCCAGCAGTACTTAACGATCCAGATCAATCGTGGTGCGATCGCACGTTACGGCCTTAACGCATCGGACGTAAATGAAGTGATTGAAACAGCAATTGCAGGAAAGTCCGCTACGCAGATCTACGAAGGTGAGCGGCGATTTTCTGGAGTGGTACGACTTCCTGCGCGGCTGCGCGACAGCGTGGAAGACGTACGAGAGCTACTTATCAGTTCGCCGGATGGGCCTCACCTCCCCTTGAAGGAACTCGCAGATGTAAAGGTGATGGAAGGCCCTGCTCTGATTAACCGCAGCATGGGCAAACGCCGCATCGTCGTGGGTGTGAACGTACAGGGACGTGACCTTGGCGGATATGTGAAGGAGTTGCAGCAGAAGGTGGATCAGCAGGTGCCGCTGCCTTCCGGTTATTTCATTGAGTGGGGAGGACAGTTCCATAACATGGAACGTGCCCTGCATCACTTGATGATTATTGTCCCCATCACGATTGCAGCCATTTTCTTTCTACTCTTCGTGCTCTTTAAGTCCGTGCGATACGCGGCGCTGATCATTACCGTCCTGCCTCTGGCGTCCATCGGTGGCATTATCGGTCTGTTCGTCACGGGTGAATACCTTTCCGTTCCGGCATCCGTAGGCTTCATTGCGCTTTGGGGCATCGCAGTATTGAACGGAGTCGTTCTTGTTAGCTACATCAAGAAGCTCCGTTACGAAGGGCGATCCCAGGCTGAGGCAATTCGCGAAGGCACTGCTTTGCGTTTTCGCCCCGTCATGATGACGGCCACTGTGGCGGCGCTGGGACTTGTGCCATTCCTGTTTGCGACAGGCCCGGGATCGGAGATTCAGCGGCCCCTCGCAATCGTTGTTATCGGTGGACTGGTTACTTCTACAGCTCTAACGCTTCTGCTGGTGCCCGTTGTGTACCCCCTGTTCGAGGGAAAGGACGTGCCTTTGTCATCAGAAGATGAGGATCACGTGCAGGGAGCAGCACCCTGCGTTTCATAAGCTGACCTCATCTTGTGCAGACTCACGCGTCGCGTCTTGCATCACAATGGTGAAGCGGACCATTGGAGGCGCGGGTACATATGGTGATCGGCACTGGTGGGCTGAAGGAAGCTTCACTCTTTCGGACGAAGGCATTTATCGCCGGCGTATGGGCAGATGCTGACAGCGGTGAAACGTTTGATGTGCACAATCCCGCAGACGGCACACTGCTGGCCAGCGTGCCGAAGATGGCTGAAGCGGAGACACGTCGTGCCATTGATGCTGCTCGCGCTGCATGGCCAATGTGGCGAAACAAAACTGCGAAAGAACGCGGGCTGATTCTTCGTCGCTGGTACGATCTGATGCTTGTGCACGCAGATGATCTTGCGTGGATTCTCACCGCGGAACAAGGCAAGCCGCTTGCCGAAGCAAAGGGCGAGATTCAATACGCCGCTTCTTTTCTGGATTGGTTTGCCGAAGAAGGAAAACGTGTCTACGGTGAGGTGGTTCCCAGTCCATGGCCACGAAGCCGCGTGGTGGTGTTGAAGGAATCGGTAGGTGTATGTGCGGCCATCACACCCTGGAACTTTCCTGCGGCCATGATCACGCGCAAAGTGGCTCCTGCCTTGGCGGCCGGCTGTCCCATCATCGTGAAGCCTGCGGAAGCGACACCACTCACGGCTCTGGCGATGGCAGAACTGGCTGCTCGCGCAGGCGTTCCCGTAGGTGTCCTTTCCGTCATTACTGGCGATCCTGTTGCCATCGGTAAAGAACTTACCAGCAACACAACGGTACGCAAGTTGTCGTTTACTGGGTCAACTGCTACAGGCCGATTGCTGATGGCCCAGTGTGCTCCGTCCATCAAGAAACTATCGCTCGAATTAGGAGGAAATGCCCCGTTTCTGGTGTTTGAAGATGCGGATCTTGATGCCGCTGTGGAAGGCGCAATGCAATCGAAGTATCGAAATTCCGGCCAGACCTGCGTTTGCGCGAATCGCCTCTATGTTCAGGAATCTATCTATAAGCAGTTTGCAGAGAAGCTTTGCGACGCGGTCCGGAAGCTCAAAGTAGGCGTTGGAACAGAAGCTGATGTGATGCAGGGTCCGCTCATTAACGAGTCTGCAGTTCGCAAGGTGGAATCGCATATCGCAGATGCAGTTGCGAAAGGAGCTTCAGTCCTTGTCGGTGGTGATCGTCATGAACTTGGCGGGCGGTTCTTTCAGCCAACTGTTATTGGGGATGTGCGATTCGATATGAAGATTGCAAAAGAAGAAGTGTTCGGTCCGGTCGCGCCGCTTTTCCGCTTCAGCAATGAAGAAGATGCCATCCACCAGGCCAATGACACGGAGTTCGGGCTGGCTGCGTATATCTATACGCGAGATATCGGACGCGTATGGCGCGTGTCAGAAGCCTTGGAGTACGGCATGGTCGCAGTGAATTCCGGCATCCTATCCACTGAAGCTGCACCATTTGGCGGCATGAAACAGTCGGGCCTGGGGAGGGAAGGATCGCACCTCGGTATCGACGAATATCTGGAGGTGAAATACGTTCTCCACTCCGGTCTTTGAGTGGTGGAAATAGAAAGAGGCACAGCTTCCGCTATGCCTCTTTCTGTTAGCTCCGAAAGGGATTATGAGTAGATACGCCGTGCCAGCAGGTTTTCAACCTGCTCCTGGCGTCCGGAACGCGGCTGCGGTTGGATGCTGTTCTTCAAGGCATCCTCTGCAATCTCATCCAGTGTCTTCTTACCGGTAAGCATGGCCTGAGCTTCCGGTGTCTGCCAGCCTGCGTAACGATCGGTAATCACCTTATCGTACGTGCCTTCTTCAATGATGCTGGCTGCCTTCAGGAAAGCGCGTGCGCACAGATCCACCCCGCCAACATGCGCATAGACCAGGTCTTCCGGCGTAAAGCTCTGGCGGCGCACCTTTGCATCAAAATTCATGCCACCCACGCCCAGACCGCCGGCCTTGATGACCTGATACATGGCCATCGTCATGGTCCACAGGTCGTTGGGGAACTGGTCGGTGTCCCAGCCCAGCAGGGCATCGCCGCGGTTGATGTCGAGTGAGCCTAGAATGCCGAGCGCACCCGCCGTCGCAATCTCATGCTCAAAGGTGTGGCCAGCCAACGTGGCATGGTTTGCTTCCAGGTTTACGCGAACTTCGTTTTCCAGACCGAACTTCTTCAGGAAGCCGTATACCGTTGCCGCATCGAAGTCGTACTGGTGCGAGGTTGGTTCCTTCGGCTTTGGTTCAATGAGAATCTGTCCTTTGAAACCGATCTTGTGCTTGTAATCCACCACCAGCGACAGAAAGCGGCCCATCTGTTCCAGTTCCTGCTTCATGTCGGTGTTCAGCAGCGTTTCATAACCTTCGCGGCCACCCCACAGAACATAGTTGGAGCCACCCAGCTGCTGCGTAACATCCATGCAGTTCTTCACCGTGGCTGCGCACCATGCAAAGACGTCCGGATCAGGATTGGTGGAAGCGCCGGCCATGAAGCGCGGATGCGAGAAAAGGTTCGCTGTGCCCCACAACAACTTCGTGTTCGACTTGCTGATCTTTTCGCCCAGATAGTCCGCAATGGTGTGCAGATTCTTCAGCGTTCCCGCAAGCGTCTCTTCTGCTGGCGCAATGTCTGCATCATGGAAGCAGAAAAAGGGGAGATCCAGCACGCGGAAGAGCTCGAATGCGGCATCAGCCTTAACTTTTGCCTGCGCAATTGGATCGCCTGCTTCCATCCAGGGCCGATGAATGGTTGAACCGCCGAACGGATCAGTGCCGGTCATGGCAAAGGAGTGCCAGTAAGCGACCGCAAAGCGCAGATGATCCTTCAGTGGCTTGCCCAGAACGACGCGCTCTGCGTCATAGAACTGATAAGCAAGCTCGTTAGTGCTGGTGGGACCTTCATACTTCACGGTGGGCAGATCATGAAACAACGTGTCAGACAAGGAATTCTCCAATCGTGAAGGGGTTAATGGGATGCGCCGGATTGCAATTCAGGATAGGCCGCAAAAAGGCACATGTTGTAGCGATATCTTGCGGCACGGTACAGAGAAAGATGTCTTTCGCGGGCTTCCGCGGTCTTGGACTCATCAACTTTGACCATGCGCTCGCACAGTTCAACGAACGAAACAGGCGTGCCGTTCTGAATAGATTTTGCGAACACAGCCTGGATCGCAGCACCAAGGCATCCTGCTTCATCTTCCAGCGGAACCTGAATTGTGGCACCTGTGGCATCGGCCAGCATCTGGCGCCATTGCCTGGATCGTGCGCCGCCGCCAATCACCAGAATCTTCGTTGCAGGCTTACCGTCCAGGATCAGATCAAGACCGTTAAGAATGCCAAAGGTAACGCCTTCAATCGCGCTGCGCAGCAGGTTGGCAGGTGAGTAGTTCACCGCGGAGATGCCATGCAAACTGCCTTGCGCGTTGGGAAGATCGGGTGTGCGTTCGCCATTAAGAAAGGGAAGGAACGTTAGTCCACCTGCGCCGGGTTGCGTGTCCGCAAGGATGGGGTCAATGTCTTCTACGGTGAGACCCAGCAGGTGCAAGGTTTGCGTGACCACGTTCGTGGCGTTCATGGTGCAAACCAGTGGCAACCAGCCACCAGAAGACGAACAGAACGGAGCTACGCTGCCGTTGGTGGCAGCCAGTGGAGTATCGCGATAGGAATATACCGTGGATGAGGTGCCCAGGCTTAACGTAACCACGCCTTCACGCACATTACCCGTGCCAATGGCGCCCATCATGTTGTCGCCGCCACCACTTGCCACAACACACTGAGGAGAAATTCCAAGTTCCGCGGCAACATCAGGACGAACTATTCCGACAATAGCGTCCGCTCCTACCAAGGGGGGCAGTGCTGCACGCAGCAGGCCCGAGCCATCGTCGATCGCGTCGAGAATTTCCCCGATCCATGTGCGTGTTCGCACGTCGAAGAATGCTGTGCCGGAAGCGTCACCGTATTCTGCGACGATGTTTCCTGTCAGCCAGAAGTTTAAGTATTCATGCGGCAGAAGAATATGACGAATCCGCGCGAAGTTCCCCGGCTCGTTTTCTTTGATCCAAAGTAGTTTGGATACGGTGTAACCGGTGAGTGGAAGAATGCCGTAGCGTTCCAGAACAGCCGATGCACCGCCGAGCTTCTCAATCAACGCAGCATTCTGAGCGGCAGTTTCCGTGTCGTTCCAAAGCTTCGCAGGACGAATTACATTCTTCTGTTCGTCCAGGATAACGAGCCCATGCTGCTGGCCAGAAACGGAGAGCGCAACAACGTCTTTGCCGTTGGCCGAAACTGCCTGCTGTACCGAGGCGATAAGAGCATCCACCCACCAGCGCGGTTCCTGTTCGCGTGCCCCGTTGTCGCGCTCGATCAACGCGTGTTTTGCATAGCCGCGGCCATGCGCTTTGCCGTGTAGGTCGATGAGGAGAGCTTTTGTGCCCTGGGTACCGCAATCAATTCCAAGGTACATTTGTGTGCTTCCTCTCATGCGTCGTGCTGGCTGTTCGCGGATTTCCCGTCAAGTTGGAACTTCAGCGAAAGCCGATTTTGTTTATACCAGAAAATATATGTTCCGGCCTAGGCCATGTCAACGCGCAACGCCGCATTCTGCCGCGAGAGAGATTACTCCCGGAGAAGAAGTAATGCCAGCGTTTATTGTTCCAGTTGGATCATGCAGGTATGGTCTGGGCGCGTTCGTGTGTAGAACGGTGATAACCCGCGTGACGCTGCATCAGCATGGCTGCGCCTCCGCTCAGGCGTGCCAGTTCTGCATCACCCGCTGCACGGAGTTGTGGTGCATCTCCGGCAAGCATGGACGAGGAAAGTTCATGTTCAATGATGGGCCCGCAGAGATCCCATGCCGCGGTAATGTCACCGACAACAAGAATCAGCTCTGGCGAGAGAGTGGCTGTGACCATGCGAAGGCCACGCCCAAGAGCGCGGGCCTGTTCTGTGATGGCTTCTCTTGCCAGTGCATCGCCATCTTCCATCAGGCGCAGCAACTCATAAATGTTCTGTACCTTCTTGCGGCTGCCTGCGTTGTAATAGCGGATCGCCGCACGAGAAGACGACACCATCTCCCAGCATCCGTTTTGTCCGCATTGGCACTGCGGGCCGGCGGGATCAACCGATACGTGGCCAAATTCACCGGCAAGTCCGTTGTATCCGGATTGCATGTGACCGCCGGCGAGAATCGCGGCTCCCACGCCTTCCGCAACGGCAACCAGTACCACGTTCGTGACGCCTTCCAGCCGCCCGTACCAGAGCTCGGAGATCAGGCAGACATTCGCATCGTTGTCGATTTCCACCTGCAGGCCGGATTCTTTTTCGAGTGCGGATTTCAGATCGAAGTCGTGCCACTTCATGTTCGGTGCCAGCAACACGCGTTGCGTAACGGGATGCATACGGCCGGGCAGGCTCACACCGACCCCCTCGAACGACTTGGTGGAATGTTCTTCGCGCAGGGCACGCATGCGTTTGCCTATCTGTGCAACTGTGCGAGCCAGATCGGAATATATGGGAATCGTTTCGCGTGAAAGAAAACGCCCGCTGAGATCCACCACTGCAAGAATGGCGCGATCTGGTCGCAGGTCCAGTGCGAATGTAACCATGGCGCTGTTGACGGCGAGCATGGTGGATGGGCGCCCGCGCGCTGCCTTGATGACGGCGCCTTCCTGTACCCAGTTTTCCTGCACAAGCTGTTCCACGATCTTGGAGACCGTGCTGGGACGTAACCCGGACAGACGCGACAGGTCTGCCCGGGCCAGGGGTTGTTTGAAGCGGATCAGTTCCAGGATGATGTCGCGATTAATATCGCGTGCTATCTCGCTCGAAGCTGGCTGTACCGAGGCAAGGTCGATCCTGCGAACACCGCGCATGGGACGAGTACCGTTTTGCCTGGGTGCAGATGGCTTCATGAGTGTATTTCCAACATGCTACGCCATTTCGCCGGTTTTCTCGGTGTCATCACGATAGCTTTGTCCATACTGAACCGTTTTCCGCGGAGGCAAGCACGGCATCGATGAAACGCATGCCACGAACACCGTCCTGCACGTCTGGCAATAGCTTCGATATCAGATTCGGTTCACGGTTCTCCAGTTTGGCTTCCAGCAGTTCTGCCAGGTCCTTGTAGAGCTGACCGAATGCCTCCAGATAGCCTTCCGGATGGCCAGAGGGAACACGTGTGCTGTACGCCGCCCAGGGACCCGCTGCCGGGCCGCCGCGCGTAATGGTGCGGGGTGCTTCGTTCAGGGGCGAGTGGATAAGATAGTTCGGGTTTTCCTGATGCCACTCAAAGCTGCCGAGCTCGCCGTGGATATGAAGCGTGAGGTCATTCTCAATGCCTGCGGCGATCTGCGAGGCGACCAGAGAAGCCTTGGCTCCCCCTTCAAAACGGATCATGGCTTGTACGTTGTCGTCGAGGCGGCGGCCCGGGACGAAGGTGGTCACATCAGCAGCGATGGATTCCGCCTTCAGGCCGGTGGTGAAAAGAGCGAGGTGATAAGCATGTGTGGCAATATCGCCCAGCGCTCCGCCCTTACCGCTCTTCGTTGGGTCTGTGCGCCATGCGGCTTGCTTTGCGCCAGTCTGTTCCACCGGAGTGGAGAGCCAGCCCTGCACGTAGGCCACGTTGATCATGCGGATCTTACCCAGCGCACCGTCCAGAATCATCTCGCGCATCTGGCGCACCATGGGATAGCCGGAGTACGTATGCGTCAGACCGAAGGTGAGACCGGTCTTCTGTATGATCGCCGCCAGATCCTCCGCTTCTTCCACGGTCATCGTCATGGGCTTGTCGCACATAACGGGAATACCCGCGTTGAGAAATGCTTTTGCAACGGGGTAATGCGTGCTGTTCGGCGTAACGATGGCGACTACGTCGATGGGCTCCGGATGCTTCGCTTCGGCCTCTGCCATCTCCTGATAGCTTCCGTAAGCACGCGGAACGTGGATTTCTTTTGCGAAACTCTTTGACTTTTCCGGATCGGAGGAGAGGGCCGCAGCCACCAGTTCAAAGCGGTCGTCCAGGCGTGCGGCCATGCGGTGCACCGCGCCGATGAAGGCTCCCGGGCCACCGCCCACCATACCCAGACGAAGACGTCGTTGCAGCTTTGCCATGATTCTTTCGATCTCCTCTTACAGACCCAGCAGTTTGCGCAGCATGGCGGGGTCCGTTTCCGCTCCTGCAAAATCGTCGAACGCTCTATCGACCGCCTGGATGATGTGCTTCGCAATGAACGGAGCGCCTTCGCGAGCACCCTGCGCGGAATCCTTGATGCAGCATTCCCATTCCAGCACAGCCCAACCATCGAAGCCGTACTGTGTCAGCTTGGAGAAGATGGCGCCGAAATCCACCTGACCATCACCGAGCGAACGGAAGCGTCCTGCGCGGTTCGCCCACGACTGGAATCCACCGTAAACGCCCTGTCGTCCTGATGGACGGAACTCCGCATCCTTTACATGGAACATGCGGATGCGCTCGTGATACAGGTCGATGTATTCCAGATAATCCAATTGCTGCAGAACGAAGTGGCTTGGATCAAAGAGCAGGTTGCAGCGCGGATGATTTTTGACTGCTTCCAGGAACATCTCGAACGAAGCGCCATCATGCAGGTCTTCGCCGGGATGAATCTCGTAGCAGAGGTCGATACCGTTTTCATCGAAGGTGTTCAGGATCGGCGTCCAGCGCTTGGCCAGTTCGCCAAAAGCAGTTTCTACCAGTCCCGCAGGGCGCTGCGGCCAGGGATAGAGATACGGCCATGCCAGTGCACCGGAGAAAGTCGCGTGTGCCTTTAATCCCAGGTTTGCCGAGGCCTTTGCTGCGTACGTGAGCTGCTGCACGGCCCATTCCGCGCGTGCTTTCGGATTGTTATGAACTTCCTCAGGGGCGAAGCTGTCAAAGAGGGCATCGTACGCAGGATGCACGGCAACAAGCTGGCCCTGCAGGTGCGTGGAAAGCTCGGTTAGCGCAACTCCGTGTGATGCAAGTGTTCCAAGCACCTCATCGCAGTAGGTCTTGCTCTCCGCCGCCTTCTTCAGGTCAAACAGGCGTCCATCCCAACTGGGAATCTGGACGCCCTTATAGCCGAGTGATGCGGCCCACTGTGCAATCTCGTTCAGGTTGTTGAAGGGCGCTTCATCGCCCGCAAACTGAGCCAGAAAGATGGCCGGCCCCTTGATCGTCTTCATGAAATCTCCTGCGGCGTTCCCGACAATATTACCGTTGCGGAGGTGCCTGTGTCGGCGTACCGGGCGCTGCAGCACCGGGAGCACCTACCGGACGAGGTCCCATGGGACGCGCAGGCAGGGTCATATCCAGCGGATTGGCACCTTTTGCCGCGTTCGGATCCATCGCAGCCAGATCGGCACGGAAGCTCACGGTGTTCGCCGTGGGGAAGCTGGCTGGCACAGCCTGTGTGACTTTGCCGGTAGCCGCCCACTCCACACCGCGCTGAAACAACACGACGGAGTCGGTGGAGCTTTGTGCATAGACATCATGTCCCCATGCCGTGTGGAAGGTGCGTCCCTTGCCAAAGGTCGAGGTCATCACCATTGGTTCGTCGTAGCCGGTGCCGTGATTCTTGGGATCGGAATAGGCTGTGGCTAGAACCGTCATACCGCCGGGACCGCGGAGGTTCGCATACAGTTCATCGCCAATGTGCATCCACGTTTTCGGAAGACCACGCATAACCGGATTCGATGTGTCTCGTACGGTCACCACAAAGGGGATGCGCTGGCCGTGAGTTGCATAATGGCCGGGGTCTTCGAGAGGAGTCATCTTGCCATCCTTCCAGACCCAATGCGGACCAGCATCTTCTTTGCGTCCACGCCAGCCCCCTACGCCGATCATCTGGTTGAAAGCCTTCCACTGCGGAAACGCGTTATCCGCTGCGTGAATGGTGACGAGGCCACCACCATTTTTCATGTACTGTTCGAAGCTGGTCTTGACGTCATCTGGCCAGCGCTCGTCCGGTGCGTCATAGTTCAGCACAATGACGCCATACTTGCTCCAGTCCGGATGGAAGCTGCTGAAGTCAGCACCCTTTGGCGGGGCCGTGAGCACTTCCGTATCGAAGATGCCGACCTCATCCAGCTCCTTCTTCAGAACAGGCGTAATGGCGGCCCAGTTGTGATACGGAGCGGCGCTTTCACCATCCACAATCAGAACGCGGATGTGCTGTGCTGCCCATGCCTGTCCAGCGCACAATACGCTGGCCATGATTGCCATTCCGAACTTCTTCATGGAACTGCTCCCGCGGCTATTTCGCCGCTTTCTTCGTGCCCGTACCTTTGGCTGCTGCCGGAGAACCGGGCAGTGTCCATGCATACATCACGCTGCCGCTGCTCATCAGCACCACCTGCTTGCCATCCAGCTCGTAGGTGATGGGTGTGGACGAGATGTTGCCGCCAGTGCCTGCATGCCACAGTGTTTTGCCGGTGGCTGTATCCAGGCCAAGGAAATTGCCGTCCGCATCGCCGCTGAAGGTCAGGCCACCCTCGGTCGTGAGTACGCCAGAACCAGCGCGGCGGCCAAGCTCATGCGACCAGCGAATCTTGCCGGTGCGATAGTCGATGGCTTCGAGGACGCCCTTGCTCCACACGCTGTAATCCGCGCCTGCCCAACCGTAGGCTCCGTCTGCCGGTTTGCTGAAATACACGCTGTAGCTGGGTGACGCGCTCACAATGAACAGTCCAGTTTTTGGATCGAAGCTGGGAGAACGGAAGTTCGTTAAACCGCCCTCGTCCGGTGCGATCAGACGTCCATCCGGAGCCGGCTCCTTCTCGGGATCAGGAATCGGTTCGCCGCGTTCATCCACACCCTTGGACCAGTTCACCGGGCCAAACGGAGCAGTCACCAGGGACTTGCCATTTGTGCGATCAATCACAAAGAAGTAGCCATTGCGCGATGCCTGCATCAGCACTTTGCGCTTTTGTCCTTTGAAGTCCACATCGGCCAGAACCGGAATTTCAACTGCATCCCAGTCATGCGTGTCATGCGGCGAAGGCTGGAAAGCCCACTTCAGCGTCCCCGTATCTGGGTCAAGCGCCACGATGCTGCATGTGTACAGGTTGTCGCCGGGACGCGGCTTGCCATTGAGTACCGGCGTCGGATTACCGGTCCCCCAATACATCAAATGCAGATCAGGATCGTACGTGCCCGTCATCCAAACGTTGCCGCCGGTCGTCTTGCCCTTGGTGCCAACCGGATCGGTGGCCACCCAGTTCCACTGCGTTGCGCCCGTGTCTGGATCAAGCGAACGAATGAAACCCTGCAGGTTATCGAAGTCACCCGAAGCCCCCACGATGACATGGTTGCCGATAATCAGTGGTGACATGGTGGACCACTGTCCTTTATTCGAGTCGGCTACCACGACATCCCACAGCACTTTTCCGGTCTTCGCATCAAGCGCCATCGCATGCGCGTCGCTGGACATGTAGTAGAGCTTGTCCTTCAGGATGCTGACGCCACGCTGGCCAATGTGGAATGCTTTGTTTGGCGGTGCAGAGAAGTGCCAGATGGTATGGCCGGTGCGCGCATCAATCGCCCAGATGTTGTCCGGCAGTGTGAAATACAGGATGCCGTCCACAAGAATGGGGGTGGCCTTGAGGGGCTGTGTCTGGCCTGTCTGAAAGGTCCACGCCAGCGTCATGTTCTGCACGTTGCTGGTGTGAATCTGCGTCAGCGGGCTGTGACGGCGACCGCTGTAATCGCCGTGAAAGCCGGGCCAGCTATCCTTCGGCGGATTCTTCAGCATGTTGAAATCAACGGACTGTGCGGATGCTCCCAATGCACACACCGCAACCAGCGATAGGACTCGAACGCTCTTAAACCAATGCTTCACGGGAACCCCTGAATTACTTCAATGTCTGGATGTAGGCGAGGACGTCATGCATGTCCTTATCGGTGTACTTGCTCATGATCTCCACATGCTGCTCTGCGGGATTGCTGATCTTGAGCGTCACCGCGGAGACAGGCCAGGAGTGATACACGCCGAAGCTGTCCTTCATGCCGATATGAAATTCATCCTTGTACTCCAGCGGACCATCGTAGGTCTGGCCACTGGCTGTCTTCACGGATACGGTGGCCTTCGCCTGCCGCGGATACAGCATCTGCTGCAGCAATTGCAGGCCGCTGTAGCGCGATGCCACCTTGGCGAGATCGCCGGTGGTGGAGTGACACTTCACGCAGCCGCCAGTCGTTTCGAAATACTTCTTGCCAGCGCCAGCGTTGCCCGTGTGCAGATCGCTCTCTTCCACACCTTTGCGGTTACCGGTCTCCGACATGGCTTTATCCTGCTGCGAGTGGATGAAGGCAACAAGGCTCAGAATCTCGGAGTCGCCAAGGTTGAAGCGCGGCATACCCTTGTCGAGCCGCCCATTGCGCACCACCTGGCCAATGCCTTCGCCTTCTTTGTCGCCTGAGACGACTTTCGATCGCGTCAGATCAGGTCCGCTCTCGCCGCCACTGGCATCCTTGCCGTGGCAGAAAGCGCAGTTCTGCAGGAACAGCGTTCCACCGTTTTCAATCTGCTGCTCGGTGAATTTCGCATGTACCGGCAGTGGCCCCTGCGATCCGACGGAGACCTGTGGCCGTGCCCCCTGTGGGCGTAGAGCATTGGCGTTTTGCGCGGTGAGGTTTGGAAGGGAAGCAAATGCCATCGTCAGCAGTCCGGCTGAAACAGCACATTTCGTCAACAGATTCATCACAAGGTTTCCGTTCTTGCGTATCCCGTACAGCAGTGACAGTGATCGCCGGCATGTCTCCAGACAATCGCAGATGGAAAGAGGATAGAAAAGATTTATTTCTCGTCTGAGAATATAGGTTCGTATTGTTGCACGTGTCAAGCGGAATCGATGTCTGAATTGCCTGTAAACAGAGGGTAATAGCAAGCCTTCGGTTTATTGCGTTCGAAGAAAAGAAAAGGCCCCGAGATGTCCCGGGGCCTCCTGGAGAAATAAGCGTTTTAGAAGTTGATGCGAAGGACAAACTCAACCGTACGTGGATCAGCCGCGCCTGTGATCTGTCCAAAGGAGTTCTGGAAGGCACCGGTCGATGGACTGTAGTTCGGCTGGTACGTGCCACCGGCGAAGGTGCCCAATGTTCCACCCACACTGAAGGGCGAGAGGTGGTTTGGTGCATTGAACATTTCAGCACGGAATTCCGCACCAATGGATTCATGAATCGGAATGTTCTTTTGCAGAGCTACGTCCCAATTGTTAAATAACGGTCCTTTGATTGCTGCATAACCAAGGTTCCCATAGGTCCCGGGTGCTGGCTGTGTGAAGGCTGCGTAGTTGAGATATTGCTTACCATTGTGTGCATACGGACTAACTCCAGGAACGAGATTAGGACGCTGTGCGACGTTGGATGTCGTGACGAGGTTACCCGCCACGGAAATGCCTGAGGGTTGGACTATGTTGATGGGTAGCCCGTTCGCAATACGAGTAATGCCGGATACCTGCCAACCACCCAAAGCCGCTTTGTACCATTCGTGTTCATGCTGCCAGAAAGGCAGTGGATACACGTAGCTCGCCACAAAGATCTTCGGTTGATTGAAGGTGCACGGACCATAGTCTGCTGCAAGGCTGTTACTGTCTTGTGGCTGATAGTCAAAGCTGGAACCCATTGCTAAGCACTTCGACCACGTAAAGGCCAAACTGACCAGGCCTCCATGAGTAAAGCGGGTCTGTAGGCGAGTCTGGAACGAGTTGTAGTTGGAATGAGAACCGTTTGTATATTGGTAAATTTCTCCGTAACCCGTGTAGGGACGGCATACGTTGCGTTGCGAGGCGCAGGTAGGGTTCGCTTGTTCAGTTCCCGGCGCTCCTTGGTTCAGGTTTTTGCGATAGGTCAAGTTGGTAGAACGAGATCCCACGTAGTTCATTTCTAGGGAGGTATTGTTGAATAGTTTGTGTTGCACTCCCAAGCTGTAGTTGCTGATGCGAGGAGGGTTGAGGTTTCGAGCGCCTGAATTACCGATGTTCTGGGGGGCCGTTAGTGTCCCATTGGAACCGAGCGAGTCGGCATTGCCTGCGCTGAGGCTGGCGACCGCAACAAAGGGAAGCTGGGAAGAAGCACCATAGATGTAATTTCCTTCGACGCGCTCGTAGGACATTCCGTAGCCACCGCGGATAACCGTGTCCTGCTTCCCGGTAAGGTCATAGGCAAAGCCAACACGTGGTGCGAAAGTGTTGTAGACGGTGTTGATAAGCCCAGCGGGCAGGCCGTGGAATAGAGCGGTCACCTGCGGATTGTTGTAGACGCTGGGAGCGACCACTTGCTTTGCTTTATCCGAGAAGCCCGAACCGGGAAGGATAAGTCCGTTATAAGGGGCTGGGTTCGAGGTGATAAAGCCAGTGGTTGGGCTAACTGTGGCCGCCTTTGTAGGATCAAAAAAGTTGGGATCGAAGAAGGCGGTGTTATTTGGCCAGCTGCTGATAGGTGGCATGTATTGCCACCGCAGCCCCATATTCAGCGTTAAACGCCGACTAAGGGTCCAGTCATCCTGGAAATAGGTTTCAAATTGTGTAAAACGTGCCTGAATCTGAGGGATGCTGCTACCTTCGCTGTAAGCGGTGTAGTTACCCGCCACAAGTCCTGCTAGGTTCGCAAAGGTGAATGCACCATTCAATTGTGGCGGAGCGGTCTGATTTTTACGTGCACGCCAGAAGTAAGCACCTGTCTTCATCGAGTGATTCCCAACGACGATCGATAGGTCATCCTTCAGTGCGTAAATGCGCTGATAGTTGTCAAACTGGCGCGGTGTCGTTCCCGGGTTGCCATATCCGGTGATGCTGGTCTGAGGCATGTAAGTGGATGCGTTATAGAGCGTCGCGTATGTCATTCCGTAAGCGGCGCGCGTGACAGCTTTCCCTAGTTGCGGATTGGGGCGGATATTAACACCTTCGTTAATGACGTTCCCAGAAAAAGATCCCACTGCAGTGTTTACTGCCTTCGAACTGATCGTATGAATCCAGCGCGCATTCGAGGTCAAACCTGGAATGAGGCGATCATAAATAACAAAGTTTGTGGGATTACCGACGACCTTCACATTGTCATGAACGTAGGAACCACTGAACTGATTTTTTTCGTTCATGTGGTAGTCAACCTTGATCAGCCATTCCGATTGATCGTTGTTCCCAAGACTCAGGTAACGGAAGTTGCCACTTGGGTCCTGCAGAACGCTTGCTGCAATTGCGCGTCCCGTTGCGGTGCTTGGCCCGGTAGCGATTGCCGCAGCAATTGCTGCAGGTGTTGGGACTGTTGCGTTCTGGACCGAAGAGGTGCGCAACCGCTTGTACTCTTGTCCGGCGAAGAAGAACAGCTTTTCCTTGCTGGCGTTGAAGTGCCCAGGGATATAAATGGGTCCGCCCAGGGTCCATCCGAAATCGTTATAGCGAAGCGGCGCTTTTACCGGAGCAACACTGTACGAACTCAGAGCCCGGAAGGGATAGGCTTGAATGGCATCGTTACGGATGTACTCGTAGACGTTGCCATGAAAGCTCTGACCGCCACTCTTAATGGCCACCGAGACAGTCGCACCTGACGAGCCGCCATAACTGGCATCGTATGCGGATGCCACGTTACGGAACTGCTGCAACGAATCCGGCGAGATGTTGACGAAGTTGTTGCCGCCGCCGCCGTTGTCCTTGTTGTCCACGCCGTCGATGAAGAAGTTCATCGAGTCTGTACGGATACCGTTTACGGATTGCGAGTTGCCGTTGACGCCATACGTGCCGGAGATGGCAAAGCCGCTGGCCACCGTCTGCGAAACGCCAGGCTGCAGGGTGATCAACTGGATGTAGTTACGTCCGTTGAGCTGAATCTGCGTAGCTTCCGTGCTGGTGACGACGCCGCCGATTTCCGCGGTGGTCGTCTGGATCATTACGCTTTCGGCCTTTACCTCGACGGATTCGCCCACGCCGCCGACTTGAAGTTGCACTGGCACTGCAGGCTTCCCACCCACGTCCAGAGCCACACCGGTAACAACAGACTTCTTGAATCCGTCCATCGTGGTGGAAATGGTGTATGTGCCCACGGGAAGGTTCAGGGCGTTATACAAGCCGTCCCCGTTCGTCTTCACCGTGACAGAGATTTTTGTTGCTTCGTTCGTGACTGTGACGGACGCGCCAGGAACGGACGCGCCGGTTGCATCCGTCACGGTTCCGGAGATGGATTGGCTATCGGTTACCTGGCCTCTTGCCACGCCTGCAGAAACGCAGGCGAGAACAATTGGAATGATGATTCCACGCTTCATGTGACCCCCTCGAAATCTTTCCGCGTATTGCATGCGCACCGCGAAAAGTGAAACTAGCGTTGCTAATAGAGCTCCAGCTTTCTGGAGCAAGACAATCACTGGTTTTGTACGCGGCGCAAACTATATAGGAACCATGAATGCGACTGTCAAGACGAAAATGAGGAATTTACTATTTCCACAGTGGGAAAATCGGGTGGAATGACGGTAAATGCGACTGATTGGTCAGCGATGGCACCCATCTCGGGCTGGGATAAATGGGCTCCGGGGAGCGAAGAATAGTCCCGTGGTATGACCTTCAAAAGTATTTTTTGCAGCGAAGCGAATTATTGCCGGGGATGCGTCTGAAACGACTTTTGAAGGCGATTCAAGCACAGAGAAGCGGAAAACCTGACGGTCCAGGGACAAATCGGAGGGGTGGCTTGCTCTCTGTCTCTGGCGCAGAGAGTCGTTTATGGGGCACACTGTCTGTCTCAAGGAGAAACAGGGAATGCCCTTCGCTCACCCTGTGACGGCGGCACTGCTGGCGTCACAGCTTACGAACCTTTCCGGGATCGACATTGTGATCCTCGCGCTGTACTTCGTCATGGTGCTGTTCATCGGCTTCTATGTGAAGGGCGGCACCAACACGAGCGAAGAGTTCTTCCTCGCCGGCCGTGAGATGACCGCCTGGATTGCCGGTCTCAGTTTTGTTTCGGCGAATCTGGGGTCGCTGGAGCTGATGGGGTGGGCGGGGTCCGCTTACCAGTACGGCATCCTGGCGACGCACTGGTACTGGATCGGCGCCATCCCTGCCATGCTGTTCCTGGGCATTGTGATGATGCCGTTCTACTACATCTCCAAGACGCACTCGGTGCCGGGCTACCTGCAGTTGCGGTTCGGTGAGGGCGCGCGTGGACTGGCCGCTATCAGCTTCGGCTTCATGACCATCCTGATGAGTGGCGTGAACATGTATGCCATGGCCGTGGTCATGCAGACCGTGCTGGGATGGAACATCACCTTTTCCATCTGGATTGGCGCGATCACTGTGGCGATCTACGTCATGTTAGGCGGACTGCGGTCGGCCATCATCAATGAGGTGCTGCAGTTCGTCCTGATCTGGGCCGGTGCGGCGCTGATCCCGATCCTTGGCCTGATCGAGGCTGGTGGCTGGACCAACCTGAAGGCACAGATTGCTCATAACGTGGGTAGCAACGACTACACGCATCTGTGGTCCACGCTGGGCACCTTCAAGGGCAACCCGATGGGGATTCACTGGACCGGTATCGTCTTCGGTCTGGGCGCGATCATCTCCTTCGGTTACTGGACGACTGACTTCCTCGTCGTGCAACGTGTGCTGAGCGCCAAGGACCTGCGCGCGGCCAAGATGGCGCCCGTGATTGGTGCGGCGTTCAAGATGGCGGTGCCACTGATCGTCATCGTGCCGGGACTGCTGGCGTTGGCGGTACTCAAGAACCCGGATGGATCGCTGATGCACCTTGTTCCGGGTGATATTGCCCGCGCTACCGGTCAGCACTCGTATGACGAGGTGTTGCCGCTGATGCTGATCCGCTACTGTGGGCCGGGTTTGCTGGGGTTGGGCATTACGGCGTTGGTTGCGGGGTTCATGAGTGGTATGGCGGGCAACGTGTCGGCGTTCTCCACGGTCTGGACGTATGACATCTACGGCGCATACATCAAGCGGAATGCACCGGACAAGCACTATGTGTCGATGGGTCGCTGGTCGACGGTTGTGGGTATGCTGGTGTCGATTGGCACGGCGTACCTTGTGGCGCGTGCGGGTTCCATCATGGATTACGTGCAGGCGCTGTTCTCCTTCTTCATTGCCCCGCTGTTCGGCACGGTGATTCTGGGCATGCTGTGGAAGCGGGCTACGAAGCAGGGCGGTTTCTGGGGCCTGCTGGCGGGAACGCTCAGTTCCATTGCCATGTTCACGTATGTGCAGCTTGGCGGCGCGAAGGCGCTGGCGCGCATCGCGCTCTCTGCCGATGCGCAGCCGATGGCGGAGAACATGTACCGCGCGATGTGGAGCTGGATCATCTGCGTGATTGTGACCGTTGCGGTGAGCCTGATGACCAAGCCCAAATCGGACGAGGAGTTGAATGGCCTTGTCTATGGTGCGACGGTGATTCCGCATGATGGTGCGCGGACGCTGTGGCAGAAGCCGATCTTCTGGGCGGGCGTTGTATCGCTCGTGTTTATTGGCCTGAACATTCTCTTCTGGTAAAGGAGCGGGGAAACGATGGAACACAATACTGCTGAGATTCATCAAGTACACGCTTCGATCGGTGATCGGGTTGTGAAGCCGAAGGAACCACTGTCGCTTTGGCTTTTTGTCGGCGTGCTTTGCCTGGGGTATGGGTTGGTGCTGACGCCGGTGGGGATCTATGAGTTCTCCCATCCGCCTGCGGTGGTGCTGGCGAACCTGCATGCGACATTCTGGTGGGGACTGCTGATGACGATCTTCGGAGCGTTCTATACCATCCGGTTTCGACCGGGAAGCGGACGGTGAAGGAGGGGGGTACCCCCTTCCCCCTTGTTTTCCTAAAGTACTCTTTTTATGTGGGTTACGGTTTTGGTGGTCGCTAAAATCGTCTGCCCATTGGGGTTAGGGGCAAAATCTTCTTTCTAAATGGGTTAGGGCCGCGCTTTGCGCGGCCCTTTTTCTCTCTGTTTCTATTTTAGTGGTTTGGGGGAAATAGCCCGCCAAGTGTATTTCCTTTGGTTTGTTGTGGTTGGGTGGCTTGGGGGCTTGACAGTGTTCTCGATGCCTTCGGCTTGGTGCCAGCCATGATCTTCTGTGGACGCGCGGGGTTGAAGATGATGCTCCTGTTTGTCTTTTTGGCTGCGCGGTTTTCTTGGTTTGGGTTTCTTATGGCACGGCTGAAGCCGTGCCCTTTCAAAGAAGACGCGCTCTTGCGCGTTGGATCGCTCCTTTGGAGCGATACCCAGGTTAGCTTCGCGAACCTGGGGCACCCGGTTCTTTGGCTGGTGGTTTGTTTTGGGTTTCCTGGTGCGTTGTAGAGGGGGTGGAGGAAAGCAGGTCCTTCAGCTACGCTTCGCTTCGTTCAGGATGACGGTCTTTGACCGTAGGAGCTTCGCTGGGGGATGGTCTTTGACCGTAGGAGCTTCGCTCGGGGTGGTCTTTGCCGTACGAGCTTCGCTGCGGATGACGGTCTTTGACCGGTGGAGCTTTGCGGTGTTTTTGGGGACGTTAGAGGCACTTTTCGCACGTTTTGGACGGGTTCGGCATACACTTGCAGCCATGCATCGAAATCGGCGTGACCTTTGGGGTGTGTGGCTTTCGGCGGGGACGCATGCGCTGGTGATTGTGGCGGTGGTGCTGCTGGCGGTGAAGGCTCCGCACGCAGTGCGCGTGAAGTTGCCGGGCAGTGCGAATGGCAAGCATACGCTGTTGACGTACAGCATTGGCGGGCAGAAGAGTGCGGCGGCGAGTGCTGCTCCGAAGAAGGCCGCTGAGGCGAAGGTGAAGATACCAACGATTGCCAAGGTGGCTCCTGCGCCGGTGCCAGAGGCGAAGCCGGAGACGGAAAAGGGAAGCGGCTCGTCCGGCGTGAGTGCGCTGGGCAGCGGCAATGTGCGGATTGCGATTGTGAAGGTGTTTCCGCGTCCTGCGCCGGACCTGAGCAGCCTGCCGAAGGGTAAGGGCGGTAACGTGATCATGGACGCCGTGATTGATGCGCATGGCGTGATTACGAAGCTGACACTGGAGCAGGGACTGGGTGATCCGATTGACCAGCAGGTGATGGCGACAGTGCGGGGATGGAGTTTTGATCCGGCTACTCGGGATGGTCAGCCCATCGCGAGTGAGCAGGAGATCGTGCTGCATTATGAGCGTGGTTAAAGTAGCGCCTTATGCGGAGAGCATTATTTAGGGAACAGAAGTGCTGGTTGAGGTGTCTGTTTTTCCATGCAGGTTTTACCGTTGATTGCTGCGTTCGCATGTGTTGTCGGATTGGTCGCATCTGACCGGGAATCGATGCAGTCTTTCCCTGCGAAAGGGCTGTACGTAGCTCTTGCGACCGATTGTCCAGCAAACATGAGAGGCGAGCGTAGGATCGAAGTTGTTGCGCTGGGAAGCGATGGCCGTACCTATCTCAACGATGAGCCTATGAGTAAGCCGGCGTTGCGTGCAGAAATTGCGGGTCGCATGGCGACGAGACTCGAACCGATTATTTTTGTGCGGGGAGATGAACAGAGCACCTATGGACAAGTGCTTTCATTTGCGTCTGAGTTTGTCTTCGATACGCCAACGTTAACGGTTGCTTTTGCTACCAGAACTCAGGCAGGGCCAGTGAATCCGGAAGTGCGAAAGACGCTTCGGTTTCCGTATCGCATTGGCGATGAAGAGATGATGTTTGGGTACTGCCTATCGCAGAATTCCGGAACCCTGACGGCAAGAGGAATTCGAACAAGATAGCGGACAGTGGCGATTGAGCGCCAACGGTGCGACGCGATATTAGCCTAGGCCGCAGGCCTAGGTTTTGTTGTGTTGTGAGTGATGAGGGCCAACGGCCCGGTCTAATCCCACAGGTATTGTTCATCGTGTTCGACGCCGTAGCGTTTTAGGATGGCGCGGAGCTCGTCGCGGAAGTCGATCTTGCGGTGATGTTCTTCCTGGTTGTCGATGTATCTCACGAGCGCGTCGAGGTCGGACTTGCCGAGCGTGAATGCGCCGTAGCCTCGTTGCCATGCGAAGTTAATCGCACCCTGTGTTTTCATCCATTGCGATGAGGATGTTTTCAATTCAGAGATGAGGTCGGCGATGGTGATGGTGCGTGAGAGACCGATGGCGAGATGTACGTGGTCTGCTGTGCCGCCGACACGGAAGCATTCGCAGCCGAGGTTACGGGCTACTGTGGCGAGATAGGCGTGGAGATCGCGTGGGTTGCGGATCGTTGGCATGCGGTCTTTGGTGCTGAAGATGATGTGGATCAGCAGGAAGGTCAGAGATTGTGGCACGTGAGGATTATAGAGCGGGCCTTTGGCCCTTCCGAATTTTATGTGCGGTCTTACCTAGGCCTTCGGCCTAGGCTAATATATCGGCGCGCCTTTGGCGCTTGTTTCTGTGCGCGAGGCTTGCCTAGGCCTTTGGCCTAGGCTAAGAAATCGGCGCGCCTTTGGCGCTTGTTTCTGTGCGCGAGGCTTGCCTAGGCCTTTGGCCTAGGCTAAGAAATCGGCGCGCCCTTGGTGCTTGTTCGGTGGCTATGTTTGCATTGTGAGTCATTGACACGTCGTCGTTATGTTGACAACTTTGTGTTGTTCCAGTGACGCTTTGAACGTGCGATCAAGAGTTGTTTACATCGCTCGGTGTATCGAGCGATGTAAACCCTTGTGTATTGACGTAGTAGTGTTGTATGGCATTTGCCGTAACTATGGCAGAAGTTGATTGTTATTTCGCATCGCGCCAGTTGGGGCCTTGGCCTACTTCGGCGACTATGGGGATGGAGAGTTGGATGACGCTCTCCATTTCTTTTTTGACTAAGGCGGCGACTGCTTCTGCTTCTTCCTTTGGGGCGTCGAAGAGGAGTTCGTCGTGGACTTGGAGGGTCATGCGGGTGCGGTAGTTGCCTGCGGTGAGTGCCTTATCGATGTGGAGCATGGCTACCTTGATCATGTCGGCGGCGGTGCCTTGCAGCGGGGTGTTGACGGCGGTGCGTTCGGCGAAGCCTCGCATGTTGGGGTTGCGCGACTGGATATCAGGGATGGGGCGGGTGCGGCCGAAGAGGGTGGTGACTTTGCCCGTTTCGCGCGTCTTTTCCAGCGTTTCCGTGATGAAGTTCTGCACGCCCTTGTAGCGGTCGAAGTAGGTTTCGATGTAGGTGCGTGCTTCTTTTTGATCGATGCCTAACTGCGCTGCGAGGCCGAAGGGGCTGATGCCGTAGACGATGCCGAAGTTGACTGCTTTGGCGCGGTTGCGGGTTTCCTTGCTCATGGTGGCGGGGTCGACGCCGAAGACTTCGGATGCGGTGAGCGTGTGGATGTCGATGTTGGTGCGGTAGGCGTTGAGCAGGAGCGGGTCCTGCGAGAAGTGGGCCATGAGGCGGAGTTCAATCTGCGAGTAATCGGCGGAGAGGATGACGTTGCCGGGCGCGGCGGTGAAGGCTGCGCGGATCTCTCGGCCTAACTCGGTTCTTACGGGAATGTTTTGTAAGTTGGGGTTAGTGGAACTTAGTCGGCCTGTGGCTGTGCCTACCTGATTGAAGGTGGTGTGGACACGCGAGCTGGCGTCGACTAACAAGGGAAGCTGCTCGGTGTAGTTACTGCGTAACTTGGCTAACTGGCGGTACTCGAGGACGAGGCGCGGAGCTTCGTGGTGTTCGGCGAGTTCTTCGAGAACGTCCTGCGCGGTGGAGACAACTTTTCCCTTCCCGTACTTGAGCGGCCTGGGCAGGTTCATCTCGTTGAAGAGGACTTCTCCTAATTGTTTAGGAGAGTTGATGTTGAAGGTGCGGCCTGCGAGGGTGTGGATGCGGGCGGCGAGGTCGTCCATGGCTACGGCGAGGCGCGTGTTCTGCGCGCGGAGGAGATCGGTGTCGATGCGGCAGCCGGCTTGCTCCATGTGCAGAAGGACCGGGACCAGCGGCAGGTCGATTGCTTCGTAGGTCTTGTTTAGCTCTGCCTCTTCGATTTGCGGGCGCAGTAGTTGCGCCAGCTGGAAGACGGCGCTGGCGGCTTCGGGCAGGATGTGTGCCGGTGGCTGCTGCTTCTTTTCGACCTGCGTCAGAGCGCGGTCGTTGAAGCGTGCGGCTACGTCGCTGAGCTTGTGGCTGCCGTGCGTGGGGTTGATGAGATAGCTGTAGAGCATGACGTCGTCGCGGACGTTTTGGATTTCGAGCCTGGCGCGTTCGCAGGTGCGGAGGACGGCTTTCAGGTCGTGGACGGCTTTGGGGATTTTGTTGTTCTTTAGCGCTGCGCGGATGGGTTCGGCCAGGTCGCTGTTGAGGTCGAGGAGGATGGCTTTGTTGGCGGTGGTGGCGAGGCCTACCGGGAGCGTTGTAGAAGGCAGAGAGGAAAGCAGGTCCCCTTCGCTTCGCTCGAGGGCATGCTTCAGCTCCGCTGCGCTGCGCTCAGGATGACGAACCTCGTTCGTATGAGCTTCGCTGGTTTTCTCGCTTGAATTGGCTGCGATGTTTTCGCTTGAATTTGCTGCGATGTTTTCGCTTGCTGCGAATGCTCCGAAGAAGGAGAGATTTTCTGCTACTGGTTCGGGTTCTTCTGCGGCGGCATCGGGGTTGGTTTCGGCTTCTGCGCCTGATTCTTCGGCGATGGCTTGTGCGTCTTCGGGGAAGAAGATAGCTAGGACGTTTGTGGAATCCCACATCTCAGAATCGAGATGTGGGGCACCCGCACCCTTCGGGGCATCCGCACTCTCCGGGGATGAAGCTCCTGTCTTAACGGATGGGCTGAAGCCCGTCCCCTTCAAAGCTTCGAGTGGTGCGAGGAGGTCGGTGATGTCCTGCGGGGTGGGGTTGAGGATGTACTCGACCTTTTGTGCTTCGGGGGAGGGGAGGTCCTTGAGCAGCGTGGTGAATTCGAGTTCGGTGTAGAGGCTGCGGAGTTCGGCGAGGTTGGGCTCGGTGCCGGTGCTCATGGCTTCGAGCGAGTAGTCGACCGGCAGATTGCAGTGGATGGTGACGAGCTCCTTGGAGAGCATGACGGTGTCGCGATTGTTTTGCAGGGATTCGCGGTACGTCTTCTTTTTGATTTCGTCTGCGTGGTCGAGCGCGTTTTCGACGGAGCCCCACTGTTGGATGAGTTCTACGGAGCCCTTGTCGCCGATGCCGGGTGCTCCGGGGACGTTGTCGACGGAATCGCCGCGGAGGGCCATGACGTCGATCACGCGCTGCGGGGGGACGCCGAGGACTTCTTCGACTTTCGCGGGGTCGAGGATGAGGTTGTCTTTCGTGGGGTTGAGGATGTGCACGTGCTCGGTGACGAGCTGCATCATGTCCTTGTCGGAGGAGACGATGTAGACGGGGTGGCCCTGTTCGCTGAGGCGGTGGGAGAGGGTGCCGATGACGTCGTCGGCTTCGAATCCTTCGTGCGCGAGGATGGGGATGCCGAAGGCCTCGAGAGCGCGGCGGATGTAGGGTTGCTGCTGGGTGAGGTCGGGTGGGGTTTCGGTGCGGGTGGCCTTGTAGCCGCCGTAGTCGATCTCGTCGAACTGCTGGGTTTTGATGTTGAACTTGCGGATGGTCTTCATGGCCGCTGCTGCTTCGTTGCGGTGGACGGGCGCGCCGCCCTCGTAGATGGCTGCGAGGTAATGCGGATGGAAGTCCTGGCGCAGCTTGTTGATCATGTTGATGAAGACATACGTGGCCGCGGTGGGGACGCCGGTGCGCGTGGACATGGGCCGCGACCGCTGCATGGCGTGGTAGGCGCGGAAGATGAAGGCCATGGTGTCGAGCAGGTAGACGGGCGGCTTGGTTTCGTTCGGCATCGTCTATCAGTATCGCGCTTCTGGCCAGAGAGCGTTTGGGGGCCTTGCAGATTGCAGAAATGAAAAGGGGCGCGGCTGATTGGCCGCGCCCCTCTTGTTGTTGATGGTGCGTTTACTGAGCGAGGATCTCCGCCAGCGCTGTCATGCGTGTTGCATCGCCTGGCGATGCCTTGGCGGAGTTCTTCTTGAAGGTGGCTGCGTATGTCCTCAGCACCCTGGTGTTCTTCTTGTCCATTGCTGCGTCGAGCGCGGTGGCCTTGTCCTGCGTGAGCGCATTGCTGCGCACAAGCTGGTCAACGTATGCCTTGGCGGTGATGAAGGTCCTGGGATAGATGGTCTTCGATGCCAACTGAGCGTTGTAGAGGCTCAGGTGGATCTGCTCGGCTGCGGCGATTTCGTTGGCCGTGACGAACTTCGTGGGAGTCAGCTTGTACACGTCAAGACCACGGGCGATTTCGGCACCGTAGACATAGCCGTTGTACCAGTAGGACGACCATGTGCCGCCGTCGATGAACTTCTCGCCGTCGAGCGGCCCACGGTCGAAGTAGGCAATTTCAAACGGGTGGGTTGCATCGGTGAAGTCCATGATGGAGATGCCACCCTGGTACCAGCTCTTCACTTCGATATCGCGGCCCGGGATGGGAACGAGGTTGCCGTTGTGGGCGGTGCAGTTCTCCAACTCGGTCTGCGGTGCAGGCATCTTGTAGTAGCTGCCGAGGGTAAGTTCCGCGTCCTTGCGGGTGAAGATGGAATCCGCGCCCCAGGTCATGGGATCGGTTGCGCGGCAACGCGGCTGCGAACCGCCGCCCCACTCGTCATCGAAGATGAGCTTGGAACCGTCGTTGTTCCAGAGTGCGGAGTGCCAGAACGAGAAGTTGGGATCAGAGATGGCGGCGATGCGCGTGGGGTGAGCCGGGTTCTTGATGTCGAGCAGGATGCCCACACGGGTGCATGCGCCGGCAGCGAGACCGATTTCCGGGAAGGCGGTGATGTCATGGCAACCGCTGACAGGCTGTGCCGCAGCGCCTTCGCCATGCAGGTTACCGACCGCCAGGCCGTTCATGGCGCCGGTGTTGGGATCGGAGAAGATGCGCGGGCTTTCGATGACCTTTGCCGTATCAGGATGTGCGAGCGGTACCTGGATGACGACGATAGTGTAAAGCGCGGTGTTGGGATCGTCGACGCCGCCAGCGGAGCAGCCGGGCAGTTCTTCCGACGAGCGGATGGGAGCGTAGCCAGCGACGTAGATGTAGACGTTGTCCTTGTCGTTGGGGTCCGTTACGAGGGTGTTGGTGTGCGAGCCGCGGCAGGTCTGCACGCCGGGAAGCTGTTTGGGGTTGGCGATGTCGCTGATGTCAAAGATGCGGACACCGCGGAAGCGGTCCTGGCTGGGCGGCTCAGGAGCGCGGGGCGAACGACCACCGCCGGGAGCGCCTGCGGGACGCGGCGCTGGTGTGGGAGCGACGTAGCCAGCGGGTAGAGGAATGCCCTGCGTGCCGCAGTCAACGCGGGCGCTGGTGGATTCCACAGAGATGAAGAGCAGGTTGCCGTAGATGGTCGGGTCGCCCTGAGAACCAGGGCACATCACGGAAGTCTTCAGCGTGGTTTTGGTGGGATCGGCAATGTCATAGATGTTGAAGCCGTTGTAATTGCCGACGACGACGTAGTGATCCTTGAACGCAAGGTCAGAGTTGGTGGAGCCAAGCTGGAGCGCGCGTTGGCGTGGCTTGCCGTCCGGGCCAAGGGGCGCCGGAGCTGCCGGTACCGGCGCGGGAGCCTTTTCCTGCGGTGTGGTGCCAGCGGCAAAGCCCGGAGGCTTGGGCAGGTTGAGAACCAGTTCCATACCCTGGGCGGCGACGCCCGCGTCCGTAACACCGCCCTTGAGGCCGACGCGGGGATCGTTGGGAAGCTGCGGGTTGTTGTAGACCGTGGGCTTTGCGGGCATGGCTACCTGAGCGATGGCCGCAGCCGTACCGGTGAGCAGTGCCAGCGTCAGTGCGGCGGTGTTCCAGAGGATGCGTGTCTTCACTTACTTACTCTCCTTGGCCAACATACTTTTCATCGTTTCAATTTCGGCGCGCTGGGTTACATCTACATCTGCGGTGAAATCAAACAGCTGCGGTTCGCGCCCCGCGTCCCTGGTGTCATACAGGTCCTTCACCATGTCCAGAGCGCCAGTGTGGTGCTGGATCATGCCGGTGAGGAAGAGGCGATCAAACTCGGGGCCACTGGCGTTGTGCAGAGCCTGCATCTGGCGCGGGGTAAGCATGCCGGGCATCACAGCGGTATCCATGTCCTGCTTGCCGTGGTCCATGTGAGACATGTCCATACCGGGCATATCCATGTCCATGCCAGCCATGCTGTTGGGTTCCTGCACAGGCTTGCCGTAGAAGGCAAGCCAGCGCTTCATGAAAGCGATTTCATCGCCCTGCGAGATGCTGATGCGCTTGCCGAGTTCGAGCATCTGCGGGTTAGTGGTGCGGCCGTTCATGAGGCCCACCATCTCCACCGCCTGGCTGTGATGGATGACCATGCCCTGCATAAAGCCGAAGTCGGCGGACGTGGGGTCGTGCACCGCAGTTCCTACGGGGTTGGTGATCACCTTATTGGGCTGGCCGGGGGCACCGGGCTGCACCAGAGGAACCTGTTGTGCTGCTGCCATGCCCACGCATGCGGACAGTACGAAGGCGCAGGCACACGAACATTGAAACGCCATGACGGCTACTCCCTACGCGTTGGCCTTCGGATGTGGCCGGGGCAAACGAGTGTATTGCGCTGACAACGCCACGATGAGCGCTGTCAGCCGAATGTGTCCAGTGAAAGGAATTGTATGGGGTGACGGTGGGGCGCACGCGATTGTTTCAGGAGAAATACAATCGCGCGAAAATGTCACGGCAGGAACGGTTTGAGATTCATGGAGAGGCAAAGGCTATCAGGCTAAAAACTCATGCTGCTTTCTTTGTTTTCTTCTTTGCTGGTTGTGTGGCGAGCGAGGCGATGATGGATGCGCCTATGGGAGAGCCGAGGCCGGTGCATGCGTCCCATCCGATGGCCGCTTTGTAGGCTCCGTTGTTGCCCGTGGTGATATCGCGGAAGGCCTTTTGGCCGGTTGCGCTGTAGAGCTTTGGTTGCGGTAGTCCGGCTGCGTTCTTGTTCTGAGCATTGCTGAGCGCGATGAGGCCCGCCCAGAGTGGCGCGACTGCGCTGGTGCCGCCGATGACCATGTTCTGGCCATCGACACGGATCTGGTAACCGGTGCTGGGGTCCGCGTCGCCCGCGACATCGGGAACGCCTCGGCCGGATTTGGTGGCGGCGATAGCAGACTGCCATGACGGCTGAGGGAAGGCGGTGCTGATGCCGCCGCCGGTAGCGCCCTCGTTGTTTGTGGTTTCGTTCCAGACCACTTCGTTGGCGATGGCTCCATTTGCGGCGGTGAGTTTGGTGCCTCCACAGGCGAGTACGTTGGGGCTGCTGGCAGGGAAGTCGACGTGATTGCCGCCGTCGCCTACGCCGTCGTCGGAACCGTTGTCGCCTGCGGCTACGGTCACGGTGATGCCGATGGCTGCTGCGGCTTTGCAGGCTGTATCGAGCGCGGTGAGAGCCTGCGTCGTCCAACTGCTCTCAGGGCCGCCCCAACTGATGGAGATCACGGTTGGCTTGTTCTTCGTGTCATGCACGGCAGTGGTGATGGCGTCGACGAAACCCTGATCGGTATTGGGTGCGAAGTACACTGCGATCTTCGCGCCGGGTGCAACGGCGGCGGCGACTTCGATATCGAGCATGACTTCGCCGTCCGCTCCATTGGCATCGCCGGGGGAGTTTTTGCCGCCGTCCACGGAGACGGCAGTGACGGTAGGTGTGGTCATATTGAGCGATTGGAAGTAGGTCTTGATGTCGGCGGTGCGGAAGCCGCCCCCGAGTTCAATGAGGGCGATGGTCTGGCCTTTGGCCTGAGCGTTGGCGGGGAAGCCGTAGAGTTGCGCAAGTTGAGGCGGCGTGTACGAGGTGCTTACCGCGCGTGCGTGGGCGATGCGAAATTTCGGCGTGGCCTGCGGACGGTCGTCAAGGCCAAGTACCGCCTGCACGTGCGGCAGAAGCGATTTAGGCAGGAGGATGGCGCCTTCGCGCGCGCGATAGGTGGTGTCGCCGTCGGTGTGCTGATGCAGCTTGACACCGAAGGCTTGCTGGATGTCATTCACTGTACCGGTGAGCTGGATGGTGCGACGTGCTGCGTCTGATTTAGTGGTCAGGTTGAATGCTTTGGCGAAGGCGGTGACGGCCTTTATGGCGGTTGGGTCAGCTCCGTGTGCAGACTTGAACTGTGCTCGGGTGAGGTGTTTGCCCACGACGGCCGCAGTCGGAATGGGCCGTGCGCAATGGACGATGACAGAGACTGTGATGCGCTTGCGGCTGGGGATCGCAGTGTGTGCGGTGATGGCGCCGATTGCGGGTTTTTCGCTGCCGGGGAGTGGGCCGCGCGGTTCGTTGCGGAAGTCGGATTTTGCGGTTCGGGGCATGGAAAGGCCTCCTGCTCAGGTGAGATGCAGGAGGGCTGATCGCGCTTTGCGCGATAACCCAGGTTAGCTTCGCGAACCTGGGGCACCCGGTTTTGTGGCTGCTGGTTTTTTGGGGGTTCCTGGTGCGTTGTAGAGGGTGTGGAGGAATGCGGGTCCTTCAGCTTCGCTTCGTTCAGGATGACGGTCTTCGACCTATGAGCTTCGCTTTTGCGAAGCTGGTTTGGTTCGTGGCTGGAAGGGGTTGAAGGCATTTATCACGGTTGGAATCGTCGGGATTCTTCGCTGCGCTCAGAATGACGGCCCTTGAACTTTTCTGATTCTGAATTGCTTAGCTTAGGAACATGCAGTCGCCGTAGGAGAAGAAGCGGTAGTGCTGCTCGATGGCGTGGGTATAGGCGCGGAGGATTTTTTCGCGACCTGTCGTGGTTTGATTTTCTGTTTCGGCTAAGGCGCTGACCAGCATCAGAAGCGTGGATTTGGGCAGGTGGAAGTTGGTCAGCAGCGCGTTGACTAACTGGAAGCGGTGGCCCGGTTGCAGGAAGATGCTGGTCGTGCCGCTGTGGGGTTCGATGCGATTGATCGCGGCGATGTGTTCGAGCGTGCGTGTGGTGGTGGTGCCCACGGCGATGATGCGTTGGCCTTCGGATTTTGCTTTGTGAATGGCTTCCGCGGTGGTTGCGGGGAGGGTGTAGGGCTCTTCGTGGAGGCGGATGTCGGCGAGGTCTTCCACGCGGACGGGCTGGAAGGTGCCGAGGCCTACGTGCAGGGTGAGGTATTCGATCTGCACGCCTCTTGCTTTGATTTGTTCGAGGACTTGTGGTGTGAAGTGCAGGCCTGCCGTTGGGGCTGCGGCGGAGCCGTGGGTGTTGGCTCCAGCGTAGACGGTCTGGTAGCGGGTGCGGTCTTCCTCTTCGTCTTCTTCGCTGCGGTGGATGTAGGGCGGCAGCGGCATGTGGCCTAACTGCTCTAATGCGCCGAAGAAATCCTGTGTTGGGGAGAACTGGAGGGTGCGTTCGCCGAAGTCGCCGGATTCGATGACTTTGGCTTCGAGGAGGGTTCGCGCTTGCGCGCGAATACCCAGGTTAGCTTCGCGAACCTGGGGCACCCGGTTCACTGGCGCTTCCACCCGGTTCTCCGGTGCTTCGAAGATCAGATGTTCGCCTGTGGGGACTTTGCGGCCGGGTTTGACGAGGGCTCGCCAGCGGTCGTTGCCGAGAGGTTGGGTGAGGAGGACTTCGACCTGGCCGGTGGGCGCGGGGCTGTTGTGCTGTGTGCGGAGGCCGGCGCGGCGGGCGAAGAGGCGCGCGGGGATGACGCGGCTGTTGTTGAGGATGAGCAGGTCGCCGGGGCGGAGTTGCGCGGGGAAGTCGCGGAAGTGGGCGTCGGTGGAGTTGCCGGTGTGTCGGTCGACGAGGAGCATGCGGCTGTCGCCGCGTTCGGCTGGCGGATGCTGCGCGATGAGATCAGAGGGAAGAAAAAAGTCGAAATCGGAGACGCGCACGGCTTTGATTGTACGTATTTAGAAGGTGAGCATGATGATGGTGCGGGGAGCTATGGATGCGTAAGTTGGGGATGCTTAAGTTGGCAGCGGCTGTATTGTTTTGTTTGCTTGCGGAGGGATTTGCAATTGGCCAGACACAGGCTTCTCCTTCATTCGACGTGACGGTGATCAAGCCTGCGAAGCCGGACGAGAATGGCAAGGGCTGGGATTCCGATGAGAACCTGACTTCGATCTCCAATTACACGCTGGACGACCTGATCCTGCACGCCTATAACCTGAAGTCCCTGACACAGTTGCTGGATGCTCCGGAGTGGGCGAACAAGGAGCATTATGACGTGACGGCGAAGATCTCGCCGGAGGAGTACCGGCGGCTGGACGCACTTCCGCGAGACGAGAACCGTGCCGAATGGTCCTCGCTTCTGCGGTCGATGCTTGCAGAGCGATTCGGACTGATCGTGGAAGAGTCGACTCGGCGTATGCCGCGGTTTGCGCTGGAATGTGTGTCTGCCGCCACGCTGGGACCTGCGTTGAAGGTGACGCCGGCAGGGCCGAAGGGCGATCCGGTGGGTGGCAGCAACAGTTCGCGCAACGGCGGCCACACGAAGGTGGACTTTTCGGTTTCGGGCCTGACGATGGATGACATTGCCGACCGGATCTCCGGCAGCAACGAGACCGGACGGCGCGTCGTCGTCAACAGGACTGGCCTGCCCGGCTATTACAACTTCAAGATGGAGTATGCGCCGGACAATGGCATGGGCGTGTCTGCCGATGCAACGCTGCCGGGATTGATCGACGCTCTGCGGCAGGAGTTGGGGTTGAAGCTGGTTAAGGACGAGGGCGAAGTGCCAGTGGTGATTGTGAAAGCAGCAAAGAAGCCGGAACTGGATTGAAGATGCACTTTCCTGCTGCCGGCTGAAAGCGGATGCAACCTGTTTCAGAGGGGGAGCGCGGGGACGGGGGCGGCTGCTTTTGCGGCTGCCTCTGCCAGCGGTCGATGGTGCAGGGTGAAGAGCGCCAGTTCCAGGCGGTCGCTTGCTCCCGTTTTGTCGTAGATGGAACGGAGATAGTTCTTTACGACCTGCTCCTTGGTTCCGATCTCATCGGCAATCTGGCGATTCTTCCAGCCCTGCACAATGTAGCCGACGATCTGCAGCTCGCGCGTGGTGAGAGCGTCGCGGATGCGCCGTCCGGCGCTGTCGTCCAGCTCGGCGGTGGGCGCTTTGACGGCACGCTCGCCGTTGAAGACGCGGCGTACGGAATGCAGCAGGTCATCTGTGGAGACGTGGCGTGAGAGCAGGCCGTCCATTTTCCGGACGATGGCTGCTTCGGGTTCGTTGCCGTTGTCATGCAGCAGGATGATGCGGACGCCGTTGGCGGAAGCGGCTGCGAACGTCCTGTCAAAGTCGGCTTCGAGCGAAGCCGCAAGCAGCAGGATGGCGTTGCGCGCGGGAGCGATGAGGGGCAGGAGTTCGTCCGGGGCGCCACATTGGCCCAGGACGGTCATGTCGTTCTGAGAGGAGAGGACACGTGCCATTCCCGAGCGGAAGATGGCTTGATTATCGGCGAGCAGAAGGCGAATCATGGCGTAGGCGCGGTGTTTCGAACAGCAGAACAGCGTGGGGGAATTTTTCGTGTCCAGAGAGCTAAAAACTGTGTTGCCATGAGTATGCAACACGTTGTGCCATTCAGCGCGAAATAATTGCATCAGGGCACAGTATTCGGGAATCTAAAGCACGGCAGGCGGGGGAGAGTCCGCAGGCCGTGGAACAGGAAGGCACATGGCACGACCGATTTTGTTTGCGGTGGATGACGACGTCAGCGTTCTGGAAGCCGTCGTCGGCGATCTGCGCCGCAAGTATGCGCAGGAATATCGCATTGTGCGCGCCGCTTCCGGGCAGGCTGCGCTGGATACATGCGATCAGTTGAAGAATCGCGGTGACGCGGTGGCGCTGTTCCTGAGCGATCAGCGTATGCCGGGGATGACCGGCGTGGACTTTCTGAGCCAGGCGATGGGTCTTTATCCCGACGCGAAGCGTGTTCTGCTGACCGCGTATGCCGATACGGAGGCTGCGATTCGCGCGATCAATACCGCTCGGATCCACTACTACCTGAACAAGCCGTGGGACCCGCCGGAGGACAAGCTGTACCCGGTGCTGGATGACCTGCTGTTCAGTTGGCACCAGGGGTACAAGCCGCCTTACGAAGGATTGCAGGTGGTGGGGACGCGCTGGGGATCAAAGGACCATGCGGTGCGCGATTTTCTTTCACGCAATCATGTTTCTTTTCGCTGGCTGAATCCGGATTCGCAGCCGGAGGCGCTGGAGTTGCTGAAGTCGCGCGGTCTGGATGATGCGAAGCTGCCGGTGGTGGTGTTCTCCGACGGCACTTCGACCGTGCAGCCGACGCAGATGGAGCTGGCGGAGAAGATTGGCCTGCGCGTGCAGGCGGAGAAAGAGCACTACGACCTGGTGGTGGTGGGCGCTGGGCCTGCAGGGTTGGCTGGCGCGGTGTATGGCGCTTCAGAAGGTTTGCGCACGCTGGTGGTGGAGCCGGATGCGGTAGGCGGGCAGGCTGGATCGAGTTCGCGGATTGAGAATTACCTGGGCTTCCCGGATGGCGTGAGCGGCGATGAGCTGGCGCGTCGTGGATTTGTGCAGGCGCAGCGGCTGGGTGCGGAGTTTCTGACGCAACGTGTGACCAGCATTCGCGTGGACGACCAGTACCGCTTTGTGACGATGGGTGACGGGCGTGATGTGAGTTGCTCGGCCGTGTTGCTGGCGACCGGTGTGAGCTGGTGCAAGCTGGATGTGCCGGGTGCCGATGAGCTGGTGGGCGCGGGGGTGTACTACGGCGCCGCGCAGAGTGAAGCACAGTCGTGCAAGGACGAAGAGGTCTTTGTGGTGGGCGGTGCGAACTCGGCCGGGCAGGCAGCGATGAACTTTGCCCGTTACGCGCGGAAGGTGACGATGCTGGTGCGGGGCAAGGGATTGGCGCAGAGCATGTCGCAGTACCTGATAGACCAGATTGCGGGGACTCCGAACATTACGGTCGAGACGGGAACTGAGATCACCCGCTTCTGCGGGACGGACCATCTGCAGGGCATTGAACTGCGCACGCCCAATGGTACGGAGGATCGTGCGGCGACTTCCGTGTTTATCTTCATTGGTGCTGCGCCGAAGACGGAGTGGCTGCCGACGGAAGTGGCGCGTGACGATCATGGCTTTGTATTGGCTGGACCCGATTTGAAGCGTGTGGGGGTAGATCGCATGGGAGATCGCAATCCTTATCTGCTGGAGACGAGTGTCCCCGGCATATTTGTGGCGGGTGATGTGCGGCATGGTTCGGTAAAACGTGCGGCCTCCGCGGTTGGCGAAGGCTCCATTGCAATTCAGTTTGTGCATCAGTATCTGGCGGGGTTCTAAGGGTTATGGCAACGACAACGGATTGCCTTGCAAACAATGTCGAGTGGCAGCGCAAAGCTTTGGATGAGCTGCAGCGCGTGAAGCCATTTGGCGACGACATACCGGAAGAAGAGCTGGCCTGCCTGGTGGCGGTGGCGCAGGAGATGTTTGTCTCTGCGGGCACCAAAATCGTTGACCAGGAAGATGATCTTCACTACTTCACGATCTTTACGGAAGGCAAGGCCCACGTCTCCCGCAAGGATGTACAGGGCAATTACTTCTTCAGCAAGATCATGGAAGCGCCTGCCTTCATGGGCGAGGTTCCGCTGCTGAGCGGTATGCATTCCAACGTTACCGTCATTGCGCAGACAGATATCCGTGGACTGCGTCTGGATGAGGAATCGTTCTGGTCCGGTATGTCGCATTGCCCCCGTCTGCGCGCGGTCATTCTTGGCGAAATGCGTATGCGGCTGATGGGCATGCAGACACAGCAGACGCAGCAGGCAAAGCTGGCCATGCTGGGCACCATGACTGCGGGCCTGATGCATGAGTTGAATAATCCGGGTGCTGCCGCGCGCCGTGCCGCAGCGCAACTGCGGGATAACCTTCGCCACATGCATGAGATTGCACGCGCATTCTCAGAACATGGACACACTGATGAGCAACGCGCCTGCCTGACCACGTTGCAGGAGCGTGCGCTTTCCGTGAAGACGGATCGCTGCCTGAGTTCGCTGGAACAGACGGATGCGGAAGAAGAGATGGGCGAATGGCTGGAGTCGCACAACATTGCAAAGGCATGGGATATTGCGCCGGTGATGGTGGCCAGCGACATTGGCACACGGGAACTGGATTGCCTGGCGGATGTGTTCCAGAGCAGCGATCTTGCCGCTCCGCTGGAGTGGCTGGAAGCCACTGCGTCGTCCATGCAGATGGTCACGCTGGTGGAGGAATCGGTAGCGCGCGTCACGGAGCTGGCGCAGTCCGTGAAGAGCTACGCGCATGAAGGCCAGACAGGCGAACAGGATGTGGATGTGAACGAAAGCATCCATGCCACCGCTGTGATGATGAAGCACAAGCTGCGCGAGAAGAACATCAGCATGCACAAGGAGTTCGGCGCGAAGATGCCGAAGGTGCACTGTGTTTGCAGTGGCCTGAACCAGGTGTGGACCAACCTTCTGGATAACGCGATTGATGCTGTGCCAGAAGTGGGTGGATTGATTACGATCCGCACGCAGCGTGTGGACGACGAGATCCAGGTGACGATTGGCGATAACGGCTCCGGAATTTCCGCGGAAGACCGTGATCGTATCTTCGATCCATTCTTCACCACGAAGGCAGCGGGTGTTGGTACGGGACTTGGCCTGGGGATTGTGCGTCGCGTGCTGGAAGGCTATGGCGGCCGTCTGACACTGGAATCGGTGCCCGGGAAAACAGAGTTCACCGTACATCTGCCTGCGGAGCAGCAGAAGTAAACCTCAGGCAATCCGGCTTGTCCGCAGCGCATCCCAAGGTTCAGGGAGGCGGGTATGGCACTCAGGGCCGTTCTGCTGGACATGGATGGGACGCTGCTGGACAGCAATAGCTTCCATGCTGAGTCGTGGGTGCGCACGCTGAACCACTTCGGCTTTGCTGCATCGTTTGAAGCGGTGGTGAAGCAGATTGGCAAAGGCGGCGAATACCTGCCGCCAGTGTTTGTTCCCGAAGATAAGTTGAAGACGATGGAGAAAGAGATCAACGCGTATCGCAAGCGTCTCTTTCATCGCGAATATATCGATCGCATTGTGCCGTTTGCCGATGCCCGACGACTGCTGGAGCAGATGCATGCGCAGGGATTACGTATCGTCGTAGCCACGTCCGGCGAGAAGGACGATCTGGAAGCCTTCAAGACTCTCTTGAAAATTCATGACCTGGTGGAAGAGGACGTGACTGCAGACGATGCGGAGCATCCGAAGCCTGAGCCCGATATTTTTCAGGCTGCGCTGAAGACGCTGCAGATGGATGGCTCCGAAGCCTTGGCGCTGGGCGATACACCATGGGATGTGGAAGCTGCGAAGAAGGCCGGTGTCCGCACCGTTGCAGTCCAGTCCGGCGGATGGCGCAAAGAGGAACTGGAAGAGGCCGGGGCGATTGCGGTGTATGTCGATGTTGCCGATCTGGTGCGGAACTTTGATGCTTCGCCGTTCGCGCGTTGACGCTGCATGTTGTCAACATCCGCTTTGTGTTGGGAAGATAGGGATGAACGCTTTTCCTGCTGATGAATCCTGTTGTTCTTTTTCGTAAGGTTGCCGCCGTGCCGTTTCACAGCCAGTTATTGCTGGTTGAGGCCATGTTCTGGCTTACGGTGGCACGGATTGCGCTGAAGGCAGTTCCATTTCCCAGGATTGGGCGGTATCTGGGGACGCTGGAGTCGCCCTCGTCAGAGATGCCGTTTGCTTCTGAAGACATTCAGCAACGGGCTCGCACGATTGGATGGGCCGTGAATACCGCGGGGGCGCATCTGCCGGTGGAGATGGTTTGCCTGCCGCGGGCGCTGGCGGGGTGGCAGATGCTGTATCGCAGGGGGATTGCTTCGCGGCTGCACTTTGGCGCAATGCGAGAGCGTCATCCGAAGACCGGTGAGTTGCAGACGCATGCATGGCTGACCGCGCCGGGCGCGCGCGTGACGGGATATCCGGTGGCTCATGAATGTGTGGAGCTGGGATATTTTGCGCGATCAACGCAGCCGCATGACGAACGCTGACCCGGTAAGCGATACTGACTCCGTGCCGGAATCACAGAATTTAATTGAATACCATTACGTTATTTCCGGATTGCAAGTCCGGTCGACGATTGAACTGCCTTCTGCCATTCGCTCGGAAGCGCCTCCGCAAACCCCGGAGGTGGTGATTGTGGAGGGTGATGTTCCCGACAAGCTGGAACAACCAGAGCGCTCCGACAAGTTGTGGGCAATTGAGGGGCAGCGTTTCCTGTTTCGCATTCCGCAGGTGATGCATGTGCTGGTGGAAGATGGGCAGCGGATTACGCTGCAGCGTTTTCCGGAGGCGCAGCAGGGCGATGTGGTGCTGTTCCTGCTGGGAACGTCGTTCGCTGTCCTGCTGCAACAGCGTGGGCGCGTGGTGTTGCATGCCAGCGCGGTGGCCGTGGGTGATGTGGCGATGCTGTTCTGCGGGCCTTCCGGGGCAGGGAAGTCAACATTGGCGGCGATGCTGAGTCGCAGGGGATTTCCGCTGCTCAACGACGATGTGTGCAACCTGAGCCGGACAGGCGATGGACAGTACGAGGTGTATCCCGATGGCCGCATGCTGAAGCTGTGGGCTGAGTCGATGGAGCATCTGCAGGTGGAGGCGACGGAAGAACATCGCATCCGCGAGAGCATGGAGAAGTTTTACCTGACGCCGGAGACGGTGGACCTGACGCCGCGGCGCGTAGGCGGTGTGTACATGATCTATCCGCTGGATGACGGCGGGGCACCGCAGTTGGAGCCGCTCTCCGCAGTGGAAGGTATGGTGGAGCTGATGCGGAATGCGTATCGACCCATGCTGGTGCATGCCATGGAGATGCAGCCTTCGTACTTTGAAGCGTGCGTGAGTCTGATCCGGAATGGCGGACTGTATCGATTGAAACGCGCGAAGGATTTCAGCCGTGCGGATGAGGTGCTGACATTGCTGGAAGAGAATTGGAATCTGAAGGCGATTGAGATTTGACTTCGGAGTGAGAAAGCTTCAGGAATACGGGACTGCGAATAGCTCAAAGTCCGAGCAATATCTCTCCTCGCGTAACCTGCTTCTGGTCCGCAGCGATGGTCAGAATCGCGGAAAGCGTACCCACTTTCAATGGTTTGTGCGCCGGGATAGGGATCGCACCGTGCATTGGGCTGTCTGTGGCCACTAGAATATGGCTGCCACTTTGCCGGGATTCACGATAACCCCAATGTCTTATCAGGTGATCTGCCAGGTGGCGACCATTGATATTTCTTGGAAGTTTCACGCAGTTGCCAGCACTTGTTCCAGATGGAGGTGCAGGCGAATGCGCTGGGGTGCCACGGAGTCCTCAAAATAGAGTTTCGTCGCGTCCATCACCATATCGCGGAGCTCGTCCCAGGTATCGCCCTGCGTCACGATGCTCTCACCAACGGCGACTGCAACGAAACCGCCGTCGAATTCATCCGGAGTGACATTGAAGACTAGCTCTTCCATGAGAAAAGAGTATGCCGCCACACCCCACGGAAGCAAGTATGTGGCGGCAATAAGGCCTAGCGGGTGAAGAAGTCCTTCACCTCTTGCAGCATCACGTCGCGGCCAATGTCGCTGATGGCTTCGGTGAGCGGTAGCTGCTTGGGGCAGGCCTGCACGCAGTTCTGTGCGTAGCCACATTCCTGTACGCCGCCGTCGCCTGCGAGCGCGCGGAGACGTTCTTCCTTCAGAACTGAACCTGATGGATCGAGGTTGAAGAGACGCGCCTGCGCGATGGTGGCTGCGCCGACGAAGTTTGTGGAGTCATTGAACTGCGGGCAGACCTCCATGCAGATGGTGCAGGAGATGCAGTTGGAGAGCGGGTAACGCTCTTCCTGGATCTGCGGGAACTGCTTGGGGCCAGCGCCGAGGTCGTAGGTGCCGTCGATGGGCACCCATGCCTTGACGGCCTTCAGGTTCTCAAAGAGAACGCTGCGGTCAACGGCGAGATCGCGCACGACGGGGAACTTGCTCAACGGTGCGAGAGTGATTTCGCCCTTGCCGTTTTCATGCAGCAGTGCATCGACCAGTGCGGAGCAGGCCATGCGCGCCTTGCCGTTGATGAGCATGGCGCACGAGCCGCAGATCTCTTCCAGGCAGTTGCTGTCGTAGGCGATGGCGGTGGTCGTTGCGCCGGTGGCGTTGATGGGGTTCGCCGCGATATCGACCAAGATGCTGGTGATGTTCAGGCCCGAGCGATAGGGAAGCGTGAACTCTTCCGTGTGGGCCGGAGCGTTTGGCGACGCCTGCCGCTTGATGGACACCTTGAAGGTCGAGCCCGTGTAGGGCTTTGGCTTTTCGACATGTGCTGACTTCTTTGCCATGTTTCCTCTCGCTTCGAGTGGATCGCCGTTGCGTTCCCTCAGGGGCTAAAGCCCCGTCAATTCTTGCGATTCTTACGGCACGGCTAAAGCCGTGCCCTTCCGAAAGCTCGCTCAAAGTGAATTTGTCTTTGAGCATAAGACGGTTCTAGGAACTTGTGTAGACGCGTGGTCTTGGTTTGATCCACTGCGTGTCGACTTCTTCGTAGGTGATGACCGGTGTGTCTGCCTTTGCGTCGTAGGCGGCCATGGTGGTCTTCAGGAACTGTTCGTCGTTGCGATCCGGGAAGTCCGGCTTGTAGTGTGCGCCGCGGCTTTCGTCGCGCTTCTCTGCGCCCTGCACGATGACTCGTGCAAGCTGCAACATGTTGAACAACTGGCGCGCGAAGGCGAAGCTGGTGTTGGCCCACTGGCTCTTGTCCGTCAGGTTGATGTTGCGATAACGGTCGAGCAATTCCACGATCTTGGCGTCGGCTTCTTTCAAGCCTGCGTTGTAACGGACGATGGTAGCGTGCCGCGTCATAGTGTCGCCGAGTTCGCGCCATAACTTGAACGGGTTTTCCGTGCCCTGGTTGCTCAGAAGGATGTTGTTGTACTCCATCTGGCGAACCTTCTCGGCAGCGTGGCCGCCGTCGCCGGTTTGCGCGGGCAGGTTCTTCGCGTAGGTCATGGCCTGTGGGCCTGCGACGAAGCCACCGTAGATGCAGGAGAGCAGCGAGTTTGCACCGAGACGATTCGCACCGTGGATGGAGTAGTCCGCTTCACCCGCGGCATAGACGCCGGGAATGTTGGTCTGCTGGTTGAAGTCCACCCAGAGGCCGCCCATGGTGTAGTGGACGCCGGGGAAGATCTTCATGGGAACTTCGTGCGGGTCTTCGCCGACGAACTTCTCGTAGATTTCGAGGATGCCTTCGATCTTCTTCTCGAGGACTTCGCGCGGGATGTGCGAGACGTCGAGGTAGACCATTGGCTGGCCGTCAATGCCCAGGTCCTGCTCGTAGACAATCTTGTGAATCTCACGCGTTGCAATGTCGCGCGGCACAAGGTTGCCGTACTTGGGATACTTCTCTTCGAGGAAGTAGAAGCGGTCGGCCTCGGGGATGGTCTTCGCCGGGCGCGGATCGCCCTTCTTGCGCGGCACCCAGACGCGGCCGCCTTCGCCGCGAGCGGACTCGGACATGAGGCGCAGCTTGTCTTCACCGGGGATGGCGGTGGGGTGCACCTGGATGAATTCGCCGTTGGAGTAGTAGGCGCCCTGCTGATACAGCGCGGACTGCGCGGAGCCGGTGCAGACGACGGAGTTGGTGGACTTGCCGAAGATGGCGCCGTTGCCGCCGGTGGCAATGATGATGGCGTCGGCAGGGAAGGTGCGGACTTCCATCGAACGCAGATCCATGGCACAGATTCCACGGCATACGCCAGTGCTGTCGATGACGGCGGAGAGGAACTCCCAGCCTTCGTACTTGGTGACCTTGCCTTCGGACTCGTAACGCCGCACCTGTTCGTCCAGCGCGTAGAGAAGCTGCTGGCCGGTGGTGGCTCCGGCGAAGGCGGTGCGGTGATACAGCGTGCCACCGAAGCGACGGAAGTCCAGCAGGCCTTCGGGCGTGCGGTTGAACGGCACGCCCATGCGGTCGAGCAGGTCGATGATGGCCGGGCCCTGCGCCGTCATGTTCTTGACGGGTGTCTGGTTGGCGAGGAAGTCGCCACCGTAGACGGTGTCGTCAAAGTGCTTGTCGACGTTGTCGCCTTCGCCCTTGAGGTTCTTGGCAGCGTTGATGCCGCCCTGCGCGCAGACGGAGTGCGAGCGCTTGACCGGAACGATGGAGAAGAGGTCGACCTTGCCGCCGGCTTCGGCGATCTTCATGACCGCGGAGAGTCCGGCGAGACCGCCGCCTACGACGATGATGCGTGGTGTTGTTGCCATTGCGAACTTTCCCTCAGGGGCTAAAGCCCCATGGTCTCGCGTGATGTGACGGCAGGGCTGAAGTCCTGCCCTTCCGAAAACATTGCTTTACTGTTGTGGCGCGTACTGCTGCGGTGCCGCGTTCTGCGGGATTGGCTGGCCGTTGCTGTCGTACTGCTGCACGGTCGGCAACTGATAGGTGGGGACTGCTGGTACCACTCCGTCTTCCGCAGGTGCAGGGATCGCTTCGACTGCCGGAACCATGGGCGCGGCGACGATGGCAGCGATGCTCCACAGACCCAGGCCGCATAGGACGATGCCGAAGGCGGTGGTGGCATAGCCAAGCTTGCGGCGTGCGTCGTCGCCGGGGGTGATGCCCCACTTGGCGCAGAAGAGCCAGATGCCGTATGCGAAGTGGGAGCAGGTGGCGATCATGCCGATGACGTAGACCGCGACCATCCACGGATTAGAAAGTTCGTACTGCACCTTCCAGTAGGCGAGGCCCGGATGCTCCGGCAGACTGACGCCTGCGAAGCGCTGGAAGTACACGTGCTGCGCGATGTACAGCAGGGCAATGATGCCCGTGACGCGCTGCATCAGGTACATCCAGTTGCCAGCCCACGGATAGACATTCACGTTGGAGCGGCCGCGGATAGCGATGAAGACGCCGTATCCCGCATGGAAGAGCAATGGGATAAAGATGAAGGCCCACTCCAGCACGCGGACCAGCGGCAGGCTGTTCAGGAAGAGCACCTGCTTGGCATAGGCCACGGGGCCATGCACGATCTCAAGGTTCGAGATGATGTGCTCGATCAGGAATGCGCCGATGGGAATGATGCCGGTGAGCGAATGCAACCGGCGCAGCAGGAACGTGTGTCCCTGACCGGCGCGCAGCGGCTGCACGCCCTTGCGGTGTGCGTTATCGGGTGGTGCTCCTGCGATTGCGCCCATGTACTTGCGCTCCCTGCTCGTATACGAATATTGCTTTCCACAGTGCCCAGAAACCGGAGCATTGCGGAAAGCAAGGCACGCACAGTATCCGGCGTGGCGAAAAGGCGCGTCAATGATTCGTTCCGAGCGTGTTCGGTTATCGAATCAGACGGGCGGTAAACGAAATTGGACTCATTTAGTCGCTATTGGTGCGGATACGAGAAATTCAGCAGGCTCGCCACTGACGCAGAAGGGCACGCAGGGCGCGACCGCGATGACTGACGCGGAGGCGGTCTTCGTCGCTGGCTTCGGCCATTGTGCCGTTGAGTTCCGGTGCGAAGAAGAGGGGGTCGTAGCCGAAGCCGCGTTCGCCCTGCGGTGCGGTGAGGATGTTGCCTTCAAGTTTGCCGAAGGCGACGGTCTCTACTGCGCCATCCATCGCAAGTGCGAGTGCGCAACGGTAGCAGCCGGAGCGGTTCTGCGCATCTTGCAGGTTGTGCATTAAGGCAGCGTTGTTGTCTGCGTCGATGCCGAGGCCGGTGGATGGGAAGTTGAGGTCGGCTGCGTAACGAGCGGAGCGGACGCCGGGGAGGCCGTTGAGCGCATCGACTTCAAGGCCGGAGTCGTCGGCGATGACCCAGTGGCCCGGTGCGAACTTCGAATAGTACGCAGCCTTGATGCGGGCGTTGCCTTCGAAGGTGGGTTCATCTTCGGGCGGCGCTGGGATGTCCGCGAGGCCGGGCAGGGGCTGAATGTCGAAGCCCGGTGTGTCGGTTGCGGCGGTGCGGAAGTCGCGAAGCTTGCCTGCGTTGGATGTGGCTACGTACAGAATCATGGGTTGTGCTGCCGTCCAGTTAGGAAACTTACATGATCTTCTCATGCGAGTTTTGCGGGCTGGCTCAAAAGAAATTTCAACAAAATGAGACACCGATAACTTAACGGGACGTTAACGATAACCCTTGTGTTTATTGGGCGAAATCGGGATGGGGAGATGTTGCGGAATGCGGAAAGATGCTTCAGGTTGGTGTTGAAGGCACGCGGTTTGCGCGTTGCCCAAAGAGCATTGAGGAGAAGCAGATGGAGCAGGCAGCGACGCAGCCGATGGCGAAGGATATTGCACCCGCGAAGGGAAAACTGGGCGTAATGATGCCGGGTATGGGCGCGGTAGCCACCACGATGATTGCTGGTGTGGAAGCTGTGCGGCGCGGTATGGCGAAGCCCGTGGGATCGATGGCGGAGATGGGCACCATCCGGCTGGGCAAACGCACGGAAGATCACTCGCCGCTGATCAAGGATTTTGTGCCACTGGCCAAGCTGGATGATCTGGTGTTTACGGGATGGGACATCTTCGGCGGCAACCTGTTCGATGCGGCGAAGACTGCGTCGGTGCTGGATCGCGAGCAGTTGGAAGAGATGCGTCCGTTTCTGGAAGGTATTGAACCGATGCCCGCAGCGTTTGATCAGCGTTATGTGAAGCGACTGGACCCGAAGAAGATCAAGACAGGTAAGAACAAGTGCGATCTGGCGAATCAGATTCGCAACGACATTGCGGAGTTCAAGAGCAAGACCGATCGTCAGGTGATGATCTGGACTGGGTCGACCGAAATCTTTCTCAAGGAGAAGGCGGTGCATCAGACGCTTGCCGCGTTTGAGAAGGGACTGGTGGAAGATGACGAGGACATTGCACCGTCGATGCTGTATGCATGGGCGTGTTTGAAGGAGGGTGTGCCGTTTATCAATGGTGCGCCGAACCTGACGTGCGATATTCCTGCGTTGCGTGACCTGTCGAAGCAGGCGGGAGCGCCGATTGCGGGTAAGGATTTCAAGACAGGGCAGACCTTCATCAAAACCGTGCTGGCGCCTGCGTTAAAGGTTCGTTACCTGGGATTGAATGGATGGTATTCGACGAACATCCTGGGCAATCGCGATGGTGAAGTGCTGGATGACCCGGATAACTTCAAGACGAAGGAAGAATCGAAGCTGGGCGTGCTGGAATATATTCTGCAGCCGGACAAACACCCTGACTTATACGGCGATATCTTCCACAAGGTAAGGATTAATTACTATCCTCCGCGCGGCGATAACAAGGAAGGCTGGGATAACATCGACCTCTTTGGATGGATGGGATATCCCATGCAGTTGAAGGTGGATTTCCTTTGCCGCGATTCCATTCTTGCAGCTCCGCTGGCGCTGGATCTGTGCCTGTTCATGGATCTGGCCGCGCGCACGCCGAGTTTGAAGCACCTTGGTATTCAGGAGTGGTTGAGCTTTTACTTCAAGGCTCCAGATGCTGCTCCGGGGATTCATCCTGAACATGATCTGTTCATTCAGAGCATGAAGCTGAAGAATACGCTGCGCCACATTATGGGCGAGGACCTGATTACGCATCTTGGGCTGGAGTATTACTCGGAGTAAGTCGTCCAGCGAACCATATGTTGATATTCCTCGGACGAGGAGCATAACATCTGACCGAAGTGGGGAGCGAGCGATGTTGAGGCTTCTGGACTCTGTGATTTTAATCGCGTGGTATAGCTTCATTCTGGGTGGATCGGTCATCGCGCTAGTCCGGCTGTGCCGGGGGCAGGTTCATAACGGTGGGCAAGCGGCTGGACTCCCTGAAGGGTGGAGACGCTGGATGCTTGGTGAACGGCCGGAGAAGAAGTAAGTTCCAAGTTGAGCGAAGAGGCTGCCGGCCCGGCAGCCTCTTTTTTTTATTGCAACTCTTTCAGCCACAGGTTGCGGAAGGAAATTTTGACGGTCCCGGAGCCTGCAGTTTGCAATGCGATGAGGCCTTTCTCGCGAAGTTTTGTGGTGTCATCGTCGATGAAGACTGCCATGACGTGACCATTGAGAATGTGTGTGAGGACGTGGCCGCGTGCGACGATCTCCATCTGGTTCCACTCGTTCGGATGCCAGTAGCCACCGAGTTCTTCCTTGGTGCCGACAACGGCGATGCGTTCCATCGGTTTGCCTGTTTCTGCATGAATGACTTCGCTGCGTGATGCGACGATGATGCGACCGTGGCCATCGACCACCTGGCCGGTGTAGTTGCCGATGAAGTTTGCATCGCATTGATAACCGCCGACGCTGTAACGCGGATCGGCCTGCGGCATGGCGGGTGCGCCGGGACGCGGTGGTGTTGGTGGTGCGATGTAGCTGCGGTACTGAATGCCACTGTCGGCGGTGACACCCTGCAATCGGATTTCAAGACGAAGGTCGAAGTCCGCAGGTTCTTTGCCCTGCAGGATGAGGAATGTTTCCGGATTGCGTGCACCTTCGGGTGACCGGTATTGGCCGATGATGGCGTTGTCTTCGACGCTCCATACTTTTGCATCGCCTGCCCAGCCGTTGAGTGTGGCGCTGTCGAAGAGTGACGTGTAGCCGTCGTGATTGTTCCAGTCGGTTGGAATGGCCTGCGGTTTTGGCCCTCCTGCGGGACGAGTTGTCGCGGGCGATTGCGCCAGGAGAGATATCGAAGAAAGCACGAGGAGAGACGCGTAAATACAACGCATTGCCAGAGATTCCTTGCAGTGAAGGTTCAGGAAACGAACACCACTGTACGCGCGGCCGGTGTGTTGTGGAAAGCGTGTGCCCATCCCCTCAGCGCAAAGATGCATCCCATAGGGAATTCGCAGACACAAAGGAATTGGAACGCTAGATGAGCCGAACAGTATTACCCGGTGCCCCTTATCCGCTGGGGGCAACACCATCGTTACGGGGCACAAATTTTGCGTTGTATTCAGAGAATGCAACAGCCGTATCCGTTTGTTTTTTTGACGAGGAAGGCAATCAGACTGACTGTGTTGCGCTGAAGGAACGCACAGCGTTTGTGTGGCATGGGCTGGTGAAAGGCATCAAGCCGGGGCAGCGGTATGGCTATCGTGTGGAAGGCCCGTGGGAGCCGGAGAAGGGCCTGCGCTTCAACTCCGCAAAGCTGTTATGCGATCCATATGCCAAGGCACTTACGGGTGAGGTGGATTGGAAGGCGCCCATCTTTCCGTATGACGTAATAAGCGGAGACGATCTTAAAAAGGATGAGCAGGATTCCGCGGCAGGTGTGCCGAAGTCAGTAGTGGTTGATCCGAAGTTCGATTGGGGCGATGATTGTCCGCCGCAGACATTGCTTGCAGATTCTGTGATCTATGAAGTGAATGTCCGCGGATTTTCCAAGCAGAATCCGATGGTGGAAGAGAAGCTTCGCGGAACGTATGCGGCGCTGGCGACAGAGGCGAGCATTCGCTACTTCCAGATGCTGGGTATCACCGCGGTGGAACTGCTGCCGGTGCATCACTTCATTGACGAAGGCGAGTTAATCGATCGTGGGTTGCGCGATTACTGGGGATACAACACGTTAAGTTACTTCGCGCCGATGAGTCGTTATAGCTCGTCTGGCAATGCAGGGCAGCAGGTAACTGAATTCAAGCAGATGGTGAAGGCGCTTCATGCTGCGGGCATTGAAGTGATTCTGGATGTGGTCTACAACCACACATGCGAGGGCAATGAGAAAGGTCCGTTGCTAAGCATGAAGGGCATTGATAACACCACGTATTACCGGCAGGTGGCGGATAATCCGCGGTACTACATGGACTACACCGGTACGGGTAACACGCTGAATGTGATGCATCCGCAGGTGTTGATGCTGGTAATGGATTCGCTGCGTTATTGGGTGACGGAGATGCATGTAGATGGTTTCCGTTTTGATCTTGCGGCGACACTGGCACGTGAGTTGGACAGCGTTTCAAAGCTGTCGAGTTTCTTCAACGTGATTCATCAGGACCCGGTGTTGCAAAGTGTGAAGCTGATTGCGGAACCGTGGGACGTTGGCGAAGGCGGCTACCAGGTTGGCAACTTCCCCGTGCTGTGGGCCGAGTGGAATGGTCGCTATCGCGATACGGTGCGCAGGTTCTGGAAGGGTGATGAGGGGTTGCTGTCAGACTTTGCCTACCGCATTACCGGGTCGAGCGATTTGTATCAACAGGACGGTCGTCGACCGTATGCGTCGATCAACTTTATAACGGCGCATGACGGCTTCACAATGACGGACCTTGTCAGTTTCAACAGCAAACATAACGAAGCGAATGGCGATAATAACGCCGACGGGGCAGACAACAACGATAGCTGGAACATGGGCGCGGAAGGGCCAACGGACGATGCAGGCATCAACGAACTGCGTGAACGGCAGGTGCGCAATTTTCTGACGACGCTGGTGCTGTCGCAGGGCGTGCCGATGCTCTGTGGCGGCGACGAGGTGGGACGCTCGCAGCGCGGCAATAACAACGGCTATTGCCAGGATAACGAGATTACCTGGTACGACTGGAAGCTGGATGTTCCACGGAAACGACTGATGGAGTTCACTGCGAAGCTGATTCAGTTGCGCAAGAACCATCCGAATCTTCGGCGCAGAAAGTTCTTTCAGGACCGCACGATTCGCGGCTCCGTTATCCGTGACATCGCGTGGTTTAACTCGAACGGCGAGGAGTTTCACGAAGAAGACTGGGGCGCTGGGTGGCAGCGTTCGCTGGCCTTCATGCTGAATGGCAAGACGCTCGGTGTTACCGATGAAGATGGTGTTCCTATCATGGACAACAGCTTCTTGTTCATGGTGAATGCAGCGGCGGATGGTGTGGAGTTTACGTTGCCGCCTCCTCCCGGAGATACGCCGTGGCACCAGGTGCTGGACACGCAGAATGTGGATGATCCGTTTGCGGAGTCGGATATGAGTGACAAGGTGATCCTGGGAGGGCGTTCGTTCCGTGTATTCTGCGATGGTCGACCGAAGCTGCAATAGCGCCATCTTGCGGTGAAATAGAGAAGCGGCGTTGACGCGCCGCTTTTCACATTGATACGGTTCAGAACGTTACCGAATCTTTGGAGGAACCGTGATCCGTCCGCTTGCTGCTGTCGCCTGCCTGTTGTTTGCCACCTGTGCCGTTGCACAGGATTCCACCGCGCTGTTGAAAGAGAAGACGGTGCCCAGCCCGGGGCGTCCGCAATCGATCAAGGATGGCGTGCAGATTCAGAAGGCGCAGTTGGAAGACTATGTGGCCATGCTGGATAACCTGCCGCTGACGGCTCCCGCAAAGCCGAAACAGCCGCGCAAGTTGCTGATCCTGTGCAAGGCTGCAGGATTTTTCCATTCCTCGATTCCGCTGGCTGCGGAGACGGTGAAGGCGATGGGCGAGAAGACGGGCGCGTATGCCGCGACCATTACGTATGACTCCGCTGATATCAACGCCGCAAACCTGGCCAAGTATGACGGCATTTTTCTGGATAGCACCACGCTGGAATTCCTGGGTGATCCCAAGGACCCGGCGACGGATGCGCGGAAGAAAGCGCTGATGGATTTTGTGCGCAGTGGTCATGGCATTGCCGGGATTCATGCTGCGGGTGACACCTATCACACCGTTCCGGCGCGTAATTCCGGTGAAAAACCGCAGGGAACATGGCCAGAGTTCAACAAGATGATCGGCGGTTTCTTCAAATTTCACTGGGTGTATCCGCAACCGGTGTGGGTGAAGATCGACGATCCCAAGAGCCCGCTGACGGCGATGTTCCATGGCCGCGAGTTTGAGGTGCATGACGAGATCTACACCTTCCTGCAGGAGTCGTTCAGCAGGAAGAATGTGCACGTGCTGACGAGCGTGGATTATTCAAAGATGTCCGCGGAGGACAAGGCGAAGGAGCCCGCCGCGACGAAGCGTACGGATGGCGACTATGCGTTGAGCTGGATTCATCGCGAGGGCAAGGGGCGCGTCTTTTATGAGGCGCTGGGGCATAGCGAACACATCTATGCCATGACGCCGATCATGACGCATGTGCTGGCGGGGATTCAGTACACGCTGGGCGATTTGCCTGCGAACGATGCGCCGAGCGTGAAGTAGAAGTGGTAGTGGAGTCCCACGTCTCAAAAGCGAGACGTGGGGCACCCACCTTCTCGGGACGTTAGATTTTGTCGAGATAGCTCATGATCTCGGAGTTCGTCCACTCCTGCGGGCCGATGAATTTGCGGCGGATGTTGCCCTGGCGGTCGATCAGGAAGGTTTCCGGTACGCGGACGGAGCCGTACTTCAGGTTCGCGCCCTGTGTGCCGTCGCGGACGCTCAGCAGGTTGATGCTGTATTGCGCGAGGAATTTGCTGTAGGCGTCGGGATCGTCGTCGATGGAGACGGCGACTACCTGGATGTCCGGTCGCAGGGCTTGCAGACGCTGCAGGCTGGGCAGCTCGTCAATGCAGGGAGCGCACCACGTGGCCCAGAAGTTGAGCAGGACGACCTTACCCCGGAACTTGCTCAGTTGGATGGTCTGTGCGCCGTTGTGGACGGTGAAATCGGGCGCCACTTCTGCGATTTGCTGCGGGTGATCGCCGCGGTTGCAGCCCGCGAAAAGGGCAGGGGCCAGCAGACTGGCGGACAGAAGCAGGGAGCGGGAGGCGACGCGGAATCTCACGCTTCCTATAATACGAAGGCACATGAGTGACGATCAGAACAACACGCCGGATTTGACCAAACCGGCCCCGGATTTTGAGTTTCACTTTGACGGTACCCCCTCCGCCGCTTCGGTGCGTCGGGAGGCTGCAGTGTCTTCAAAGATTGTGGAAGAGGAGCCTTCCACCCACGCCCTGACGGTGTTGATTCCGGCGCGGAATGAGGCGCACAACATCGGTGGATGCCTGGAATCGCTGCTGCGGCAGAGCGAACCGGGGTTTGAGCTGGGGCGGCATTGGCACCTGCTGGTGATCGACGACAGTTCCACGGATGAGACGTTTGCCATTGCGTCGAAGCTGGCTGAGGGACGCGACGGTGTGCAGGTGCTCCGCGCCGAACCGCTGAAGTCGCAGAGAAAAGGGTTTACCGGCAAGAATGCGGCGTTGTGGTTCGGAGCGCAGCAGCCGGTGGCGCAGACGGCGAAGTGGCTGCTGTTTACGGATGCGGACACGCTGCATGAGCCGAACTCGCTGCATCGGGCCATTGTGGAGGCGGAGCGGCATGATGTGGCCCTGCTGAGCTATTCGCCGAAGCAGATCAACGCGAACCTGGCGCAGCGGGCGGTGATGCCACTGATCTTTTCGGAGCTTGCCAGCACGTATCCGCCGAAGAAGGTGAGCGATCCTTCCAGCCCGATTGCGGCGGCGAATGGGCAGTTTCTGCTGGTGCGGCGGCAGGTTTATTTCGATGTGGGCGGACATAAGGCTGTTGCTGCCGAAGTGCTGGAGGACGTCGCGCTGGCGCAGAAGGTGAAGCGGCGGTACGCGATTCGTTTCCGCTATGCGCCGGAGGCTGTATCGGCAAGGATGTATCGCACGACGGCGGAGATGGTGGAGGGCTGGACGAAGAACCTGGCACTGCTATTTCGCAATCCACTGTTCATGGCGCTGATTGCGCTGCTGAATTTTGTGCAGTTGCTGGGACTGCCGCTGCTGCCGTTTGTGTGGCCGAACCTGGTGTACTGGCAGGTACTGGCTATTGCGATTTTGTGGCTGCGGGTGCTGGTGCGGTACTTCGGGCGGGTAGGGCGGTCGAATGCGCCGTTTGTGGATCGCGTGTTGAGTATTGTGGCGCTGCCGCTGTTTGCATTATTGCTGTTCCGGTCGTGGCAGAAGGTGAAGATTGCCCGGGCTGTGGTTTGGAAGGGGCGGGAGTACACAACGTGAGTGCTAAGCAATTGCGTATTCGAGCGACACCAAATCACGTCATGGTTGAGAGACGTTCGCCATGGACTCCAGTGATAACTTTCATAGGCACGTTCGTCTTCAGCGGTGCCTTCATGCTCATCATGCCTGGCAAGCATAATAATCCTAGTCTGCTTCAGATCATGCTGCGATCCGGGCATATAGCAGATTTATCCATTTTCGTATTTATTGCGATATTTTCAGCTTTTATGTCCTATGGATCGCTGAAACTATCGCGGGCTGAATTTGTTCATTGTGACGACACGAAGTTTCATCATGCGCGCAAAGGGATCGGACGTGCGTGGATTCGAACGTCTTACCCGCGAGAGGCAATCAAGCGTTTGCGTTGGGATATATTCGCCTTCGACAGAAACACAAAGGTGAGCAGTCTGATGTTCGAAGCGAATGGTGTAACAGGGCACGCTCTGGAAGGGCTGACTCTGATCGAGGCAGATCGTATCCTCGCATCGTGCCAGGGATTTGGATACGACGTATTTCGGGATGAGACTGTACCGATGCTGCTGGATATTGAGAAGCGGGGTTGGTTTGTAAATCCGTGGCGACCAGATGAGGTCGAAACTCATCCAAAGGAACAGCAATGATTTACTTGACGCGCAAAGCCGACTTTTCTTCCGCGCACTTCTATCGCAACCCGGATTGGAGCGAGGAGAAGAACCGCGCTGTTTTTGGCAAGTGTGCCAACGCGAATGGGCATGGCCATAACTACACGCTGGAAGTGACAGTTGGTGGTGAGGTGGATCCGGTGACCGGGTTTGTGGTGGACCTGAAGCTGCTGAAGGACATCCTGGAAGAGCAGGTGGTCAGCGTGTATGACCATCGGCATCTGAATCATGAAGTGCCGGAGTTTGCTTCGACGGTGCCCACTACCGAGAACATTGCGGTGGCTATCTGGCGTCGGCTGGATGGGAAGATTCCCAATGCGAAGCTGCATCGCGTGCGTGTGTATGAGATGGACGACCTGTTTGCCGATTACTACGGCGAGGAGGCCTGATGGCTCCGCTGGCCTATTTCTCGCGGCGATATCGGTTTTCGGCGATGCATCGTCTGCATGCGCCCTCGCTTTCGGTGGAAGAGAATCGCGAGACGTATGGGAAGTGCAACAATCCGTTTGGGCATGGCCACAACTACTTTGTGGAAGTGACCGTCGCGGGGCCGATTGATCCGGTGACGGGCTTTGTGGTGGATATGTCGAAGCTGGATGCGCTGGCGAAACGAGAGTTGATCGACAGGTTCGATCAGGTTTCGATGAATGCTGATCCGGTATTTGCCGGGGAGATTGTGCCTTCCACGGAGAACCTGACGATTGAGGTGGAACGCATCTTCCGCAGCGAAGTGCCGAAGCTGGATGCAGCGGGGAAGCTGCGGCTTCATGCGATACGGATTGAGGAGACGGCGAATAACAGTTTCGATCTGCCGTCAGATAACAGGACGCAGCCGGTGCTTTCGTAGCTGCGCGTGAAAGAGTTTTGAACGATGGAAGATAGCCGTTTGGAGACACATACTGCCCTTGCTGATCCCACGCTGGAATTGCATGCGGCGAGCACCGAAGATATTCACCGCGAGTTGCTGCGTCGGCTTGGGGAAGACCCTGCACGCGATGGATTGCTGAAGACACCGGAGCGCATCACGAAGGCGATGACGTATCTGACACAGGGATACGAGCAGAGCGCAACGGAGATTTTGCGTGGTGCGTTGTTCGATGTGGACTATGACGAGATGGTCATTGTCCGCAACATTGAATTTTATTCGTTGTGCGAGCACCATGTGCTGCCGTTCTTCGGTAAGGCGCATGTTGCGTACATTCCAAAGGGCAAGGTGATTGGCCTGAGCAAAGTGGCTCGGCTGGTGGATGTGTATGCGCGACGTTTGCAGGTGCAGGAACGCATGACGCGCGAGATTGCGGATGCGATTGTGGATGCCATCAATCCGCAGGGTGTGGCTGTGATCCTGGAAGCGCAGCACCTGTGCATGATGATGCGCGGCGTGGAGAAACAGGGGAGTATGACGTCGACCTCGACGATGCTGGGATGCTTCCGTGAAAGCGCGCAGACGCGGAATGAGTTTCTTTCGCTGATCCGGCGGTCGGCGGTCTAAGCTGAGTTTCGCCGGATTATCTGAAAATAAATGCCCCGATCCTGTGAAGGACCGGGGCATAGTCTTTTGTGGCTTAGAACTCGATCTTCGCCTTCAACTGAAGAATACGAGGTGAGTCATCACCGCCTACACCGCTGAAGATGCCCGATGGATTCACTGTGGTGGTGACGGTTGCGAACGAGGCCGAAGAGAAGGAGCCGGTGGGGCGCGAGAAGTTAAGGTGATTCAGGACGTTGAACGCCTGAGCTGAGACTGAGAACACGCCGCCTTCCCAGTGCAACGGGAAAGACTTTGTGACCGCAAGATCTGTGCTGATGTACTTGGGCCCGCGGAACGCATTGCGTACATAAGCTGCATTGACGGAAGCCACGTTACTCTGTCCCGGAAGAGAACTGGAGAACTGCGACTTCTGCAAGCAGATCTGTTTGCCGTAGTTGCACGTGGCCTGGCCGCCGCCGAGATAGGTGGGCAGAATGCTTCCGCCATAGGCACCGTTTGAATAGGTGGAGATGGTGGAAGACAGCGCCGTATCTACGGGAGTAAAGGGAAGGCCGGAGTATGCGAACGCCGCACCGGAGATCTGCCACCCACCGTAGAAGAAGTTCTTAAACGGTAGACGGTAGACATAGTTCACGACAAAGTTATGACGCTCGTCTGTTGAGGATGGTCCATAGCTCAGGTTCGGATGGTAGGGATCGACGGGTGAGCCAATGTCCGTTGTGCCTGTTGCTGTGGAGGTAGAGAAGCCATTCGCGCCGGTATCAAGCTGTTTGCCCAGCGTGTATCCAGCGGTGATGAGGCTGCCGCTCAAACCAAACTTATGCGTCGCCGTAATGATGACGCCGTTGTAGTTTGAGGAGCCACCGGAAGAGTAGTAGTACACCGTACCAAAGCGTGAGTCAGGCTGCGCGGTGGGCAGACCGACAATGTACGGTTTGGCTGAAGTGGCTTTGTCTGCACTCGCTGCCGGAGAGTATGCATTCAAACCCGCATTGGTGTATGGCTGATGAAGTGCGTGGTTCCCGAGGTAGTTGACGGAAACCACATCCCACCGTCCGAACTGCTTCTGTACTTCAAGGTTCCACTTTTCGATATACGTCATGCGGAAATTCGGCTGCGACGTATACACCGAAGGTGGTGTGAAGAACTTCTGCAGGCTGGTCGGAAGACTTGCCTTGATGCTGGCAACTGTGCCGCCGCTGGTGATTCCAGAGGTGAAGGCTGAGTTCAACGCCTGGGCATCATTGAACAGATTGCTGGTTTCGGTGTTGGCAAGGTTGTCGCCGCTGATGGATGAGAAGGTATTCTTCGTTGGCGGGTTCTTGGCTAAGCCTTCGAGAATGCTTCCGGCCAGGCCGTCGTAGAAGAGCCCGAAACCGCCACGGATAACCATGGTGTCATGCATGATGGGTGGGTTGAAGGCGAAGCCGACGCGTGGTTGCCATTCCAGCTTCTGCAGTCCATACAGTGTTTCCTTGTTGTTGAAGCTGTATGCCTGGTTGTATGGGATCGAGGTATCGTGAGTCAGTTGGAACCACGGCGAGGCCAGGCGGGTGATGCAACCGCTTAAGCAACTGATGTTGCCCTGGTGCTCCAATCGCAGCGCGAAGGAGAGGCTCAAGGTGCGGTGTGCCTTCCAGTTGTCTTCTGCATAGGCAGCCCATTGGTTATAGCCAACGGGGTAGTTGGGACGCAGTGGAAAGGCCTGTGTGAAGGTCGTGACTTTGCCTCCGGGTGTGTCCACACCACCGTTGATGAAGGCTCCCATAGTTTGCGCCGAGATGTTCGGTACGGTGTTCGCGGTGAAGTAGTGGTCGTTCTCCTTGATGTAATAGAACTTGCCGCCAAACTTCAGCGTGTGGGCTCCGGCATCCAGAGCAAAGTCGTCCTGCACCTGAACCGTGGTGATGTTACGGCCGGTGGGGAAGCTGGCATTGCTGCCACCCAGGCCCGTCAATGAACTGTCTGCAAAGCCCAACTGTGCAGGGAAGACTGCAAGCGAGGCGTTCAGGTCTGCCGGACCAAACAAGGCTCCGTACCAAAGGCCGGCGAGGATAACGCTGTTGGTGGCCTTCGTTCCGAAGATGTGTGTTTCATTCAACTGGCCGCTGTGCTGGGGCTGAATGCTGATGGCGTTAAAGGCGGCGCTGACAGGGTCTGTGGTGGTGGGCTGCGTGCCGGAATCGTGCTCGTAACGAACGAACATCTTGTCGTGCGGACTGAGTACAGCATCCGTGCGGAAGATCATCAGGGCTTCATTCGCGTAGGTGGTGGCGGTGGATGAGTAGTAGTTGGTGCAGGCACCGGCTGTGGTTCCAAGTGCTGCCATGTCCGTGGCGTTCAACGTGCCGCAGCCCGTCGATAGCGCGTAGGCAGAGCTCGCATTGGGATTACCGGTGGATGTGCCGGGGCCGGTCACGGGCACACCATGCGCAGCGCCAGCAGCGTTATAGATGTTGAACATGTTCTGGTAGAACGGGATCGATTTAGACAATCCGTTTGCCGCCAGCTTTTTCAGCGTGTATGTCTGCAGGTTTTGCGATGGCAGAAGTACAGTAACCGGCGTCGCGGGAATGATGGCACGCAAACCTTCCGCATCGGCCAGGAAGAAAAGCTTGTCATGGCCATCGAACACATGGGGAATCACGACCGGACCACTGATCAACGCGGACCACTGATTTGCATTCACAAATGAACGCGGCGTGATGTTGCCAGGCCCAGCCTGCTTATGCGCATAGGTGTTCGCAACCAGCGAGCGTCCAGTCCAGTACCAACTTGCATTGCCATGCAGACGGTTGGAGCCGCTCTTGGTCACAAAGCTGGCTGTCGCGCCTGCAAGACCGCCGTACTGGCCGGAGTAGCCGTTGGCAATGATCGACGCTTCCTGTACATCGTTCAGGCCCAGCGTAAGGTTCGATGCGCCGGAGTTGTTGGCATTGTTGTAGGGGTCGTTGAAGTTCTGTCCGTCAATCTGGTAAAGGGTACGGGAACTGGTGCCGAAGCCTGTATTGAAGCCGGGTGTGATCCTGGTTTCAAAGAGAAGGTTGTTGCCAGAGTTTGGTACCTCTTCCACCTGGATCTGGCTGACGGTTGTGGCAACGTTGCCGTTCTCCGCGTTGATCAGTCCGGCAACAGCCTGCACTTCGATCGTTTGTGATTCGCTGCCAACAGCGAGCTTCAAGTCCGCAGAAGCAACCTGAGACGAGTTCACGTTGATGGAGGAATCCAACTGGGCGAATCCCGACTGTTCAACATGAATGTCATACAGCCCTGGAGCGAGCAGATCGAAGCGATAAGAACCGGACGACGAGCTTTTTACTGTCCGAGACGTATGCGTCTTCTGGTCGGTAAGACGGATTGTGGCACCGGAAATCACTGCTCCCGATTGATCGCTGACCAGACCGCCGATCGCACCTGTTGTTGTAGTTTGCGCAAACGCCAGGTTTGCGCCCAAGGATAACGCCGTAACGGCAAAAAGTGCCGGGATACGACTCATTGCACTACCTCCTTCAATACGTTCAAAGTGAAGCGTGTCCGAGTGTCAGGAACTGCTCAGGTAATGACCTGAACGGCGATTTTTGATGAAGCAACAGCATGAAAAAACCTTCCCGCAGATACGCGGCAAGGAAGCACATCGCAGCATGGCCGATGTACATAAACAATCACGGCCATCCAGAACGGCGGCGCATGATGTGGCACTGAGTTTTGGGATTGCTGATTAGTTACTTATCACGAATGTTGGGTGAAATTCCCAAAAATGATTTCAGTATTCGAAATATCTGTGAGGACAGGCCGGTAAGAATTCGTTACACGGATGCGTGCATGGCGGAAGAGGTGTCAGGGCTCCCATCCTGATGATGGGAACCCTGTGTATGGGAAAGCGTTCAGATTTCGCGGATGGCTTTGGCTGCGTTTTGCAGCACTTCCGCTACCTTGCGGATCTGTTCCGGTGTGCTGTCTTCGTGGCGGATGCGGTCGCCGATGGCTTCGCGCAGCGCGCCCATGGCTTCCATTATTTCCGGCGAGCGGTCGCGGGCAAATCCGCGTCCGGCAGCCTTCATCAGGTGTTCCAACTCATTCAGGCGCTCCTGATTTTCAACCAGGAATGCCTTACCTTCGTCGGTGACGGAGTAGACTTTTTTGCCTGCTTCGTTGACGGTGGCGACGGTGAAGCCCTGCTCCTCCAACATGGTGAGCGTGGGATAGATCACGCCAGCGCTGGGGCGATAACCACCGGCCATACGTTCTTCCAGCCGCTTGATGAGCTGGTAGCCGTAAGCCGGTTCCTGGGCCAGTTCGCGCAGGATGACCAGACGCATTACGCCACTGTCAAACAGGCGTTCGCGTCCGCCGCCAAAACCTCCGCGGCCTTTGCCGAAGGGGCCAAAGCCTTCTCCGAAAGGGCCTCGCGGTCCACCGAAGCGTCCGTGGTGGCCTCCGGGGAAGCATCCTTCGCGACCTTCTGCGTACTCTCCGGCAAAGCGGTCATCGCGCCGTCCACGACGATCTCCACGATGGAATCCCCGAGGATCGGGGCAGTGCATGGAAAACTTAAACATTTCGTACCTCCTTCTCGCGATATATCGTGAGATATATCTTAGATACTCCTTTCAGTGTCAAGATGCAAGATATATCTTGTCCATTTCTTCTGTGCTCCTTTTGGCTTCGACTCCGTCTTACACAGGCACAGGGGTTCATGGAGTAATGGCTTTGAATTCAGTGTCATTAAGGTTTCTTACACGAAGGAAAGTGTTGCTGGGCGGCGCTGCCGCCAGTGGTGCCTTGTTACTGGCGAAGGGCGCTGCGGTTGCGGAATCATTGACCGCTCCATTGCCTTGTTCCCTGACGCGCGAGTTGGAAGAGGGGCCGTACTACGTTGATAGCGAACTACTGCGCCGCGATATCCGCGATGGCAAACCGGGTCTGCCGCTGCATCTGCGCATTACGATTCTGGACAAAAACACCTGCAAGCCGCTGCCGCATGCGGCGGTAGACATCTGGCATTGCGATGCCATGGGAATTTATTCCGGCTATGAGAAGCAGAGCCTGATGCCAATGGGGCCTCCGGGAGAGGCAGGGCCAAACGGCGGTCCTCCACGTGGTTCGGGTGGCCGTCCAGCGGGACCGCCGTTGGACAAGAATGGGCGGCCTTTTCCGCCTCCGGGAGATTTCGGTGGACCGGGTAGCCCCGGTGGTCCGCCGCATAGTGAGATCACGGACAACGATCGATTCTTCCGCGGTGTGCAGATTACGGGTGGGGATGGTATTGCGGATTTTCTGACGGTGTATCCGGGCTGGTATCAGGGGCGCGACACGCACATCCATGTGAAGGTGCATGTCGGGGGCAAGGATGTGCTCGGCCATGACAAGACGTTGAAGCAAGCTGCAAGCGATCCAGAGCGGCATGTGTACAGCGGCGGCCATGTTTGTTTTACCGGGCAGATGGCGTTTGCCGATGCCTTTAGCGATCGCGTCGCCAAGCTAGAGCCATATCGCTCGCACAACCTGCAACGCACGCGGCTGAATGAGGATGGTGTGTTTGAAAGCCACGCAGGCGATGTGTTTGTGCAACTGACGCAGATGGACATGCGACGGCTGGAGGCTGGTGTAAGCGGTAGCATGGTCTGTGTGATTGATCCTGCCGAGATATGGAAGGAACAACATGGGCCAGGTAGTGGACCACCGCAACGACGTTAGGTTTCCTGGCGGAAGGATGATCTAATTGGAGGGTTGCAATGAACGGCCTTCTGATTTTCGATAAACCCTCCGGACTTACCTCTCACGATGTTGTTTCGCTGGTGCGGCGCGCCAGCGGCGAACGCTCTGTTGGCCATCTGGGCACGCTGGATCCCATGGCGACCGGCGTATTGCCGTTGCTGCTGGGCAAATGGACGCGGCTGGCTCAGTTTTTTAATGCCGCGGACAAGCAGTACACCGGCACAATTCGTTTTGGCTTTGCCACGGACACGTACGACGCCGAAGGCCAACCCGCAGGCGAGGCGCAATCCTTGCGCTGTTCGCTGGAGGAACTGCGTGCTTTAAGCGCACGTTTTCATGGAACCATCGACCAGGTGCCACCAGTGTTTTCCGCGAAGAAGATTGGCGGTGTGCCGGCGCATAAGCTGGCTCGGCAGGGTAAGGAAGTTGCCGTAAAACCCGCACGCATTACGATTCATGATTTTTCGTTGACGGGTTTAGAAGGTGATACCGCGAGCTTTGCCATGCATGTTTCCTCAGGCGGCTATGTGCGGTCGGTGGCGCATGAACTGGGGCAGCTTGCCGGTTGCGGCGCGCATTTATCTTCGCTGCGCAGGACGCAGGCGGGCGTGTTTACGCTGGCGGATGCGGTGACGCGCGAACAGTTAATTGAAGCGGCAAATGCAGGCACGGTGCAGCAACTGATGCGGCATCCTCGTACGGTATTGCCGGAAATGCCTGCAGTAACTGCGGACGAAGGTTCACAGACGAAGCTGCGCAATGGCATGGCGGTGAATCTGCCGGAGTTTTCGGATGCGCCGCTGGTGCGGATTTTCAACGGCAGCAAAGAGTTGCTGGGCATTGGAAAACGCGTGGCCGGGACGCTGATCCAGCCCTACGTAAACATTGCATAGTTTGCCCATTGGTGCTGGAATATTGCCATGAGCACTGCAGGCGTTTTTGTGGAACTCGACTCTTCTTTAATTGCGCGGCTGGATCAGTTGGCGATGGATGAAGAACGCAATCGTAGTTCACTGATTTCAGATGCTCTTACGCAGTTCCTAAACGTCAGGGAATATCACCTGGCGTGTGTGCAGGAGGGGATTCGTCAGGCTGACGCAGGCATGCTGACGCCTATGGACGATGCACTGGAACAGGTAAGAAAGCGTATTGCGCAACGGTGAGTGTCACTTTAACGGAGTTTGCGCAAGACACACTTGTTGCCGCCTACAATTTTGTTTATGACAGCAATCCGCAAAATGCGGAACTGGTTCTTGATCGTATCTATGGGATCCTGAGACTTTTGAGAGACAGGAAGTTCATGGGCGAGAGAGGCCCCATTCCCGGGACAAGAAGATACCTCGTCCCTAAGACTTCAATCTTTGTGGTTTACAGGGATGTGGGCGACGACGTACAGATACTCGCGTTTCTCCATAAGTCTCAGCGCTGGCCGCATATTCCTGTGCCGTAAGTTGCTCATTTCTTCAGCATCGGATGGATCAAGTTGAAGATGTTCTTTGCCACCTGCTTGCAGCCCTGTGCTGTGGGGTGGATACCGTCTGCCTGAATACTGCCGGGAACGCCGTAGACATCCTGCAGAACGAACGGTAACAGCGGCACAGAATACTTCTTTGCGAGGACTGTGTAGGTCTCGTTGAAATCCTTGATGTACGGCGCGCTGTACTGTGGCGGCAGTGTGATGCCGGCAAGTGCAATCTGCGTGCCCGTGTGGGTGAGGCGGCCAAGAATATCGTCGAGGTTCTGACGTGAATTGGTTACGGGAATGCCACGAAGGCCGTCGTTGCCTCCAAACTCCACCACCGTGATTGCGGGCTTCATCGCGAGAACACGGTCGATCCGCGCCAGTGCGTCTTTGGTGGTGTCGCCGCTGATGCCCATGTTGACCACACGATAGCGATAGCCGGCCTTATCCAGCTCACGCTGAAGGTCTGCGGGATAGCTGCTATCCACGTCAACGCCCAGGCCTGCTGTGAGGCTGTCGCCAAAGCAGGCGATCACAGGGCGGCCATCGTCCACATCGTTCGAGGAATCTACAACCGCGTCAGATTTCAATTCCATGGAAGCTGTTGGTGTCGCGCCGCCGTCTTTGCTGCCGCTGGCCAGATCGTGATGTTTGGGTTCGCAACCTGCCAGCAGGAACATTGCAGCTACGGCAAACGTACACATTAGTGTGAAGGGGGAACGCTGTATCATCGACCTCAACTCCGGCTCTCCGTTGTTGCAAACCATAGCAGATTACGCCCGAAAGCGAGTAACCACCTGACTCCGACGACTGTAGCCTCCAGTATCCGCGTGGACGATCTTCGCAAATCCATTCGCAACGGATCTCGTACGGTTGAGATTCTTCGCGGCATTTCGTTCGATGTTGCCGCAGGCGAGTTCGTCGCCATTGTGGGTTCGTCCGGTTCGGGAAAAAGCACATTGCTCGGGTTGCTCGCTGGGTTGGACACGCCAACCTCAGGCAACGTGATCCTGAATGGCACGGCGATCAGTTATCTGCCGGAAGACAAACTTGCAGAGGTGCGCGGGAAGTTGATTGGTTTCGTCTTTCAGAGCTATCAACTGATTCCTACGCTTACGGCTCTTGAGAACGTGTTGCTGCCGCACGAGTTGAATGCACCGGCGAACGAGCAGAAGGCTGGCCGTGAACGTGCGATGGAATTACTGCGTGCCGTTGGACTTGGTGAGCGTGCGGAGCATTATCCTGTTCAGCTTTCCGGTGGAGAGCAGCAACGTGTGGCGTTGGCGCGTGCGTTTATCCTGCGACCACCCATTGTGCTGGCCGACGAACCAACGGGGAACCTCGATTCAAAGAATGGAGCCCATGTGATGGACCTGCTGCTGGATCTGAACCAGCGCGAAGGGACAACGCTGGTGCTGGTGACGCATGATCCTGCCGTGGCTGCACATGCCACGCGTGTGTTGACGGTGCGCGATGGGGAAGTGATTGCGGATGAACGCAAGTCCGCGGAGCAGGTGTAACCGGTGGCCGCGCTCTCCTGGACGACGGCAGCACGCATTGCATCGCGCGAACTGCGTGCTTCACGCGGCAAATTTCTGTTTGTCATTTTGTCGGTAGCGATTGGTGTTGCGGCGTTGACGGGCGTTCGTGGATTCTCCACGGCGTTTCGCCAGACGCTGATGGTGCGTGCGCGTTCCATCCTGGCGGGCGATCTTGCAGCACGCACATTTCAGCAGCCGAGCGATACGCAACAGAAGCAACTGGATGCGTTGACCGCAAGCGGCACACAGATGACATCGGTCACGGAGATGGCCGCCATGGCCACTGCCGAACATTCGCTGGATCCATTGCTGGTGGCGCTGAAGGCCATTGATCCTGCGAAGTATCCGTTCTATGGCACTGTCGATCTGCAGCCAGCCATGCCGTTGCGGCAGGCGATTGGTGGGGAGAACGTTGCAGTCGGCGATGACCTGTTGATTCGTTTGAAGCTGCATGTGGGCGACCGCATTCAGCTTGGCGATGCCACGTTGCGCATTGCTGCAGTTGTTCTCGGTGAGCCGGACAGACTCTCCGGATCGTTTGCCGCGGGGCCGCGCATCCTGTTATCGCAGAATCAACTGGAACAGACACATCTGCTGGCGGCGGGATCGCGTGCGGGCCAGCGCTATCTTTTTATGTTGCCGAAGCGTGATGACCGCGCTGTAGCAAAGTTAAAGACGACATTGGAAGGCATTCTGCCCGAGGCTCAGATTACGGATTATCGTGAGACGAATCCGGCCATCACGATGGCGCTGGATCGTGCAACGGGTGTGTTGTCGCTGGTTTCGCTGGTGGCGCTGGTGCTGGGCGCTGTCGGAGTCGCCATGGCCATGCGCACGCATCTGCTGGAGCGTATGGACTCCATCGCCATCATGAAGTCGCTCGGTGCGCGGTCTGCGCATGTGCTTCGCATTTACCTGGTGCAGACGGTGCTGCTGGGGTTGATTGGTGGCGCGGTTGGTGTGGCGTTGGGTGTTGGCGTGCAACTTGTGTTGCCGTTGCTACTGGCGAAGCTGCTGGGGATCACACCGGAACTACACATCGCGGCTTCCGCAATCGTCGCAGGACTGGCCACAGGTCTGCTCACTACACTGCTATTTACGATGCCGCCGTTGCTGGATATTCGCGGCGTTCGGCCCATTCTGATTTTGCGGCGCAACGTGGACGATGTGCAGGAGAAGGGAACAGCGGCAAACCTTTTCGCCAAAATCAAAGCGTCTTTTGCGCAGGTGGTTGCGGGTGCTTTGATTCTGCTTGGCATTACGCTCATTGCGACGACGTTGTCAGATTCAAAAGTGGTGGGGCAGGTCTTTACGATAGGGCTGGCCGGTGTGCTCGTGGTGCTGCTGATCGCATCGTCGGTAGTGCTGGCATTGCTGCGGCGATTCCTGAAGAGCACGCGTGCTTCTTTGCAGCCTGTGGTGCGACATGGTTTGGCGAACCTCTATCGTCCGGGCAATCCTTCCGCGGCTTTGCTGGCAGCTGTGGGACTGGGAGTGATGCAGATTGCCAGCGTGTTTTTTCTTTCGCAGGCACTGGTGAAGGAACTGAAGCTATCCACGCGGCCCACGTTGCCGAATGTCTTTCTCATTGATGTTGCGCCGACCGAAGTGCAAGGTGTGACGGCGCTGCTGAAGTCACAGCCCGGTGTTCATGGCGAGCCGGAGATGTTACCCGTGGTGGCCTCGCGCATTATTGCAGTGGATGGAGTGAAGGCTTCGGAGTTGAAGCTGGAGAACTTTCCCAAGCGGATGTTGCAATCCATCTCGTTGACGTGGGTGGACGAAATGCCGCCGGGGACGAAGGTGGTACGCGGAACCTTCTGGCATAGTGGCGACCCGCATTCGCAGGTGGCGATTGGACAACGGATGTCAGAGCGTTTGCATGTGCAGCTTGGGTCGCACATCCTCTTTGGTGCACCGGGCGATCCCGATCATCCCATCAACGCGGAGGTCACGGCCATCATCAAGTCCGATGGTCAACATGCATGGTCGCGCTCGGAGTTTCTGCTGCCAAAGTCTGCGCTGGCTGGGCTGCCGGTGGTGTATTACGGCGGTGCACATGCCGATCCCGATCGTGTTGGCGAACTCCAACGCGCGTTGTTTGCGAAGTATCCCACGGTTACAGTGATCAACGTAGCGCAGGCAATGGAGACGCTGCGAGGCGTGCTGTTGCAGGTGTCGCTGGTGGTGCAGTTTCTTGCAGGATTTTCCATCTTCGCAGGGCTCGTCATTCTTGCGAGCGCCATTGCGGGAACGCGCTATCGGCGCATCCGTGAAGTGGTGGTGTTGAAGACGCTTGGCGCAACGCGGTCGCGCATTGCCGCAATCTTCTCCATTGAATTTGCAACGCTTGGCCTGATCGCCGGGTTGGTGGGACTGGTGTTCGCAAACCTCACCGTTCGCGTGGTGCTGTCACGGCTTGATCTGGACTATCACTTCCTGGGATGGATCAACGCGCTTGCGCTCATCGCCGTGATGGCGCTGACCGTACTGACGGGATGGCTCGCAAGTTATCGTGTCCTTGGCCAGAAACCGCTTGAGGTTCTTCGCGAGGAGTAGCGTCTATCTCCAGCCGAGTGCGGGTGCCACGTGGGTCAGAATCGATTCCATAACGTGTACGTTGTACTCCACGCCAAGTTGGTTTGGCACGGTGAGCAGCAACGTATCTGCTTCCGCAATCGCTTCATCCTGACGCAGTTGCTCTACTAATTTTTGTGGCTCGGCGGCGTAGCTGCGGCCAAATACTGCGCGGGTGGATGCGTCCAGAAAGCCGATTTTGTCCTGCGAGTTGCTGTCGTGCCCGAAGTAGGCGCGATCCAGATCGTTGGTCAAGGCAAAGATGCTACGGCTGACGGAGACGCGCGGCGTGCGAGTATGCCCGGCCTGCTTCCATGCCTCGCGATAAGCACGAATCTGCTTTGCCTGTTGGATGTGAAATGGCTCGCCTGTCTCATCGAACTTGAGGGTTGAGCTTTGCAGATTCATTCCCAGCTTCGCGGCCCATATGGCGGTGGCGTTGGTCGCAGCGCCCCACCAGATGCGTTCACCCAAGGTTTCCGAGAAGGGCTCCAGCCGCAGCAGTCCTGGCGGGTTGGGGAACATGGGCCGAGGGTTGGGCTGGGCAAAACCTTCTCCGCGCAAAAGCTCCAGAAGGACTTCGGTGTGGCGACGTCCCATGGCTGCGTCGTCTTCGCCTTCCTTCGGCTGATAACCGAAGTGGCGCCATCCGTCGATGACCTGTTCCGGCGATCCACGGCTGATGCCTAGCTGTAATCGCGAACCGGAAATGAGATCGGCTGCGCTTGCATCCTCCAGCATGTAGTGCGGATTTTCATAGCGCATGTCGATAACGGCGGTGCCGATTTCGATGTTGCGCGTGCGTGCTCCAACCGCAGCCAGAAGAGGGAAGGGCGACGAGAGCTGCCGCGCAAAATGATGCACGCGGAAGTAAGCGCCATCCATGCCGATGCGTTCGGCTTCCACCGCCAGATCGATGGATTGCAACAGAACATCCGCAGCAGAGCGCGTTTGGGATTGAGGCGAAGGCGTCCAGTGGCCAAAGGAAAGAAAGCCAATCTTTTTCATGCTGACTCCGCATGTGAGTCTACTAGGAAGAAGAGATGTTTGATTGCCCCAGAGATTCATGAACCCGAAAAAAGCAGATTTTATAAGAGACTTGCAAGCAGTACCAAAGGCTCTTGCGATCAATGATGGTGCACTATCGACGTCAGCAGCACGGAGAGGCCGTTCCAGACAATGTGGACTCAACACAACAATGGTGGTGAACAGACCAGGGTGTCTTAACACGGTGGCTGTCCTGTCGCCGCCTGAGAATCGGGCACTGAGGTCAACAGGACGACGAGGGTGATTATTTTTGTATAGAGATCAACTTCTGCAACCTAAGCGACTTCGATGAGGTAAGACGTGCATCGGCCATTGCTCCCAATAACTCGAGGGCAGCGGTGTGCTCCTCCGAGCTTCGACTGCAGGAGCAGTCGGAAGGAATGTAAATATCGAAACCGCGCATGTTTGCATCATGAGCCGTGGCACTAATGCAACTGCTCGACGTGAGGCCGGTGAGTATCAGCGTCTCCACCTGCAGGTGTTGCAGGAGGACCTCCAGCGGCGTCATGTAGAACGCAGAATGCATGGGCTTAAGGACGAAGTAATCTTCGCTGTCCGGCAATAGAGGACGAACGAAGTCTTTACCCTTGCCTTCCAGGCATCTCCCCATCAACACTTCTTTCTCGCTGCGCCAATCACCGAAGTTGTCGTTGACGTACAACACGGGAATGCCAAGTGATCGGGCACGTCCTTTGAGTCTCACCAAAGCGTCACGGATGGTAAGAGCATTCTGCAGGGTTGCATCTCCATCCGGAAAATTGAATGTCGTGAGCACATCAATGATGAGGAGCGCCACAGGCACGGGCGAAGGGCGTGTCTGAGCGTGCTTTCGAGATTTCATGCCAGTCCTTCTTCAAACTCCTGAGCGATAGCCACTAAGAGAATGATTTCGCGCCTTCTTCGGCTACTGCCTGATCCTGCTTGCCCATGCCGCCACTGACGCCGATGGCACCCACGATTTTCTCATCCCTCTTCAGAGGAATACCGCCTGCAAAGATCATGACTCGACCGTGATTTGACGTGTGAATCCCGAAGAACTGATCGTCTGGCTGAGAGAGTTCGCTGAGTGCTTTGGTTTCGATGTCAAATGCACGAGCAGTCCAGGCTTTGTTGATCGCGATGTCGATGGACCCCAACCACGCGTTTTCCATTCGTTGAAAGAGGAGAAGGTTTCCACCAGCATCGACGATGGCGATGTTCATCGGCATGCCAATCTCATGGGCTTTGCTCTCAGCAGCGGCAACAACGGTTTTAGCTTCAGCGAGTGTGATGCTCATCGTGTGTCTCTCCTTATTCAATGCAGCGTTTCGAGGTAGAGGGCAATCGTTCTTGCATCGTCGGATGTCACATGCATCTCCGGCATGGCGCTCCTGGGATGTATCTGCTGTGGATGTTGAATCCAGAGCATGAGGTTTTCCGGTGTGTTCGAAGTGACTCCGGCTATGGTGGTTCTGTTCCCCATGCGGTTTAGCGGTGGGCTTACCGCTGCCGCCGCCCCTGCAACACCGGGAATCACGTGGCAGGAGGTGCATCCGTAGTCGCGCATTTTCGGAGCCGCCACTGCGCGTTCTATAGGCGAAGTTGTATAGGCTTCACATCCCATAAGCAATGTGAGGATCGGAAGCGCGAAGAGGGAATTTCTCATTGCGTCCCTCCTATCGTGATCTCACTCATACTCGTATGTTTGTGCCGCTCTTCGGCGCTCTCAATCCAACGAGCAAACAATGCGACTCCGATCACAATGAATACGATGCCGGACGGGACCCACATGAGCAGCCCGCCGAGCTGCTGATCCTGCAATGGCGTCAGATGCCACGCGGTGGTCCGGTCGGCATAGATGGGATACCAGATCACGGTGGAGAACGTTAATAGCGATCCGAGGGCACTGCAGTGAATCGCAGTCCCGAAGGTGTAAAGCGTGGCCGCACCATAGCTCATTGATGAACGCCCAGCGCCGAAGAGAGCGGACCAGAAGATCAGTCCTGTAAAGAAAAAGCAGAGGTGCTGCAGCGCGTGCACAACGTCCGAGGTGACACTTGCCTGGTAGAGAAATGGAATGTGCCATCCCCAAAGTGCAACAGCATGGAGCAACCATGAGGCTAATGGTCCAGTGGCTAACGCCAAAATTGGATGCCGTTCCATGCCAGACACAAGGCCACCTATTGTTCGTCGAGCCGCGGAAGGCAGCGCATAGAGGAGAGTCACCGAAGGGTGCGATGCTGCGATGAGTGGTGCGGCGACAAGGATGAGAATCTCATGTTGCAGCATGTGTGCACTGAAGAGAGAGTCTCCAAGCTGATGCAGCGGAGATACCAGCGCCGCGATAAGCGAAAGCCATCCTGCCCAGAAGGCTGCATGACGCCACCGGAGCATAGTATGGCGCCCTCTTCGCACACTTCCTGCCAGGTACCATGCCGCGCATAGGACCAACGGAATTGTGATGTTAAGCTCCCAGGTCCAATGCCTGAGAGTCCACAGATCGCTTGGACTGGGCAGCGCTTCTCCACCTTCTACGGGATGAAAGAAGAATGCAGCAACATGGATGTGGTGAGGCAGGATCATAGATCACACGCCCCCATCAGCATCGTTGCGAAGGAACCTGCGACCACCAGCAGGGCGAATCCCGCAGCGAACCAGAGTGAAAGTTTACGAAGGAAGAGTCGCGTGATGCGGAGGTCTTTGGATGAATCGTCAAACTCCGTTTCAATCCGTTGTTTCAATTTCAAAACCAGAAGCGCACTGATGCCACAGAGCATCAGGCAGAAGAGATTCACCAGAAGGACAAGGTGACGATTGTGCACGTTGCAGTCGTAGTTACTGACCATGTAGCCGACAACCGTATTGATGCCTCCAGCAAACGGCGGTAGAAGCAAGGCCGCCCACAAGCGAAGGTTCAAACCTTCATCTTTGTTGGATGGGAGTATTCCCAATAGGCCGGGCATGGTTAGCTCCTCAACCATCGGGGCGCCCAGTAGAGCACCAGGTAGATGGGTATCCACGTGAGTATGACGAAGTACCAGTAACTTGCATTTTCTTCGGCGTCGACAAAGCGCTTTCCTTCAATGTGTGGCGAGAAAAAGAGTGTCGTGAGCACAATCGTCTCGACCCAATCTGTAAGCAGATGCGCGATATGCAGGCCCATCAATAGCCACACCACAGAGCCGTATGCGCTCTGCGACCAGTCGCAGTTAAGATGCCGCAGCTCAAAGTAACGAATGATAAGGTTAAGCGCTCCAAATCCAATCGCTAGACCGAGACCGATTCTCACTGCCCGCAGATCACCTTGATGGGCGTGACGGCGATACCACTCCGTTGGCAATGCGCTCAACAGAAACACACCTGTGTTCAGGCTTCCCCACAACAGATCCGGAGGAGGAACGCCCGGTGGCCAGTTCTGCGACCTGGAGTGCAGATAGAAGTAGCTGGCAATGACAAGAGCAAACACGCCCCCCTCAATTGCCATCATCCCAATCGTTCCCCACCACGTCATGCTCCTGGCTGCAAACGTGACATCAGGGAGCGAGGCAACATTGAGAGAGCGCCGGTGTTGCATTAGCTCTGTTCCCATATATTCCTCCTCGCGCGTCGTTGCGATTCTTCACGCGTGGGCCAGAACCAGCCAATGAGGGCAATCGCCAGCGGGATCGCACCAATGGAAACAGCGATCGGCCTGAAGATACTGCCGATGAAGAGTGCCGTCGTAACGACTGCAGCTATGAATGGCCAAGCTGTCGGGCCGGGCATCTCATCACGGCCCTCTGGTTCGGCATCCAGTATGCGTGTGGTGACAATTTCGCGAACATCTTCGTGCATGCCACTGACCACAGGTTGATCCGGCAGCGCGTCCCACAGTGGCTCGCTTCCATTGACTGTCGGCATGTTCAGGAAGTTGTAGGTTGCAGGCGGAGATGCGGTGGCCCACTCCAATCCGCCTGCCTGCCACGGGTTTGCGGGCGCCATCTCACCGCGTCGTAACGAATGCCATACGTTGTACAGGAACACGGCGACACCGAGAAACAGGAAGATGTATCCCACGGATTCAATCTGATTCAACGCAGTCCAACCGGCGTCAGCAGGGTAGGTATAGACGCGACGCGGCATGCCGCGAAGGCCCAGGATATGCATGGGAAAGAACGTGATGTTGAAACCGATGGTGAAGAGCCAGAAGCTCCAAAGCCCGAGCATTTCACTGAGCATGCGGCCCGTCAACTTGGGGAACCAATACGCGAATGCGCCAAACATAGGGAATACGGCGCCGCCAATCAGCACGTAGTGGAAGTGCGCGACAACGAAGTAGGTGTCATGCACCTGCAGATCTACGGGAACGGAGGCGACGAAGATTCCCGTCATGCCACCAATGATGAAAACGAAGAAAAAGCCGAGTACCCACCACATGGGTGTTTTCAAAACAACTTTTCCCGTAAGGATGGTGGCAAGCCAACAGAATATCTGTGTTCCCGCCGGAATGGCGATCATCATGCTGGCTGCGGTGAAGAAACCTTCACTCATCTGCGGGATGCCCGTGGCAAACATGTGATGAACCCACAGGCCAAAAGCGATGAATCCAGTGGCAATGAGCGAAAGAACGAGCGCCATGTAACCGAAGACGTGTCGGCGTGAGAATGTTGCGGCAATCGTAGAGACAATGGCCGTGCCGGGGATGAAGATGATGTAGACCTCTGGATGGCCAAACCACCAAAAGAGATGTTGGAACAGAAGCACGTCTCCACCCACGGCAGGATTGAAGAATTGTGTCGAGGCTGTCCTATCCAGCAAAAGCATGGTGCTTGCTACGACTACTCCTGGCATAGCGAAGATGACCATGAATGATGTCACAACCTCTCCCCACACGAATATGGGTATCCGGTTAAGAGACATGCCCGGAGCGCGCAGTTTGAAAACGGTAACGATGACCTCTACGGCAACACAAAGGCCGGAAATTTCTGTAAAGGTGATGAGTTGTGCCCATATGTCGGCTCGCTTACCGGGAGCATAGTCAGGGCCAGAGAGTGGAACGTATGAGAACCATCCGCGGTCTGGTCCGGAGTTAACAAAGAAAAATGCGAACAGCATCAACCCCGCGAAGAGGAAAAGGTAGTAGCTGAAGGCGTTGAGGCGCGGGAAGGCGATGTTTCGCGTGCCGACCATCAGTGGCACAAAATATACGGAAAGGGCTTCGAACATCATAGGCACGGCAAACAGGAACATCATCACGCTGCCATGCATGGTGAAGACCTGGTTGTAGAGATCGGGGCTCATGATGTGTGCTTCTGGAAACGCAAGCTGGAGCCTCATAGCGCCAGCAAGCAAACCTGCGGCCAGAAAGAAACCAAAGGCCGTGACCATGTAGCGCTTCCCGATTGTGGTGTGATGTACGGCTTTGAACCACCCTAAAAATCCGGATGGCTCTGCCCAGACCTTCGCTAACTGCGCTGCGCGTTCCGCATCACTTGTGGTGGTGTAGGACTCTTCTGCGATAACCACATGCTGTTCGTTCATCGCAGTGTCTCCAGATACGCAAGCAAATCGTTGAGGTCCTGGCCGGGCATGGGATTCGGAGGCATGCGAACTCCAGGCTTAATGCTTTGCGCGTTCAGTATCCATCCGGCCATGTTGCCGGGCGTGTTCTTCAATGTTCCTGCCGCGATCATGGAGCGGCTGGCAACGTGCGTAAGATCGGGCCCGACCGTTGAGCCTGCAGTAGTCCCTCGGATGGTGTGACACATCATGCAAGGATGATTGAGAAACACATCACGTCCATGTATGGTTTGCGGAGTTGTGGGTTCGGGTGCAGCGCTAAGTTGTTGCACGTACCAACGATCGAAATCCGCTCGGCTTTGGGCAACGATATCGAAAGCCATATGCGCATGTTGCAGGCCACAAAACTCCGCGCATTGGCCTCGCCACGTGCCCGGCTGATCCACTTCGAGCGTCAAGTCGTTCTCATAGCCAGGGATCAGATCCTTTTTGCCGTGAATGTTGGGGGCCCAAAAACTATGGATCACATCCCGCGAGGTTGCGTGGATTGTGACAACTGAACCAACCGGTACGTGAATTTCATTTGCTGTGCGGACCATACGGAAAGGCTGCTCATCCATGGGGTATTCCACTTCCCACCACCATTGATGGCCGTAAACGTCAATCTTCAGCGATTGAGCATTCGCCAGCACGGCAGTGCGATGACTTGTGATGAAGCTGGAAATCATCATCACAAAAAGAAGAACGACCGTTGCGCCGATTGCGCCGCCAACAATATACGTAGCCTTGCGATCTACATCCGGATCTTCAACCAGCGTATGCGGAACGAAGCCTTCTCGAGCGTGGTTGCGAAGGACCCCAAAGAAGAGAACAGCGATGACGATCAGGTACACGGCTGACGTGATGCCAAAGATCAGTACAAGATTGTGCTCAATGTGGCGTGCTTGTATCCCGGCGGGATTCAGTGGAGATTGATGGCTCGAAAAGAAGAGGAGCGCTGTTGCCCGAAGGTTCATCGCTGCGGCTCCGTGATAACGGGCTGTGGATGCTCTGCTCCGGGGTGCTCCTTTGGACGAGATTGTTCAGGAACCACCATTGGCATGTGATCTGAGCGTGAAGGTGCAACGTCGGACGGAAGCTGCCCGCTCATGGAACGCACATAGGCGGCAATTTCCCACACTTGATAGTCGGGTATCTTGCCCGCGAAACTCGGCATTCCGTTGGGTCTGCCTTGCACAATGGTGGAGTGGATCTGTTCCAGGGAGCTGCCGTAGATCCATTCCGAATCCATCAGAGCGGGACCGATTGCGCCTCCGCCGTTTGCGTGGCAACCCACGCAGTTATAAGCCTGGTACAGGCGCTTGCCTTCGCCAACGGCATACGCACTTTCTGCAATTGCATTGGGACGATTACCCGGAGGCGGTGAAGTACCGGCGCCTACCTCTGTCAGCGGTGTCGCCCCTGCTGGCTGCGATGCAGCGCTGCCCGGATCGAAGATACGCTGCTCACGTTTGCAGGCACACAACGAAACCAGTAGAGCAAAGGCAAAGAACTCACGGGAGCGAAAAGACATATAACGTCCCTCCCGCTGTGACTTCATTGCGGATGTTCGGCAATGCCTTACCCCATCCATTGCCTGCTGTGCCGTCACGGGTATCGAGCTTCGCCGCTACGATGGACCCTGGCCATCCGCCAATCCCGGAGAGCACGGCAATGTATTGTTTTCCATCCGGCCCACGATAGGTGATGGGCTGTCCGATGACGCCTGAGTCCGTTTTGAATTGCCACAGGATAGTGCCGGTCTTTGCGTCTGCGGCCTTGAACCACCCATCCATGGTCCCAAAGAAGACAAGGCCTCCTGCGGTGGAAACAGTACCGCTCCAGATGGGATATTTATCCTTGATAACCCATGCCGGTTTTCCTGCAATGGGGTCCCACGCCGTCAATTCGCCCATGTGCCCACCTGGTCCGGAGTAATACTGTACTGACGCTCCGATGTAGGGTGTCCCCGGAATGTAGTTCGCTGCCATAAGCTCCTCATCCATGCACATGTTCTGGTGTGGGATGTAAAGCAGTCCGGTTTGGGGTGAAAAGGACGAGGGTTGCCAATCCTTTGCGCCCGGCGCTACCGGGCAGATGTTACGCACTACCTGTCCAACTCTTGGAGCCTTGTCAGGAATATGTTGCAGAGCGCCCGTTTTTAGATCCACTCCACTTGTGGTGTTGATGAACGCATATGGGTTCGCGGACAGCACCTGTCCTGAGGCGCGATCAATCGTGTAGAGATACCCATTGCGGTCCGGTCGCAGTAAGACCTTTCTCGTGGTGCCATTCAATGGGAGATCCACCAGGACGTCTTCATTCACGCCATCCCAGTCGTAAAGATCATGAGGAGACATCTGGTAAAACCACACTGCTTCGCCGGTGTCGGCATCGCGAGCAAACATACCAGCAGTCCACTTGTTGTCGCCGGGACGCTGCACATAGTTCCAGGGTCCAGGATTCGCCGTACCGTAATAGATGAGATTCAGAGTGGGATCATAGGAAAGGAATCCCCATACCGTACCTCCGCCTGTCTTCCATGCATCGGGCGGCCATGTCTTAACTCCCAGGTCGGAACCTTTGTCGTTTGCGTAGAAAGGCTTGAACCGCGGCCCGATGCGGACCTCGCTATCAGGCCCGGTACTGTAGGCCTTCCACAAGAGCTTGCCATCTTTCGCATCCAGCGATGCAAGCCATCCACGCACACCAAACTCGCCGCCTGAGTTGCCGATATAAACGTGGTCATGGACGACCATAGGAGCCATGGTGATGGTCTCGCCCTTCGTGAAGTCAGCGAGTCGGGTCTTCCATAGCTCCTTCCCGGATTCTGCGTCGAGGGCAATGGTGTACCCATCCAGCGTGCTGAAAATGATCTTGCCGTTATCAAACACAGCGCCGCGTGTTACGGAATCACAACACGCCTCGCCCTTGGAAGAAGGGGATGGATGTGGTTCGTATTTCCATTTGATAGGCGCACCCGGCTTTGTTAGATCCAGGGCATACAGGATGTTTGGCCAAGGTGTCGCGAGATACATCGTTTTGTTCGCAACAATAGGCGCGGCTTCCTGTCCGTGCGCTACCCCGGTAGAAAACGTGAATGCTACACGTAGCCGCGAGACGTTATTGGAATTGATCTGATCGAGCTGGCTATAGCGGCGATTGGCAAAGTCCTTCGTCGCGCGGTGCCACTCGCCATCGTCGGAATCATTGATTTGTGCGATGGGCCTTACCTGTCCAGCCGCTAGATTTTGAACAGGGGAAGGTTTCGTATGGCAGCCACACGAGAGAAGACATACCCCAGTCAGGTATGTCGCACAGCGAATACGAAAAGACAACGTCATCATTCCAGTAACGCCCCGCGCTGTAGAAGCACCTGCGAACTGCATAGACGGAGCGATAAAACAAAAACGTTGTGTTGAAAGTAGTAAGAACGCGAATTGACGCTTTTGTTTGCTGCACCTGCACCTGCACCTGCGAGGCACATGGCAACCACATCAACAGTAAGGGCCTCACAATGGAATGCGAGGCCCTGTCGAGCTTTCAAACTACTGCTGAAGTTTTGCTTCTGGATTAAAAGACGAAGGCCCCCTGGAAGGTGATGTTTCGCGGTGTGGCCACTTCATACCCGCCGAAGGTTCCAATTTGGCTGGTGAATTGATTGCCGGTGGCAGAACTGATGCTTCCGGTGGGGTTGACGAACTGCGCGTGGTTAAACAAGTTGGAGATCTGCGTGACGAAGTTAAACTTCACACGCTCGGTGATCAGAGTGCTCTTGATGATCGAGACGTGTGTCTGATACAGGTTCTGGCCTGCCAGGCTGAACGGTAATGCATTGCCGAAGGTTCCAGGCTTCGGAATAGCAAAGGCGGCCTGGTTGAACCAATTCGTCTTCGACTTGCCTCCGGGGATATTGTTCGGATCGCCCACCAGGTCTGGCAGGCCACTCAGTGTGTTGGTGCCTGAGGGGTCGGAACCAGTGAACCCTGGCGAAAACCACGTGCCGGACGCTAAATATGTCATCACATTGGTCGACCAGCCGCCCACGACACGGTCCGTCATTCCTCCGGCTCCGTTCAGATACCGTTTCCCGTGACCGAACGGAAGTGCATAGGTAAGCGTGCTTGCGCTGTAATGCCGACGTGTCAGACCATCGTTCGCATAACGCCCCAGCACGTTATAGGGGTTCTCCGTGTCCAGAAAGTTTGCCTGGCTGCTCGACAGGGAATAGTTGGCGGTGAAGGTGAACGAGCCAACACGTCGGCGCACATCGAATTGCAGGCCGTTATAGTTGGCGTTGCCGTCGTAGCGGACCATCGTTGCCGATACGAACTGAGGATAAGGATTGCGCGCTGACGTCCAGGTTGTTGTGCTCGGCGCGGGTTTGTTGATGTTTACCGAATAGTTCAGTCCTGTGCTTCTGGAGCCGACATACGAAACACGGAAGCCGGTGTTGTGCAGTTCGATCTCGTAGGTTGCGCTGAACTGATGGATATGACCATGCTCAGTCTGGCGTGGATAGCCCAGAATGCTCTGGCTTGGCGGTGTCGCGCCGGCACAGGAGGGATAGGGGTTCGGGAAAGAAAACAAGCAGCCATTTGTGTTGTTGTTGTAGACCTCGCTGATCGAGAATGGGCCGGTCGATCCGAGCTGAGGATTGATTGGAAGGAAGTTGTTGAATGCATTGGCAGCACCCAGACGCGAGATGTAGAGACCGTAGCCTCCACGTAGGACGGAATGGCTCGTTACCTGGTAGGCCACCCCAACTCGCGGAGTGATGTTGCTCTTATCAACCAGAGCGCGCACATCGCCAGGCTTGATCGTGATGGTAGAGGGATAGAACGGGCTTACTTTTGCGATTCCGCCTGGATCAACGATGACGTTACCGGTCGTTGGGTCGAAGTTATACATCAGGTGGTCAGCTGCTGACGGCGTGCCATAGATGTCCCAGCGCACGCCGTAGTCGATGTTCAGCTTCGGCGAAATTTTGAACGAGTCCTGCGCGAACAGGCCGTACTCGTTCAGAGTCTGTGTACGACCGCCGAGTGGATTCGTTCGCTGGCTTTGTTGCGGAAGTCCAAGCAGAAAGTCAGCGTAGACCGATGCGGGGGTGGCTGCAGTGCCTGATTTTGTAATAGAGCCGTTGAAGCTGAACGTGCCATAGTCATTGACGAAGCCGTAGTAATTGCTGAAGTGGACTGCCGAGCCTCCAAACTTCAGTACATGGCGTCCCCTCTGCCAGGTGAGTGTGTCCGCGAATGTTGTTATATGGTTGTTCGCTTTGATGCCTCCGGCTACGTTTGTCAAAGCGGTGAAACCTGAACCGCCAAAGGAGATGCTGGGAAATCCCTGTCCCTTGCTATTACTGGGATTCGATCCTTGCAGTCCGGTGGTTGCCAACACCTGAGCGCCGTCGGGAGGTGTTTTCCCAGCGTTGGTCTGGCCGTCGACCATGTAGTCAGTCGAATAGCCGAAGCGGAACTCATTGACCATCTGTGGCGTGAACAGGTGGGTGTCGCCAGCTGCCCACTGCTGATGCCGTCGGTTGCGGGTCCACACCAGGATGGGAAGGCCGTTGTTCAGCACGTACGGCGTTTGACGCATGAGCCAGCGCACAAAGAAGGAATTCTTCTTGGTCAACTGATGATCGATGCGGGCCATCGGCCAGTCGCCGCGATAGAGGTCGGTGTTGAAGGGAAACTGGAAGACATAATTATTGGCCTGGCTTGTTGCCGGACCGTTGTTCGGGGCTGGAATGTAATTGTCTTGAAAGGCCTTGGCTACCGAGTTGATGCGCGATGCCGGAATGGTGTTATTGGGAAAGGGCTGACCGGTCTGCGGATCGATGATGGGCGTTGAAAAGACACCAGAGCGCATCGCCATCGTGGGAACGTTCGCCAGGGCCTGGTAACCCAGTGGAATCTTCTGGGCGAACCACTGGCCGTAGAAGAAGGTGCGGTCACGCCAGATGTAGCCTCCACCCTCAAGGTTCCATTCGTGCTGCAGGTACGGGGATTTAGCGGTGGTGAAGTAGCCGCGCGCGTTGAAGACCGAATCGTAAATGCGATAGCTGGCGCTGCCGTGAAACTTGTTGGTGCCGCGCTTGGTCACCATGTTGATCTGTACGGGAACGGGGCTTTCGGCCGGAGCATTGAAGAGCGATGCCGAGACTTGCTCAAAGAAATTAGCGTTGTTGCTCTGGTTGCCCTGCAGGTCGTTGGCGATGCCGTCGAACGTCTGCGACTGCTGCTGCTGTGTCTGACCATTTGCAATGGGAGAACCCGTGCCGCCCTGCACGCCAGAGAGCGTCGTCAACATCGAGTAGGTCGATGGATAGATTGTGACCTGCGGAGACTCATCGTGCTGCTTCGCCGAAAATAGACCGCCGAGCGTTGATGATTCGGTATTGATGACCGCTGCACCTGCTGAGACGGTGACCTCTTCGCTGGCTTCACCAAGGGCAAGCGTCGGATTGATGCGGCGTATCTGGCCGCTATCGAGGATGATGTTCTGTGCGACAAACTGCTTGAAACCAGACGAACTGCAACGAAGCTGATAGGTGCCTGGCTTCAATTCGTTGACCTCGAAGTCACCTGTGTCAGCTGAGATGGTTTCGCGAACCTTCTGACCGGTCAACGGCTCGTAGAGCTCTACCTTGGCTTTAGCCACCACGCTACCGCTGGAGTCCATGACGGTGCCGCGCAACGTCGCATTCACAGTCTGGGCGCTTCCTGATACATCCCATGCAAAGAAAAATAGGGCTAAAAGTAAAAATCGGAAAGCAGACCATCTGCCCGAGCAGCAAAAGGAGCTGGAACGATGAGAACGATTGAGAAAGAACATGCGTGACCTCTCTAAAGCAAAAGTTCCTGGTGAAATGCTGCGATGTGATGAGGAACATCTAATACGGGTCGGCCATAAATATCAATGTATTTTTTTGGTTTGTTAAATAAATCGCTATGCCAAATAAAAAAGTGCACCGTTTTTAGTGCAATAAATCCTTCTATAAGCATTTTGAGGGGCAGAAACGCCATATCTGCAGGCGGGGAGTTTTTAAAGTATCTAAAGAATTGTGTTTACCGGAAGTGCCTGTAAATGCGAATATCGTAGCCACTCATGATGACTCGCCGAAATTTTCTGCAGACCGCCGCCGCAGTGACCGTGATGTCTTCCGTGCCCGCCCGGGCGAATACTCGGCTGCCCATTCACATGGCAGTGGAGTACAACATGCTGCCCGAAAATCTATCGATTCTGCAGCGCTTTCAGCTTGCGAAGGACTGCGGCTTCGAGCAGATCGAATGCCCCACATCGAACGATGCGGATGCACGGGCAATGAAGGACGCCTCAGAGAAGGTCGGCTTGCCGATTCATTCGGTGATGAATATCGACCACTGGAAGTATCCTTTCTCTTCCGCTGATCCGGCCGTGGTGGAGAAGAGCCTTGAAGGAGCGCGCACTTCGATGCGCAACGCGCACCTCTGGGGAGCAACAACGGTACTGCTTGTGCCAGGCGTGGTGAATTCACAGACTTCATACAAGGATGCATACACGCGTTCACAGATCGCGCTTCGCAAGCTGATTCCGCTGGCAGAGCAGTTGAACGTGACGATTGCAGTGGAAGAAGTGTGGAACAAGTTCCTGCTGAGTCCACTGGAGTTTGCTCGTTATGTGGACGAATTCAATTCGCCGCATGTACGCGCCTACTTTGACGTGGGCAATGTCGTGCTCTACGGCTATCCGCAGGATTGGATTCGCACGCTGGGCAAACGCATTGCCAAGCTGCACATTAAGGACTTTACGTTTCATCACGATAAGGCTGCGGGTGGCAACGTGGCTCGCTGGGTATCTCCAGGAGAGGGCGATATTGACTGGACGGCGATTTATTCCGCGCTGCAGGACGTTGGCTATCAGGGAACGGCAACACTCGAACTTGCCTCAGGCGATGGGGATTACCTGAAAGATATGCGCCGGCGTTTCGGCCTTATTCTTTCCGGAGATATGCCTGCAAAGGCCAAGTGAGCCACTGATTTCATCACACTATTTATGTTCTACAGTTGGGGTCGTATGTCGTCACGTACAACACACGCATTGGGCCAGTTTGATTGCTTGAGGGACGCATATAGGATTGCGGCCAGGCAATCAATCCGTCTTGCACTTCTGCTGGCATCTGGCCTGCTGCCGATGGCGGCGAAGGGGCAGGCAGCAAACTCACCATTGCCGAATGGACCGCATCGCGATACGGTGCAACGCATCTGCTCAAGCTGCCATGCAGTTCAGATGTTTACCGGTCGGAAGATGAGCAAAGAGGCATGGGGAACAACCGTATCGAACATGATCGCGCGTGGAGCAAAGATCAATGATGATGAGTTTGATCAGATTGTTACCTATCTCTCGGCGACGTTTCCTGCAGATGGGGCCGAAGTCGTTACAGGCATCACGCGATCTGTGCCAACGGGGCAGGCTAAACCACCACGTAGACGCAGCTTGATCGATCAGGCTGGGTCTGACGATAAGCAGGTTGTGGATGAAGATCTCGCTGCGTTGGGCAAGAAGGTTTACATTGCGCAATGCATTACCTGCCACGGGACCAATGCACGCGGCAGCGAACGCGGACCGGATCTGGTGCGCTCGGTGTTGGTGCTGCACGATCGCTATGGCAGTACCATTGCGCCGTTTCTTGATCAGGGACACTCAAAGGTGAAACCGGTGCAGTTGACCAGGGAAGAAGTCGTTAACTTGTCTCACTATTTACATCAGCAGATTGGCGATACGTTGCGCACAGGGCCTTACAACCACACATTGAATATTCTTGTGGGCGATCCGAAGGCAGGTAAGACCTACTTTGAAGGCGCTGGAGGCTGCACGAAGTGTCACTCCGTTACGGGCGACCTGGCACACATTGCTTCAAAGTATGCACCGTTTGCCCTGCAGCAAAAGGTGGTGTTCCCGGATAATCGGGCGATCACCAGGCAGGGATCGGTTTCGCGGCAGGCCAAGACGCTTACAGTTACCGTGACAACTCCCAAGGGAACGAAGGTGACCGGCGTGCCAACAAACATGGATGATTACAACGTTTCATTGCGCGACGCCGCAGGGCAGTACTACAGCTTTACACGCAGTCCAGATCTCAAGGTAGAGAAGAATGATCCGTACGCCGCGCATGTGGCGCTTCTCGATGTCTACACCGACAAGGATATTCATGACGTGGTGTCGTACCTGGAGACCTTGCAATGAAGTTTTTTACGACACTCTTGCTTACCCTGTTTGCTTTGACCTCTCTTCATGCCACCGCGCAGGAAGGGAAGGTGGGAGCTGGGCTTGATCCGGCATCGATCGTTCATCCAGCACCGGATTCATGGCCCACGTACAACGGAGATTACTCCGGCCGCCGCTTCAGCACGCTGACACAGATCAACGATAAGAATGTGAAGTCGTTGAGTCTTGCATGGCTGTACCAGATGCCGAACCTTGGCGAAGGTATGGTTCGGCGACTTGCCGGTACCCCCATCGTGGTGAATGGCGTGATCTACATCACCACAGCCGACCATGTCTGGGCGCTGGATGCGCGCACCGCCAAGGAGTTGTGGCATTTCATGTGGACAACCAAGGGTGGCATTCACCTTGGCAATCGCGGGGCTGCAATCTCCGGGAACACGCTGTATTTTGAAACGCCGGATTGCAACCTTGTTGCTTTGAATATTGCCGATGGCACGAAGCGGTGGAGCCAGTCGATCTGCGATCTTGATCAGATGTATTATGCGTCGGTGGCTCCCGTGGTGGTGAAGAACCATGTCATCACTGGCGTGAGCGGTGACGATCTGGATCGGCCTGGATATCTGGAAGCGCACGATCCTGAGACGGGCGCGCTGCAATGGCACTGGTCTGTGGTGCCGAAACCGGGCGAGCCGGGATCAGAGACATGGCCGAGTGCGGACGCAATGGCGCATGGCGGCGGTATGACATGGATTCCTCCAACCTATGACCCTGAGTTGAATCTTCTTTACATCGGTACAGGGAATCCGCAACCGGTGTTGAATGCAAGCTCACGCGCAGGCGCCAACCTTTTCACGGAATCGATTGTGGCCCTGCATGCCGATACAGGCAAGATGGCCTGGTACTTTCAACCTTCACCGCACGACACGCATGATTGGGATGCGATTCAAACGCCTGTTTTGTTTGATGGAGTGATGGATGGCAAACATCACAAACTGCTGGCGCAGGCGAGCCGAAACGGATGGTTCTTTGTATTGGACCGCGAGACCGGCAAGAACTTTGTGAGCACAGAGTTTGTGAAGACGAACTGGGTGAAGGGGCTGGATGCAAAGGGGCAACCGATTCCTGATACCGCAAAAGAACCGCAGATTCCGGGTGTTCTGGTTGCACCGGACGCTTCGGGCGGTGTGAACTGGGAGCCGCCATCATTCAGCCCTGCAACGGGATTGTTTTATGTGAACGCAACACACTCGTATTCGATGTTCTACATCTATGACGACACCAACAGACCTGAAGGCTGGGGCGGTCAACAGAATGGACATTGGTCAGAGGCGATTCTTGAAGCGCTGGACTACCGCACGGGCAAGATCAAGTGGAGTCACACGTGGGAGACTCCGGGAAGTAAAGGCGGCTTGCTGAGCACTGCGGGCAACTTGCTGTTTACGGGCGATCCGAACAATAACTTTATTGCGATGGATGCCACAACAGGCAAATCGCTATGGCATGTGAACCTGGGTACGGGCGTGTCGAACGGCGCGATCACCTATATGTTGGATGGCCATCAATATGTGCTCGTTGGCGCAGGCGATAAGCTGTTTGCCTTCGTCATGAACTAAAAACATAGAACAAAGCTACAAAACGCCAGCAACATACTAAAAGCAGTGAGGTGCAATCCCTGCAAATTGCGCGCCCGCGGCCGTGACCATGATCCAAGTAGAAGGTCCCACCTTCAACCGGTGTGATCTTTCCCTTGTGCATCACATGAGATGGATCCGGTTTGCCCTTCGATAAGGGTACGGGTGCAAGGACCCACTTCCCCTCGATCTTCACCTTCCGCATAACGCGTAGTGCATGCTCGCTCATCGTTCCTCGATACTTGGTGTCACCTACATAGCTTGGTGTCACAAATCCGCTTGTTTCAGTGGTATTCAGTTGGTTCCGTTGACTGCATTGAAAATATCCCACAAACAATAAAACCCGCGCTGGGCGCGGGTGAAACACGAAACCCGCACGAATCGCGGGTCGAAGGTAAAGTTGTTGGTTGCCCTTTTCCGGCATTATTGGAACGAACTTGCCCACGATATTCGTTCAGGAATCTGAAAACAGTCTATTGTTTGCATGGTCTGCAACGATGCTCCCGGCTCGCTGTCCACCGGGAATTTACGGAACCCTGAACCAAGGATGATTTGATTTATATGGCGCAATGCTTGTTTTGCTCTAGCCTTACACCCTCTGCTACCTCAAATGAACTTGACGAAGCCGTGTCACATGCCCAATTTGATTTGATATCAGATTTCGACAATGCTGTTATCGACCTGATAGACGCCCTCGACAAGATCGCCAACCACTCCGGGCTGTTGGAACACGCTTTGAAATTCTCCACCGAATCTCGCAAGGAAGCTCTAGGTCTGCTGCGGAGTATGGAAGCCGTAGCCGTCTAGCTGCATACTCTGCAAACGATCCAAGGCCGGGACCTGCCCACACAGCAGCCCCGGCCATTCTCGTATTAGCTATCGGCGTTTACCCAGTTCTGGCAGACCGCCTTGCAGGACGCGCACGTTGCCCTCGAAGCGAATCGTTCCCTCATACTGTGTCCTCTTCGGCTTAGTCGTTTTCCTCTTGCGTGCAGGCAGTACGGGCAACTTCGCGGCCTTCTTTTTCGGTAAGCTCTCCACTTCATCAGGCGTCAGTGGTGCTCGCTTGCCTCTGCCTGCACCGATAGCAACAACTCCAGTTCGAGAGGACAATGGGCGTGTTGCTCGCCTCGAAGGCTCGTCAGGTGGAACGAGGTGCAATGCCCGGCTCTTAAGATTTGATGTGGCGTTCCGATAAGACTTCTTCGCACGTCGCATAGCATTAGCTTCCGCTGGTGTCAGAGATTTCCGTTTACGGCCCATAATGAGAGCCATACTACTGCCAAACGATGGCAGCTTTTCGCCGGTTCTCCACAGGCCCATTCGTTTTATGCTTCCGGTGGAGAAAGAAACATGACGATCGATATTCAAATAAGCGATAGGCAGCGCAAGGCTGTTGAGAAGATTGCACGGCTCCGAAAGTACTTTGGTAAAGAACGTCCGGAAATCTACGAATGGACAACTGCCGACGAGAGCATAGACTTCGCCGGCATGACCGACGAACAAGTAGCAAGTTATCTCGAAGCGAACAGGGACTAACTCTGGTGGCGATCTACTGTGTTTCTCTTGCGTCCGCTAAACCGACGTTCGAGGATGATCCAGTGAGTCCATTCTTCACTCTTCATTTCACATTGAAGTTGGAGTCTGCTGACCGTGGTTCAACATTTTCAGCCGTCAGCCAAGGCGCGATTGTGAACCAAACAATCGAGTATTTCCGAACCAATGAGTCCGTAGCTGTCGAAATCCCCGATTATTGGCTCACGAGTTTCACCGTCTATTGGCAAGAGGAAGTTGTCCGCAAAGCAATAGAGTACATAGTGGCTACTCCCAACATCCCACAAAAGTCCTGCACATCCTAAACCCAGTCAATTTTAGCCCGTTATTCGCTTTTGTCTAGCAATGACGGGCCTTTTCGTTGATAGAGGTCGTAGTTATCCGTACCGTTTTGGGGTGAAAATGAGGTACGAGTCGTACCAAGTGACTACTCACTGGCATTGAACCGAAGATCTACCGATGCGGCCTGCTTATAAGCGGTGAGGAACTTCTTTCCCGGTTCTGCCGCAAGGATCGCAGCACGCACAATCAGGCTTTCACTGACTCTCTCCCCCTGCAAGGCGATATCGGCCATGAGCTGCCGAACCTTCTCCCTGTCCTCATCGCGCAGATACATGGTGACTCGCTTGCCCCTTTGGGGACTGGCTTTCTTTGCTGTCATGCCGCCACCGCCTTCCCTTGCTCACGCAGCAGGACATTCCGAACGGAGCTTCCATACCACCGTCCACCGTTCTTTGAGGGCAGACCTTCTGAGTTGATCGTCTCTGCAATCTTATCGACGGCCATCCCCGCGTCCCTAAGGCTCAAAATGCGGTCGATGGTGACACGATGATGGCCAGATGTGCCGAAAGCTTTTGCGCCTTCACAGCGACCCGTTTTCGCCTTCATACGCTGCCTTGCACCACGTAGTTTGAGGACGATCATCGCCTTGTCATACTCTGCGATGGCACCGAATATCTGCCTCATCAACTTCCGTGAAGGATCATCGCTGCACAAGTCCGGCTCTGCGACTGAGATGACCGTGATTCCCCTCTTACGCAGATCGCCAAGAATCGTTTCCTGAATCATCAAGTCTCTCGCGAGCCTGTCCAGTCGCTCAATGAGAACGACCTGGGCATCGCCTTCATTGATTGCCAGTAACAGATTTTGCAGAGCAGGCCGGTTTTCAAGGTCTTTGGTTCCTGAAACACCTTCTTCTCTAAAGACCTCGATGACATTCAAGCCGTGCGCACTCGCATAACGCTCAATCGCCTCCTGTTGTCTTATGAAGCCGTCACGGTCTACCTGTCCAGCTCCGCTCACTCTCAGATACGCAACTGCCTCTGTCATATCTATACTGTACGTATACTACCGTTAATACGTCAACAACATTCTGTAGAAATTTGTAAGTTGTTGATTCTGCGTACTGGCTGCATAGTATGCCTAGCACCGTCGGGAACGGTTCCATCTACACATCTGCTCCCGGCTATGGCCTACGCCACGGCGCTAGGCTAGTGCTTCATGGTAGGGGTAAGAAACGGCGAAAGTACGCGGTGGTATCACGCAATTTTTCAGCGACTTCGAAACCTTGGCCAAATTTATTTTCTCCCTTGGAATGAGTAGCTTAGGTACTCCCTTTTATGGAGAGGGCTTGACAAACTGCATAAATGTGATATCCTATAAGCATAGGTAGAGGTCAGGCGTCAAGCACGCTGAGGCTTCCCTAGAAAGCATAGAAGGCCCACACCATAGCCGGTGTTGGGCCTTTTTCTTTCCCCGATAAAGGACAACACATACACAATGGACAAACCATTTCTCACCGTTGCGGAAGCGGCGGAACACCTAAGCGTGTCTCCGTTTACGATCCGCGACTGGCTTCGCGCTGGCACCCTACGCAGCGTCCGACTTGGCACAAAGCGATGCATCCGAATCCAGCGAGGCGACCTCAGTCGCTTCATCAGTTGCCGCAGTCGCGGAGGCGAAGACGATGCCCTCTAACACCGCCGAATATCCGCAACCTCGCCTCTCTGCCGCAGAAGCCGCCGCCATTCTCGCGGTCAAATCTGAAGCTCTTCAGGCTGCCGTTGATGCAGGCACGCTTCGCCAGTTCCGAGATGGACAAGGAACGGTGGAGTACACGATCCAGGACTTGCGAGATCACGCGGAGCGTTTGCAGTGACTCGACGTTTGAAGCATCCCGGTAGGTCATGCGATCAGACGAACGTGTTCGCGCAACAAATCCAAAGCTGGACCAATAGGCAGCCCACCACCACCACCGCAGACAAAACAAAGGAAGAAGACAAGAAGTGACAGAACAAGAAGCCAAGGAAATCAATGCCGTGCGCGAATTTGCTCGCGCCCCTGAACGAGTGGAACCCAACGGTATCCCCTCTGCCGTGGATAGTATCCGTGACGAAAACCTTAAGCCGGATTGGGACGACTTCATGCGCCGCCGTGAGTCGAACCCAGAACAGTTCGCGAGTGCAGAACAGGGTGTTGTCGACTACGCGGCCCTCTTAGATGATGCGAAGGCTGAAAATCATCGCCTTCGCGGTTTGCTTGATGCCGTGCAGGCAGGGCAGTCTCGCCCTACGTCACAGCAGGGCAGTGGCACCGCCGCCAAGCTGACCGCAGAACAACTTTCAAGAAAGATGAAGCCCTATCAACTGGACCGGCTCTCCGATAACGAACTCGCTGTTTCCTTGGGTATGACCGCCGTACCAACGCGAGAAGACGTCGCCCGATTCTTCGGGCCGGGTACCCACGTGGAAGCAAATCGACTGATGAACACGGATCGCCAAAAGTATTACCAGCTTCGCGGCTTCGGCCAGCTACGCCGCTGGATTTAATGGTCGGCAAACCGCCGCCCACAACGGGCGGCACACTTTTTGCTCGTCTGCCTGATTGGGCAGACTGCGCTGCGAAGTAGGACGCGCAGCAGAGCGACGGACGAGTGCGTAGCCATGCGCGTCCTTCCTCGTCTGTCGCTTCAAATTTCGCTCCGCGTAGCACCGGCTACCCCTACGTGTTGAGCGGCCCCGCGCCTAACCGGCATGGGGAAACGGGCCGTCCTTGCGTTCACTTCCTTCTCGCATCGACGGCCCTTAGTTTCGTCCCGGCAAATGTACCCCCGACGTGGTGCGTAGTGAAAACAGCCGGAACGACCAATGGCGACGGGAGAACCTGCCCGTCGCTGTTTCTATTCAGGAGATACATGGACAGCTACCAATGGGCGCACGCCATCGGCGTGGAGTTGTGGCAATTCCTCACTAACGAGGAACGCGAAGCTGCATTGAGCACCGACATTGAACAACTGAATCGCGCGACCTTTCGAGACGCGAAAAACCTCGTCAGGAAAGGCAATCCCGCAGCCGCCGTCTATGTTGAGCGAAGACTCCTCGCTGAGCGGCTGAATATGGGCGATGTTCGCCGCGTCGTGAACCGTATCGCCGCCACGCAACGCACTGGCTATTAGCTCTGCACACAATTTCAAAAGTTCACGTACCCCAAGTGCGTGCATGGGCCATCTTCGGCGCTGGGGATGGCCCACTTTGCCTACTTGGAGGGAATAACTAAAACCACTTGGGAAAGTACATGCCAGAAAAACTATTTCTGCCTTGGGTCAAATTCTGGGCAGCCGACTTCTTAAACCAAACCGATCACCTCGATGACGCAGCATTCAGGGCGTATACGCGGCTCTACATCGCGTACTGGTACAGGCAGGGCCTTCCGTCAGACATGAAACAACTTCAGCGTCTCGCGCAACTCGGCAAGGACTCCGAAGGGATCACCGAATCAGTCATCGGCGAGTTCTTCGAAATGTCGAACGGCAGTCTGCGCCACGATCAACTTGATGCTTCTCTCGCAGAAGTCTCGAAGACTGTGGAAGCAAACCAACGACGCGGCCTGAAGGCAAGACAGGGAAAAGCAAAGTCTCAGCTTGTCACAGACCCTGTGACAGCGTCTTTGACAGACCCCTATGAAGATGACAGAGGAAAGATGACAGATGAAAGAAGAGAGAGGGAGAAGAAAGAAGATCAGATGACAGAAGCAGATGGAGAAGAAACCATCGCTGCGTCTATCGGATGCACTCCCAAACAACTCTTTGAGAAATCACCCTTGACTCTCTCGCCTGACGAGAGGAAAGCCAGATCACAGATTGCTCGCTTACGTGCGCAGAAGATCCAGAAGGCAGCATGACACTCCACCCATCCGCAGACTTTGCAGCCCCGGCCACACGCCGGGGTTTCTCTCTTGTCGCAGAACCCATGAAGGAAGGTAAATGCCTTTTGAACAAGATTGGCTCGATTACACAGCCAACCGCCTTGCCACTCTCGCCCATACGCGCGTAGCGCGTCCCCGTAAACCACCGCTCGATCTACCTTCAGTTGGCTTGTTGGAGTTGTACCCAGACCTACCAGCAGACGCCACCGAAATGTTACGTGGTCACTTGGCATCTGTCAAAGGGCCGCATATTGCTTAGATGCCCACGAGCTTTTCGCAGACTTGCAACAGAACCTTCCAGCAGGGTTTCCGAGGCTTATCGGGATCGGTTCCACGAGGATCGTCTGGGAGTTGCCGTTAGGTCTTGTGGCTAAGGTCGAGCGCGATAACCCTGACGTTGATCCTTGCCAGACTGGGAGTTGGAAGAACGTGGTGGGCAAGGATATTTGCCTCACCTCTGGAAACGCAGACGGCTCGCGAATTATTCAGAGTTAACGACGGCGACGATCTTTCCTCGCGTCGTTGTACCCATCTATGGTGCCGCACTCAGCTTCGGCCCCAAGCGCGTAAATCCCGGTGTGCTCGTTGCTCTGAAGCTCACGACATTAGACCAACTCACCAGTCCAGACGACAAGGTGGACGTGTTCTATAGGGATCTTGCCGTGGATGATATTACAGGTCATCTTCATGTCCACGACTCAAGGTTCTCTAGCAAGCCACGGCCTGTATCGGGAGTTACATGGCTTTGTGACACACGCCTATGTGAAGGTGGAGACCCCGATTCTCCTATCTGGCGAGGCAATCTCGGCAAGGACGACACGGGCCGCTTCTACCTGGCTGACCGGGGAAACTCCGCAGTCTTCGGACTCATGCCGGACTCCATCCACTTCACACCAAAAGCATTTGAGCACATGCACCCCGGTTCGGCAGAGCACCGTGACCTAACGGTAAGAGTTAGCCGGATGATGATGAACGCATGTCGAGAAGAGACCTTTGCCCGGTCGACCAAAGAATTTCTCACGCAGAAGAGAGAGGAGGTGAACGAAGCATGAAAGGCGGAATGATTAGTGGCCATTCGAGTGGTGGCTCCATTTTGAACTATGCCAACAACAACGGCAGCAGTTCAGGCGGCACCAGTTTCACGATCTAGTTAAACTCACCTGCCCCTCGTGTCGCAAAATCACGAGTCCACCCCAACGCAACATCAACCCGCTATACCCCGACTCGGGTTTTATGTTTTGGGAACCCCTCGTCCTTCACCGGGCGAGGGGCTTTTTTGTTTTAGGAGTGACTTTGGAAGACCCCACAGAAGATATGCAAGATCCCTACATCGAGCTTGCCCATGTAATCTACGATCTATTCACAGCACACGCGCAGCGAGATTCCGAATCTCTGAGATGGGCGCTGTATGCACACGAGACGGGGGAATGTGAATGAGTGGTAAAGCCGTTTTGTACATCCGCGTGTCGTCGAGCAGACAGGTTGACAACACCAGCTTGGACGCTCAGGAGAAAGTCTGCCGGGATTGGTGTGCAGCTAATGGCATAGCGGTCGATACCTGCTACATCGAGCGCGGTGAATCTGCAAAGTCCGCAGACCGTACACAGTTCCAAGCCATGTTCCGGCATCTCGAAGCCAATGCACGCAAGAAGGGCATCACGCACGTTGTCGTTTACAAGTTTGATCGTTTCTCACGGTCTGTTGACGATGGGGCGGTGTATCGCCTTGCGCTGAAGAAGTTGTGCATCGCCCTGGTGAGTGCCACGGAGCGAACCGATAACTCTCCGTCGGGTAAGTTTCTCACCACACTTTTGTCTGCTGTCTCTGAGTTAGACAACGACGTAAGAGCAGAACGTACAGTATCGGGGATGCGTACTCGCTTGGCTAGTGGCAGATGGCAGTGGCCCGCGCCTCTTGGATACCTCAACGGCTCATCAGGCGGGCCATCGCTGGTAATTGATCCAGAACGTGGCCCTTTAGTTCGCCAGATATTTGAACTGGTAGCGAAGGGGCATCAGAAAGCGGTTGCCTTGAAGACGGTCACGGAGCGCGGCCTTCGTTCAAAGCGAGGTCTGCGAATCAATCAGGAAACCCTCGCTGGCCTTCTAGTGAACCCCATGTACACCGGGCAGATCGTGAATGCGAAGTGGGGTATGTCAGTACAAGGGGATTTTGAACCACTTGTGTCTGAGCAACTATTCAATCAGGTGCAGGTAATCCTGTCAGGAAAGTCGCCCGTAGCCGTGCCTCACGCTCGTGACCGCGAGGACTTTCCTCTCCGAGGTCTGATCCTCTGTGGTCAGTGTATGAAGCCCGTGACGGCTTCAATAAGCACTGGCAAACTGGGAAACAAATTCGGCTATTACAGGTGCCACCGTGCAGCTGGACACCTGAACGTAAAGCGCGAAGTAGTTGAGGCCAGCTTTACATCGCTGCTGGATAGCATGATCCCTTCGCACGAAGCAATGTCGCGAATGCGTGAAGCCTTCCGTTCCGTCTGGCAAGAGCGCAATGAGAACGCTGGCGAAGAGGCGGAGGCATTGCGTAGGGAGCTAGGAAGACTCAAGGCACGCAAAGAACGCCTACTATCTCAACTCGCCGATGGCGTGATTGAGGCAGAGGATTACAAGGCCGCCAGCAAGTCCATCAGCAACGCCATCGCAGTCGCACAGAACCACCTCTACACCGTAGAGGCCAACAGCTTCCATTCGGACGATGCTTTCCGCTATCTCGAACACACGCTTTGGAACACCAGAAGCACATGGGAGGCCGCGGATTTACAGGGAAAACAAAGGATTCAGCAGAAACTTTTCCCCAAGGGGTTGCCACTCACAATTCAGGGCTTTGGAACACCACCGAACCCTTCAATTTATTCGGAATTAGCAGGCTTTGCGCTCCGCAATGAGGCCTCGAATAGCCAAGAGCTTGCTTTGGTTGCCCCCCAGGGATTCGAACCCCGATTAGACGAGTCAGAGTCGTCGGTCCTACCATTGAACGAGAGGGCAACACAGACGCGGAAGAGCTTCCGCTTGGTTGTGTAAGCGAGTCGCCTGCGCGTCTCAACTGACTTTTTAAGTGTACGAAACACTCGCGATAGAGTCAAACGCCGGGCACTAGTTCAGCGTGGCCGTGCGAAGCCAGCCGAAGCTGCCTGCCGATGCGGGGACCACACCCTGCAAACGCCTGGTGTGGACCACAATGTTATCCGGCGACCACAGCACCAGTGTTGGCTCATCCTCCGACAGAATGCGCTGCAACTCCAGGTAAATCGCATGGCGTTTTGCGATGTCTATCTCTGCCGCGCCCTGTGCAATCAATGCATCCACGCGCGGATTGCTGTAGTGGCCACGGTTGGAACCTTTAGGCGGCATCATGGCGGAACTGTAGGCGTAGCGGAAGATATCCGGATCTTCATTGGAGCCAACCCAGCGCAACACGTACATCTGGAAGGCGCCTTTGGTCACGTCAGAGTAGAACGTGCCAAACTCGTTTTGTCGCAGCGATAGGTCAATGCCTGCATCGCGCACCTGTTGCTGCACCACGGCAGCCAGCAATCGCATGGTGTCGTCAGTGGAACTTTTCAGTGTCAGATGAATGCGCGTGCCGTTCTTGTCCGCGTGATAGCCGGCTTCTTCCAGAAGCTGTTTCGCCTTTGCAATGTTGTGCGAGTAGCGGGTAATGGAATCGTTCGTTGTGGGTGCGGCCCAGTGGCCGTTGGGCAGCAGAGTGTCCTGCAACTCTGCCTGTCCGTGATACAGCGCCTGGATGATCGCAGGACGATCGACTGCATAGGCAAACGCCTGCCGCACACGCGGATCGCGTAGCTGCGGATCGGTTGCGTTGAAAGTGATGTAGAGAACGATGGAGCCAGGTTTCGCTTCTACGACGAGTCGAGGGTCCTTCTGCATCACGGCAACCATGTCGCCTGTGAGCGCGTTGGAAGCCGCGTCGGCAGAGCCTTTCTGCAACTCCAGCGCGCGTGTGATGGCATCGGGAACAATCGCGAAACGCACACGCGGAATCGTTGGGGCGCCGCCCCAGTAGTTTGGATTGCGTTCCAGAACAACTTCCTTGTCCTGCTCTTCACTGACAAAGCGAAACGGCCCGGTCCCAATAGGATGGTCGCCCATGTTTTGGCCTGCGCCCTTCTCCACCACGGCGCTGAGTTCATCGCTCATGTTGAAGAGCAGGCTGGCGTCCGGTTTTTTCAGATGGACGATGCAGGTGTGCGCATCAGGGACTTCTACATGATCGACGCTGGCATAGTTGCCGCTCTTGGCCGTGGTGATGGCACCGTTGTGCATCGAGTCGATGGACCATGCGACATCACTCGCATCCAGTAGTTTGCCATCGTGAAAGCGCACGCCATCGCGGATGTGCAGCACCAGTGTCAGTGGATCGCGCCACTCCCACGCGGTGGCAATCGCGGGTTGCAAATTGTAGTGCTGATCCTTGCGAACGATGGAATCGAAGAGAAGTGCTCCGATGTGTTCCGCCTGCGCGTCAGAACCAATTCGAATGTCAAGGTTAGTGGGTGAGCTTTCAATGTCGATGACGACGGTGTCGCGGTCAGGACGTTCGTGGCACGCAGCCAGCGGGAGAAGGCAAAGCAGAAGCGCCGTGGAACAGACACGCTTCCTCATGGCAGCGTAATCCTTCCCAGAATTGCGGGCCTCGTGGCTCCGGTGGCGGAAGGGACATTGCCAGGAAGTTCATGCCAGCGCAGCCATGCCAGCAGTGCAAAGGCCATGGCTTCCTTTGCCTGTGAGGGCACTCCGAAGTCGTCTGTTGTGCTGACGGCGACGCCGAGCGATTCCAGCCCGTTGCGCAGCAGCTTCATCAGCGTTAAGTTTTTTGCACCACCGCCCGCAACGATGTAATCCGTGGATTGTGCCAACGGTGCGTTTTGCCCCAGAAAAGGCCACACGATAGTGCGATACGCCGCGAGGATGCTTTCCGCTGTGAGTGCCGTTGCGGTCGCGATGATGTCTTCGTTTTTGGCATCGTGTTGACGGCACGCAGCAAGGAAGCGTTCCACGTAAGCTTTGCCAAACTCTTCGCGTCCACAGCTCTTCGGTGCCGGCAGATGGAAGTAGGGAAGTCTCAATGCGTCGGCAATTACTTCGTTGATGACGCTGCCGCGTTTTGCTGTTGCTCCATTGCGGTCATAACTTTTGCCAAAGAGTTGCTGCATGCAGGCGTCGATGATCATGGAGGCGGGGCCGCTGTCGAAGGCGAGCAGTTTGTCTGTGCCAGCGGGCATGGCCGTCATGTTTGCGATACCGCCAAGGTTCTGCAAAACACGATTGCGTTTCGTATGTGCAAAGAAGACGCGATCAAACATGGGTACCAGCGGTGCTGCCTGTCCACCTGCGACCATGTCTGCCGGGCGGAAGTCGCTGACCACCGGAAGTCCGGTGCGCGCGGTGACTTCGCTGGCTTCACCAATCTGCAACGTGCAGCGCAGCGGCTCTCCTAAGAATTTTGTGGGCGCGCCCTGATGGTAGATTGTTTGTCCGTGAAGACCGGCAAGCTTTGCACGGATGCCACTTTGCTCCTGTGCCTGCGCAATGCAATCACCATAGAACTCGCCAAGTCGCCAGTGCACGCGTGCAAAGTCCGCGGTGCTCATTGCAGGTGCATCCATCGAGGCGAGTACGGCATCACGAAGTTTTTTCGGATAAGCGAATGCTGTGTGCGAAAGCATTTTCAGTCGTGGCTTTACAGCATCTTTTGTCGGCGTAATGCGGACCAGTGCAACGTCCACGCCATCGGCAGAAGTGCCACTCATGACACCAGCCACAATCATCGCTTTCTGTGTCTTCATTCGGCAATCTCCCGCTTCAGTTCGGCCAGCAGCTGTAGTGCTTCCATGGGCGTCATACGGTCTACATCGAGTTCGCGCACACGATCCACAACGCGCTGTGAGAGTGGGGTAAAGATGGTCATCTGCATGGACGGCGCTGCTGGCTGCACCGCTTGTCCGGCTGCTGCAATGGATGCAGATTCTGCCTTCTCATGCATCTTCAACACGGCACGTGCACGTGCAATGACTTCGCGCGGCAGACCAGCAAGTTTAGCAACTTCAATGCCGTAGCTGCGGTCGGCAGCACCGCTCTCCACATGATGCAGGAAGACGATGCCCTGCGGAGTTTCGCGGCAGGCCACGCGCAGATTCTTCAGCCGCACCAGTTTCTCTTCCAGCAGTGTGAGCTCGTGGTAATGCGTGGCGAACAGCGTGCGTGCGCCAATGCGTTCGTGCAGATGTTCGACTGTGGCCCACGCCAGCGATAAGCCGTCATACGTGGCCGTTCCTCGTCCCATCTCATCCAGAAGAACAAGGCTGCGGCGCGTTGCGGAATTCAGGATTGCGGCGGTCTCCGTCATCTCCACCATGAAGGTGGAGCGGCCACGCGCCACGTTGTCGCTGGCTCCAATGCGTGTGAAGATGCGGTCGACAAGGCCCAGCTTCATGGACGCGGCAGGAACGAAGGAGCCGCTCTGCGCAAGAATGACCAGCAGCGCGGCCATGCGCAGATAGGTTGATTTACCACCCATGTTGGGGCCGGTGATAAGCGCGAGCGATGGGCCGTTGTCGCTGTCGAGATAACCGGAGTTGGGAATGAAGCGACCCGTGCCATTTTCTTCCAGTCGAAGTTCGACGACAGGATGGCGAGCTTCAGCAAACTCAAGTACGGTGCTGTCCGCGATCACTTCTGGCTGCGTCCACCCGCGCAATGCGGCGACATGTGCGAAGTTTGCCAGTAGATCAATCTCCGCAAGCCGACGGGCTGTGTCGCGCATGCGTGGTGCAGTGTCGAGCACTTCACGACGCAGTGCGGCGAAGATGCGACGCTCAATTTCTCCCAGGCGTTCCTGCGCCGTCAGAATTTTGCGTTCGTAATCCTTCAGCTCCGGTGTGGTGAATCGCTCTGCATTTACCAGTGTCTGCTTGCGTTCGTAATCCGCAGGCACGTTGCTGAGGTTCGCCTTGGTGATCTCAAGGTAATAGCCGAAGACGTTGTTGAAACGAACCTTCAGGCTGCCGATGCCGGTACGTGCACGTTCGCGTTCTTCAATAGCGGCGATGGCTTCGCGTCCACTGCGAGACAGGCCGCGCAGTTCGTCCAGCTCTGCATCTACGCCAGGTTGGATCGCATCGCCTTCGCCCAATCGCAAAGGCGGCTCTTCCACAATCACCTGTGCAATGCGAGAGCAGACGTCGATGAGCGTATCGAAGTTGGTTTTAAGTGCAGACCAGCGGCCGTTGTTCAAGTCCTGCAGAGCTTCGTGAATAGCAGGGAGTGTGGCAAGCGTTCGACCCAGCGCAACGACCTCGCGCGGGCCTGCGGAATCCAGCGCAAGACGCGCCAGCAGGCGCTCCAGATCGAGCACGCCTTCCAATGCACGACGTAAACGTTCGCGTGCTGCAAGATCATTCTTCGCTTGTGCCACAGCGCTGTGTCTTGCTTCAATCTCTTCCGCATGGATAGATGGTCGCAAGATAACCGAACGCAACAGGCGCTTGCCCATCGGCGTGCGACAGGCGTCGAGCGCATAGCAGAGCGTGGTCTGCTGGTTCTCTCCACTGAACAAAGGTTCGACGAGTTCAAGATTGCGCACGCTGACCGCATCCAGCTCAAGGCATGTAGTGCGTTCGTAGAAGCGTGGCACATCAAGGTGTTCCAGCTCATCATGCTTCGTTGAGCGCAGGTAATGCAGCAACGCACCGGCTGCAATAGCAGCAAAGGTTTTACCTGCGAGCCCGAAGCCTTCCAGCGAGTGTGCGCGATAGTGGTTCTGCAGCAGCGGCAGCGCGTATTCGCTGGTGAAGACCCAGTCCTCAACTGGCGTGCGCGTACGAACGCCGGAAAGCAGGTCGGCGTCGGTATCGACTTCGCCGTTCAGGTCGGTTTGTCCATTGCCCAGGTGCAGGCCAGCAGGCAAAAGAATTTCCCGAGGGCGATTGCGTGCCACTTCTTCCAACGCAAGGTTGACTGCGTTCGTACCGCGAAACTCCGTGGTGCGGAATTCGCCGGTGGAAAGATCCAGCATGGCAATGCCAGAGGACTTGCGATCTGCGCTTACCGTGAGGGCGGCAAGGAAAGTGTTCTCACTGGCGGATGCTGTCGGGTCCAACGCTGTGCCGGGCGTGACGACACGCGTAACTTCGCGTTTGACAATGCCCTTGGCCAGCTTGGGGTCTTCCATCTGCTCGCAGATGGCAATGCGATAGCCCTTGCGAAGCAGGCGTTGCAGGTAAGCTTCGGCCGCGTGGTAGGGAACGCCGCACATGGGCTGTTGCCGTTCGCGGTCGCGTGCGGTGAGGGTCAGTTGCAGCTCGCGCGAGGCCACAATGGCATCGTCGTAGAAGAGCTCGTAGAAGTCGCCCATGCGGAAGAACAGCAACGCATCGGGGTGCGCAGCCTTGGCGGCGGCAAACTGCTGCATCATGGGCGAAAGCTTGTTGCCTTCGACGGTGGTCTTTTCCGGGGGCATCGCTTCCGTCAGGATACCGTTTTATGGCGATGCAGCCTGTGGAGGACTAGGCCCAAATCCGGCACCCGCTATACTGGATAGTGGTTGCAAGCCCTTCTGCCGTGTCTATTTTCTGGCTCAAAGTCGCTGTTGTACTGTATGGCGTTGCCTCGCTGGCGGTGCTGCCTGCCGTGCTGTATGACCGTCCCCGATGGAGGGTAGTGGCCATTCCGGCCACCGTGGCGGCGCTGCTGTTCCATTTCGTCTCCGTGGCGGAGATGCTGCGCTCGGCCCATCACCTGGTTCCGGTCAACGCAAGCGAGATCCAGGCGGCCCTCGGCTTACTGCTGGCTGCGGCATTTCTGCTGGTTTATGCGGCCTATCGGACGCTGACCGTGGGCGTGGTTCTGTTGCCTGCGGTGTTCCTGCTGGGGCTGATGCCGGCGTTTGCGCCCGGAACGCACGACATCACCGTACCGTTCATGAATTCGGCGTGGCTGTGGCTGCACATCGGGCTATTACTGACGGCGTATGCGGCGTTGTTTGTCAGCGTGCTGGCATCGGTGCTCTATCTCATTCAGGAACGCAGGCTGAAATCGCGTTCGTCGCGCGGCATTCTCAGCAAGCTGCCGCCGTTGGAGACGACGGATCAGATTGCGCTGAAGTCGCTGCTGGTGGGCCTGCCCTGCATGACGGCGGGGCTGCTGATTGGTACGGCGCTGGCTCAGATGACCTATGGCGCGTCCTATTTCCGCGACCCGAAGGTGTTGCTCAGCTTTGCCATGTGGATTGCCTACGTGGCGATGATTGCCATTCGTAGATCCAGTGGCCTGCGTGGACGCCGCGCCGTGTGGCTGTCGTCGTTTGTGTTCTTCATCATGCTGGCCGTGTGGTCAGCAGACCAGGTCAGCAGTGTGCATCAGTTTGCGGGGCGCCCGTGAGCCTGAGCCTGCTGGGAGTGAACCACAAGAGCGCGCCGATTGATATACGGGAACGTCTTGCCATTGCGCCGGACCAGCTTGCTGATGCGATTCGTTCGCTGGTGCAGCATCCGGGCGTGCATGAAGGGTTGATTCTCTCCACCTGTAACCGCGTGGAACTGCTCACGGAGCATGAATCGGCCAGCGATGTGCGGGCCTTCCTCTCAGATTACTTTGCCGTGCCGGAATCCACGCTGGCGCCGCATCTGTATGAGTTCCGCGAGGATGAGGCGGTGCGCCACCTGTTCCGTGTGGCGTCGTCGCTGGACAGCCTCGTCGTGGGCGAGCCGCAGATTCTTGGGCAGGTGAAGGAAAGCTATTCCGTGGCGCGTGAAGTAGGGGCTGTCTCCTCCACGCTGGAGCGCTTGCTGCAATCGGCCTTTACGGTGGCGAAGAAAGTTCGTACAGAGACAGAGATTGGTTCTTCATCGGTATCCATTGCGTCGGTTGCTGCGGACCTTGCGAAACAGATTTTTGGCTCCCTGAAAGGGAAGCAGGTGTTGCTGGTGGGCGCGGGCAAGATGAGCGAACTTGCTGCGCGCCATCTCATTGCGCAGGGAGCCACCGGCATCCTCGTTGCCAATCGCACGCCGGAGCGCGCGCAAAAGCTTGCCGAACAGTTTCACGGGCTTGCCGTGCCCTTTGCCGATCTGCAACAGCACGCGCCAAAGGCTGACATTATTGTGACCGGTACCGGTTCACACGAACACCTGTTCAACGTGCGCGACGCGCAGGAGATTCTGCACAAGCGTCGCGGACGGCCTGTGTTTTTCATCGACATTGCTGTACCGCGCGATGTGGAACCTGCGGTGAACGGCGTGGATGGAGCGTTCGTTTATTCCGTGGACGATCTGCAGCAGGTGGCCGCAGAGAATCTGACAGCGCGATCCGAAGAAGCAGCGGCTGCGGAACGCATTGTCTCAGACGAAGTTAGTCGCTATCAGCAGCGGTTGCAGACACTGGACGCTGTCCCCGGCATCCTCGCTTTGCAGCAACATGCGGAACAGTTGCGCCTCGCGGAATTGGATCGCGCACGCACAAAACTTGCCGGTTTGACCGCGGAGCAACAGGACGCCGTGGAGGCCATGACGCGTTCCATGATGAGTAAATTTCTGCACGCTCCCATGACTGGTCTGCGCAAGAGTGCGAATGACGGCGACGCTGTCGCAGTGGACGTTATCCGCCGCATGTTTTCGCGCGACCGCTAGTTTCCCCGCCACTGGCGCATTTTGCGCTTCTCTTCAGGGCTACCTTGCCACTCCATCGTCCATCCCACATGTTGGTGAGGTGATGAGATGAACGCTTCGCAGCATCGTGAACCAAGGGGCTTTGGCGAACACGCACGAGGTCCTGCAGCCGAGAAAGCGCATGCCCTGGGATGGGACCTGGACCAGGAACAACGTACCGCTCTACGACCAGGAAAACAGAATACCTACGGCGGCGCCGACTACGATTATGGCGCGCAGGACTTTGGCGATGAACCGCTCAGCATGGGCGCCACCCGTACGGAAGAGGTCAGGAAGGCGCTGGACACGCTCACGAAGGAGGACTGATACATGGCATTTCTGAACGAACCAACGAAGATGCGCACAGGTCGGCGAGATGCGGTGCCGGGGAGTGACAAAGGTCATGCTCATTCCCACGCAGCACACCTTGGAACAGAGGGTAACGTGAGACCGTCGTCAGTGAATATCGGCAAGCAGGGCCGTGAGGCAGGTTCCATTCAACAGCCTCCACAGGACCCCGCGCGAAATGGTAAATCGCATCACCGCCAATAGGTGCGGATAGCCAGTAGATCAACAGAAAGAGCGGCCCATGCGACCGCTCTTCTGTCGTATGGAATGCTGCCGGGAGATTATTTCACCACGCCGCTGTCCTTCATTACTTCCTGCTTTTGTTTCTTCTGTTCTTCGGGCGATTTGTGATGCAGGTCCAGGCCGAAGTGCGGTTCGTCTTCTGTGCCTGTGATCTTCACCGGGATTTCCGCGCCCGCGCCGTTGTGATGGAAGAACGGATCGACAGGCTTCAGCAGAAGGCTCTTCCACTTTGATGCAATCATCTCTGACACCTTCGCTTCAGTGCGGACCTTGCCGAAGAAATCAAACTGCTTGCCGTCCATGCTGTATGTGCCTTCCAGATTTACTTCACCACCGGGAAGTGTGTAGTGCAACATGGGGAAATTCAGTCTGCCATTGCGACTCACAAGCCTGCCCTGCATGTTGGAAGACACGTCGGGCGCACCGGGCTTTGCCTCTTTTGGATTACCCTGTGCACGCAGACTCAGCATATCCACCTTGTCCTGTACCTTTGGGTTGGTGAAATGGATATTGCGCAGGGTAAATGCGCCGTTCATTTCCAGCTTCTTCGTCACGCTTTCCTTGCCATAGGGAATGCGCAGATGCATCTTCATCCCAATGTTGCTCTGCATGATGGGCGGTTTCGTTTTCACAGCCAGCATCAGGAAGTCGCGCAGATGGCCGTTGGGGATATTCACATCCAGTTCGGTGATGTGGCCTTTGCCCTTTACGTTGACCACGGCGCCGGAGCAGGTGAACTCTGAATCGCCAAGCTTTGCCTGTACAGGTTGCAGATAGGTATCGCCACTGGTGCCGTCAATAATGGCGTGAAATGTGGTCTCCAGCGGCATGGGATGGTTTGCGGTATCCAGCGTGAAATCCGGTGTATGAGTCTTGCCGTCCGCAACGATGCGGTCGAGCTGTCCATCGAAGCTTCCGGTGGAAGAGAGCGTTCCACCAATGCCTTTGATTGTCCCCAGGTCAGCGTGGTCGAAGGTGTAATTGCCATTCACCAGCGAATCGCCGGGCTCTTCGTTGTTCCACGGACCGAAGTCTCCCGTGGCGTGAATATCGCCTTTCGGAATGGCGTTCACCAGCACAGCCTCATATTTCCACGGTCGTTCCGGCCCCACATCGCGCAGGCGGATATGTTGCAGATCAAAGTGTTTCGGGTCCTTATCCGGTTTGAAGGTGCCAATGATCAGGTGTGAGTTCTCCACCTCAATCTGGTCGACGAGAATTTCAATCTTGCCCTTTTTCTTATGCGGATTCGGGGGAGCAGCCGCGCGCGCTTCCCTTGGCGGAATATGAATTTCCATGCCGCTAACGTAGACCGTGTCAACATGCGTGGGCTTCACAAATAAACCGCGTAAAGGAGTGTGGAAACGGAAGTGTTGCATGGCAAGCAGAGGTTCCGTTGCGCCAGCAGCAACGACATCGTCTGGTGCGTAAATGCGCAGTCCTGTACCGGAAACTTCCAGCCCTTTGATGAGAGAGACATCCAGCGTATCCAGTTCCACGCGACTGTTGAATCGCGTGCTCAACGTATCAATCACGCGGCCCTTCAGGATGGGGCCAGCGCGATGTACCATTACGTTGCCAATGACGATCAAGACAGCGAGGACGATCAGTGCGCCAATTGCGATCCACCGCCACACCCCGCGACGTTTTGCAGGCGGCTGCGGTGCAGTTTGCTCTGTAACCACGAACTTCCCTCCAACCGCGTGTTTGCCATGATCGACAAAAGGCGCAGCTTGTTTGCTTGTGATGCAAAGGATGGCTCTGGGGTATAGCCGCCGCCGGGGGAGTGGGCAGGCGTTCCGGGCCGCAGTATGATCACTCCATGCATCTGCGAATTGGTTCCCGCGGCTCGCGGCTCGCGTTATGGCAAAGCAATCACATCGCAGCGCATCTGCGTGCGCTGGGACATACAACAGAGATTCTCATCATCCGCACCACGGGCGACCGTATGCAGGACCCTGCCATCGCTGCGAAGATGATTGGTCCCGATGGCAAGACGCCAGCCAACGTGGACGGCAAAGGCATCTTCATCAAGGAAATTGAAGAGGCGCTTGCGGCTGGGACGATTGACCTTGCGGTGCATTCACTGAAGGACCTTCCCACGGAACTGGATGCGCAGTTCACACTGGCTGCTATCCCGGAACGCGCTGATCCGCGCGATGTTCTGCTGGTGCCGGACTGGCTGCAGATCCACACGCTGCCTGCGAATGCACGTATTGGCACCACATCGCCGCGCCGCATGGCGCAGTTACGCGCGCTCAATCCGGAGTTTCAGTTTGTTGCCATCCGCGGCAACATCGACACGCGTATTCGCAAGCTGGGCCGCGGTGATTGCGATGCCCTGGTGCTGGCTGCCGCGGGGATTGATCGCCTTGGAACGAAGCTGCTGAAGCCGGTGGAGCTTGATCCGCAGCACCCGGAGTTTGGCCGTCCGCCGCACATCGAATGCATCACGCATCCGGACCACGATCATCTTGCCGATCACGATCATGGTGAGGAGCTTCCCGGGCAGGCCGACTGGATTCGTCAGCGTTTCGATCCGGAGATGTTATGTCCTTCGCCGGGACAGGGCGCGCTGGCCATTGAAACGCGCGCTGGCGATGTAAAGACGATTGCCGCTATCAAAGTGCTGGACGACGCAACGACTCGTTATGCCGTGGAAAGCGAACGCTGGCTGCTACACGCTCTCGGCGGAGGATGCGCGCTGCCCGTTGGAGCGCTGTGTATCCAGGAACACGGCCGCGTGAAATTGCATGCGGTGGTTGCAGCACCGGATGGCGAGTGTGTGGTCACCGCGATGCTGTTTGCCGAGGAAGGCGAATCCGCACAGAGCTTCGGTTCGCGTGGTGCGCAGTTGCTCGTCGATCAGGGCGCGCGTGAGTTGCTGGTGGAAGGCTTTGCCGGGGTGGAGGCCGAGTAGCGCTTGGCTCCTCGTGTTCTGGTTACACGTGCCCCGCACCAGGCTTCGGCTCTGGGCGATGCGCTGGCGGCTCATGGCCTGCGTGTTGCTTCTGTCCCCACCATTGCGCTTGCACCGCCCGGCGATGACTACGCCACGCTGGACCGTGTGCTGATGCGGCTGGATGAGTTCGATTGGATCCTGTTTACTTCGGCAAATGCAGTCGCTGTCTTCGCTGAGAGGCTTGAGGATGAGGCTGTGCCGCTGACCTGCGGCATTGCCAGCATTGGCGCGGCTACCAGCAAGGCGCTGCGCGATGCGGGCTTCCCCGTGCGTCTGCAGGCGCAGACGGCTGTTGCGGAGTCTCTTGCGAAGTCATTGTTGCCGCACGCACGTGGCGCATCCATGCTGCTGGTGCGCGCAGAACAGGGAAGAGATGTCCTGATTGAAATACTGGAGGAAGCAGGTGCCGAAGTGACTCTGGCTCCTGCTTATCGCACGGTGATTCCCACAGAATCCGTGGAGCGCCTGAAACGTGAACTGCCTACGGTGGACGCCATCACCTTCACCAGTTCGTCGTCGGTGCAGAATTTGTTTGCGCTGTTGGATGCTGCTGGACTGACCCTCCCGAAGGAGATGGTGCTGGCATCCATCGGACCCATCACCACGGCATCGTTGAAGGAGCAGGGACGCATGCCGACGGTCGAAGCTCGAGAAGCCACCGTAATATCGCTGGCTTCTGCCGTGGCAACGGCGCTTCGGCATCGTGGCTGAAAAGTTTTGGCGGCCGGTGTAATGTTTCCCCACCCGCTGCGTGTTTCCCAGTGAGCCTCAATACGGCTCAGAGGGAGAACGTCAATGAAGTGCAATTCATGTGAGTGTGGTGAAGTCTGCGTCTGCGTTGTGTGTGGATGCAAACGGAATGCTTAGTTCCTCAGGCGGCTACGGAACATCTCATTCTGTAGCCGCTATGCCTGTTACGACAAAACTCGACACGCTTCTGGAGCACCGCGGGCAGTTTCTCGCATTCCTGGAGCGTCGCGTTCATGACCGCAACAAGGCAGAAGATATCCTGCAGGCGGCTTACATCCGCGCGCTGGAACACGAAGGGAATGTGCAGGAGCACGAGTCCGTTGTGGGCTGGTTTTATCGCGTTCTGCGCAATGCGGTGATCGATTCCTATCGCAGACACAGCGTGGAGAACGAAGGCTTGGCCTTGCTGGCGCGTGAGATGGAAGATGCCGTTACGTCGCCGGTCGACCTGCGCGATGAAGTGTGCCTCTGCCTGCAGTCAGCAGTAGATTCTCTTTCGCCGGACTACGCGGAGCTGTTGCGCGAGGTAGACCTGGCGGACGAACCGCTTACTGCCTATGCGCAGAAGCGAAGCCTGACCAGCAACAACGCTGCGGTGCGAGCGCATCGTGCGCGTGCGGCTCTGCGCAAGGAGCTTCTTCGTTCCTGCGGAGCCTGTGCGGAACATCATTGTGAAGTCTGCACCTGCAAACGGTGCTAAAGCAAAAGGCATGGCTTGCGCCATGCCTTTTCTTATTGCTTAAGAACTGCGATTAGTCGATGAAATCGACCTTTGCCTTGTGCGGAATCACGCCGCGTTCATAGCCCATGTCCAGCAGCTTCTTGATGGCTTCGCGGCCATCGTCGCCGTAGTTCAGGGTGCGCTCGTTCACGTACATGCCCACAAACTTGTTAGCCAGGTTCGGGTCCAGGTCACGGGCAAACTGCATGGCGTATTCCAGTGCCTGCGGACGATGATCCAGTGCGTGCTGAATGGAGTCGCGCAGCGCCTGCGTGGCAATGCGCATGGAGTCCGGCCCCAGCGAGCGGCGGATAGCATTGCCACCCAGCGGCAGCGGCAGTCCGTCGGTCTGTTCGCGCCACCACTGACCCATGTCCAGCACCTTGTGCAGGCCGTTGTCGCCGTAGGTGAGCTGGCCTTCGTGGATGATCAGGCCGGCTTCGAACTCGCCCGCAACCACCCGCGGAATGATCTGGTCGAATGGAACAACCTCATATGCCACTTCGGGATGGAAGAGACGCAGCGTCAGGAACGCCGTGGTCAGTTCGCCCGGAACGGCAATCTTCAGCTTCTTTACTTCGTCCGTGGTGTACTTGCGCGGAGCGACGATCATGGGACCGTAACCCTCGCCCACAGAGCCGCCGCACGCCATCAGGGCATACTCGTCCTGCAGGTAGGGATAGGCGTGGAAGCTGATGGCGGTCACGTCGTAGTACGGATCGTGAATCGCACGCTGGTTCAGCGTTTCAATGTCCGTGAGGACGTGCGTGAATTTGTAGCCGGGGACGCGGACCTTGTTCGTTGCAAGACCGTAAAACATGAATGCGTCGTCGGAGTCGGGGCTGTGGGCCACCTTGATCTCCTGTACGCCTGTCGGGGTGGTGCTCATGAAATTTGTTTGCCCTTCGGGTTATTCAGGTAATTGGGGGAAAGAAGTTACGGCTTAGCGACGAGCCACGGCTGTGGCCATGCCTGCCGCAGCAAGGACCTTGACGGTATCTGCAAGAGCAAACGGAGCCACAGCGCCACTGAGCGCCATGGAGAACGGAACATGCAGCGACACGCTAAACCATGCAGAGCCGCTGGCGTATACCAGCAGCATGGCTGCAGCGCCTGCCGCAGCAAAGCTGACGTAATGGCGCGACCGCAGCGCGGCAGGAATACCGGCAATCGCTGCTGCCAGCGGATAGGCGAAGAGATAGCCGCCCGTGGGTCCCAGCAGGCGCGCCACGCCGGGCAGTCCGGCGGTGGTGAATACCGGCATGCCTGCCGCGCCTTCCGCCAGATACAGTGCCAGTGCGGCGAATCCCGCAGTCGGGCCCATCAGCATGCCCACCAGGATCACCGCAAAGGGCTGCAGCGTGAAGGGAACCGGCGTGAACGGCAGTGGCACGGAGATGTGTGCGCACAGCGCGATGAACAGGCTCGCAGCCACAACAGCCGCTGCCTGCAGCACAAACGAAACTGAACGCGACTCGCCCGCGATGGCGGGACGCAGAGAAGACAGAGAGATACGTGACATGGGCCAGGTGCCTTTCATGTTTGATTGTACCGGCTGTTAAGGATGATGCGAGATCAACGGTATTCGGGTTTTGACAGAGTTCCCGTGGGACGAAGCACGCCACCCGCAGGCGCTCTGCTCATATCCGGGTCCCGCAGGTCGCCCATGTCCTCGTTGAAATAGGCGCGATCCGGTCTCTTGCGTAATGGAGAATCCTGCGCGTTGGAGGCAGACGCGTCTTTCTGCAACCCTTGTCCGCGACTGCGCACGCGTACCGACTGTGAAGAAGATACAACGCCGGCCGCCAGATCCATGCGCGGATGCTGCCGTCTCTCACGCATGGTGGGCTTGCGTTGCGGTGAGGCAGCCGGTCGTGTCTTGCGCATGCTGCGCCACAGCGCAACAACGCTCAGCAACAAAACGATGCAACACACGGCAGCGATCTGGGCAAGCATTTGCATGGAAAGATGAACCCGAGAATACAACCACCGGACCCGTTCTGAAAGGAGAATCACGTTTACACCGGTTTTCGTGCCGTGGATAGATTTTCACCGCAAAAAAGGAGGTATCGAACAGGGTGCCACCTCTTGCATCGTGTTGCATCCACGCATCTACTGAAAGGAAGTGGAAACGCAGCAAAAGACGACGCAACTCCGCGGATTCGCCGCCACCATCGGCCGCATCTGTGAGGCGTTTTACGGCAACCGGCGCCGCCTGGCGACGGGAGCAGCGGCATTGCTGGCGATCATGGTTGGTTACCACGTGGTCTTTGGAAAGAATGGGCTGACGGCGTATCAGAACAAGCGCCACGACCTGCGCGATCTGCAGACGCAAGGTCAGCAACTGGAGCAGGAAAACGAACGGCTGCGCAGCCATGTGGAACGCCTGACGAACAACCCGGATGCCATTGAGCATGAAGCGCGTGAGGCCCTGCACTATGCGCGTCCCGGTGAGGTCATCTACACGCTGCCTTCGGACCAAAAGGCTGCAAAGTAATCTTCTTTAGTCGACGTGCAGCGAGCCGTCCAGATCGACCGTAAGGCGATCCTTCGTCACCAGCATGGAATGCACCTTCAGCGAATCCAGCGCCACGTCGTAGCCGGTGCTGTCCTTTGACTTTGCCAGCGCCGCGCGTAGCAGTTCTGCCGCATTCAGCTTCATGCTGGCGGGCAGTTTGCGTTGGAGAAAGGGAACCAGCAGGAAGTCCAGTTCCTTGTTGCCGGTAAAGCGGTCGACGCGTGCATCGCGGAAGCCGATGGATTCACCCTCTGCCACGGGAATCACGGAAACGTCGGCCATGGTGTTGAATCCCACACCGACGCATTTGCCAAAGACACCCGCGCCCATCCGCGAATGGGTGCTCACATGCACCACCACGCGGTCATCCTGAAAGGTGACTGTGGCCTGATCGATGTAGACATAACAGGCAGAATTACGGTCGCCGCGCAGGTAATAACGGGCATCGGGAGCGCTCAGGAGTTGTTCTTTGAGGGTGCGTTCCAGTGCCGCGGCGGAGACCTTCAATTCAATCGCGCGCGCATTCAGGGTAAGCAGAGACATGAGCAGCAGAACCGGGAGCAGGAGGCGCTTCACGCTTCTTAGCATAGCGCCTTCGCGGGCCGCTGCTGACCGTGAAGATTGTCCAGCAGGGGAGCCAGAATGCGGCTTACTTGCCGCCGAAGGTGTCAACGTCCGTTTGTGCTGCTGCGGAACCGCCTTTTGACAGTGCAACCGGAACACTGGTCGGCGTAGCCTGCGAGTTCGGGCCAAGGCCCAGCTTGATCAAAGCGCGGGAATCCGGTACCAGCTTGGTCTGCCAGCCATTATCTCCCTGCAGTTTCTGCATGGCGGCCTGGCTTTCCGAATCCCAGTGACCACTGGCTTCCTTCAGGTAGCCGGCCTTCACCAGCGCCGTCTGAATCTGCGTGGCGCGGCTGTTATCGATCGCACGCTGATGCGGTGCGGCGGTCTGGGTCTTTTTATGTTTCGCCGTAGGTCCGCGCTTCACGCGGGATGCCTGCAACGGGAGGATGGAGGAGAAGAGGAGCAGAGTCGCAGCGGACGCCATGTAAAAGCGCATGAAAACCTCAAACAGCCGAATTTCTTATCCCGCAAATGTGGACTGATTCACCCACACTACACACTGAAAGAACACCGATGCAAGCCGAATGTGACGGGAAAGTGAACGTTTCCCCGAGACGGATTGCGCCATCTGCGTAAATCGGCGGAAGTTGGCGTTTGGATAGAAAACTACGAGAAAAAGGCCGCTCCTGGTCGGGGGCGGCCTTTTCAGGATGAAGATTTCTGCGGAAATTAGCGGGTGAACGAACCCACGGCGTGCGTTTCGTCGTCGCGGACGTCGAATACGGTGTATAGCTTGGTGATCTGGAGCAGGTCCTGCACCTTCTTGGTCAGGTTCAGCAGCTTCAGCTCGCCGCCTGCGTTCTTCACGGAGGTGTAAGCGGAAACCAGTTCACCAATACCCGAGGAGTCGATGTAGGAGACATCGCCCAGGTTGAGGAGGATATTCTTGTCGCCCTTGGCGACGAGATCGCGGATGGTGTCACGCAGGGTGACAGAGCCTTCGCCCAGGGTGATCCGGCCGCTCAAGTCGAGAATCGTAACGCCGTCCACTTGGCGCGTGCTTACCTTGATACTCATCGTCTGTGTGCTCTCCTGCCGAAGGAATCGGCGAAATTAAAACTTGGAAAATCTGCGGTCGTTAAAGTGGTTCAGGCTGCGTCCTGCGCGGGAATGCGATGCTTGATGAGAGTCAGCTCAGTTCCCGGGGACAGTTGGCGAAAGTGTACCTCATCCATGAAGGCGCGCATAAGGAACACCCCGCGTCCCGAGCCGCGGAGGATATTCTCCGGCGAAAGGGGATCGGGAATGACTTCCTCATTGAAGCCTGGCCCCTCGTCGCTGATGCGGATGACAAGGTCATCGTCATTCGCTTCAAAGCTGGCGGTCACTTCCTTGTCGCGGCTGTAGCTATTGCCGTGGATGACGGCATTCACGGCAGCCTCGCGGACGGCCATGGCGATGTTGGAGATGTCGTCTTCGTGGAACCCGGCGCGGTTGGCGAAGGATTCCGCCTCCTGCTCCACACGGTCCACGGTATCCAGCGTGGACGGCAGGGTGAAGGTTGTCCGTGTTGTGGGTGTATTGGGCAACGTGTCTCGGTCCCTGGCCGCTTGGTCTTGCTGGCAGTGTGCTTTCCCAGCGCGGGAATGTCAAGGAGCATTGCGAATGCAATTGTGACGAACCGGTGATTTCGCCGGAAGGCAGTAGCTTCGGTAGACTGCCGGAAGGGCAGTAAAAACACCCAGATTCGGACAGAGGGGGCGGTGACGCATGAACGAACAGCCGGTTCGCCGCACGAGTCTCTCCTCACTGCTGGGCTATCCTGTGCGGGCGCACGACGGCGTCCTGATGGGACGCATTGCGGAGCTTGTTGTGGCCACGGAAGATGGCGGAACACACATCAGCAGCCTGCTCCTGACGGCTTCCGGCCAGCTGCGCGGGGGACAAGTGCAATCCGTTCCGCTGCACGCGTTGCATTTCAGTCATACCGGTGAACTGCATCTGAAGCAGGAAGCGGAGTGGCCACAGCCCGTCGACATCCCGCATGCCTCCGTGCTGCTGGAGCGTGACCTTCTCGACCAGCAGATCATCGACGTACACGGCCACAAGGTGGTGCGTGTAAACGACGTCGACCTGGTCTGGGAGACGCACGAGGAACTCCACCGTTTGCGCATTGCAGAAGTGGAAGTGGGCATGCGTGGCGCGGTCCGGCGACTGCTTCGTGGCCTGCCTGTAAATGCAGTGGATGCCATGGCGCACCGCTTTCAGCCCCGCGTCATCCCCTGGGAATTTGTTGATCTCATCGATCGCGATCCAGCGCGCCGCGTGCGTTTGAAGATTGAAGGCGACCGCCTCTCCACCATGCATCCCTCGGACATTGCGGACATCCTGGAGGAGCTTGCGCCTGCGGAGCGCGAGGCCGTGTTTGGCTCGCTGAATGAAGAAATCGCAGCAGAAGCGTTGGAAGAAGTTGATCCGAAGCTGCAGCGTTCCCTGCTGGAAGGCATGGAATCCAGCCGTGTTGCGGACATTGTGGAAGAGATGGATCCCGGCGCCGCTGCGGATCTTCTGGCAGAGCTTCCCGAGGAGCGCTCCGAGGAAATCCTTCTTGAGATGGAACCGGAAGAACGTGCCGAGGTGAAAGAGCTGCTGGAGTTTCCGGAAGATTGGGCCGCAGGTCGCATGACCACGGAATATGTTGCCGTTCCCGAAGACGCAGATGTGTACCAGGCTATTGAGGCGTTGCGTAATTTTGAAGGCGATCTGGATACGGTGAATGAGGTCTTTCTTCTGGACACGGAGGGTCGCTTGAAAGGCGCTGTGACCTTGGCAAAACTTGCACTTTCGAACGGTGAAACGAAGTTGGTGGACGTGAAGGACGCGCACCTGCACATATGTTCCATTGACGCCGGAAGCCGCGCCATTGCGGAACAATTCGATAAGTACAACCTGCGTTCATTGGCCGTCCTGGACCATGATCGTCAGCTTGCAGGGGTCATCTACCCTGAACACGTCATTGCTCTGTTAAGGGCGGGTCACTGACGCATGAGGATTCTTTACGCCGGGCAGATCACTTCCTATGACTCCGCGTGGTATCGCATTCTTGCGTTGCGCCGGGAAGGGCATGAAGTCTTTGAACTGAACACGCTGGACTACCGCCAGCAAAATCCTCTGCTGCAGAAGGTTGAATTTCGTCTGGTCCTGGGGCCTCAGGTCGAACGGCTGAATCGCGACATCCTGTCGATGGCGGAAACTCTGCGAGCAGATGTGGTGTGGGCGGACAAGGTCCTCTTCATGAAGCCCTCCACGCTGAAGCGCCTGCGGAAGAAGGGCATCGTCACTGTCTCGTACATGATCGACAACTTCTTCGGCCCGCGCCGCGATCCGGGCTGGAGGCTGTATGCCAGGACTATTCCGTTCTATGACCTGCACTGCACCCAGCGCGATGTGAATGTAACCGACTACAGGAATGCCGGTGCACGTGACGTCATCAAAATTCAGACGGCGTTTGAGCCCACCATCCACTTTGCTCCTCCGGAAGGCTGGACCGATCGTGACCGTGATCGTGATGTTTCGTTTGTGGGCACACCGTACGATCAGCGTCCGGAGTTTCTTACACGTCTGGCAAAGGAAGGGGGCTTTTCCGTCGCAGTGAATGGCGGGTTGGTATGGAAGCCTGCTCTGGAGCGCGTGGGAGGTGCTGCGCTGTATCGCGGTAACGGCGAACTGCGGAACGATGACTATCGCGAGGCCATCTGGCGTTCGCGTATCAACCTGTCTTTCCTGACGCATTCCAACCAGGACGAGTTCGTTCACAAGAGCTTTGAAATTACAGCGTGCGGCGGCTTTCTGCTGGCCGAACGTTCTGCCGGGCACGCGGCGCGATTTGTGGAAGACGAAGAAGCTGTGTTTTTCACCGGGCTGGAAGAGTGCATTGCAAAGGTGCGGAAGTATCTGCATGACGAACCGGCGCGTACACGCATTGCGTATGCGGGATGGCAGCGCGCTCTAAGTTCCGGTTATGACAACGACACGCAGGTGCGTCACATTGTGGAGCGGTTGGAACCACTGGTGAGAAAGAGGCTCGGTACGGCATGACGTTTGATCTGGAGAAGCAGCCATTCACAAACGAAGCTGCCTATGACGTCTGCGTCGTTGGGGCAGGTGCCGTCGGCATCGTGCTTACGGTGCGCCTGCTGCGCGCCGGGAAACGCGTTCTGCTGGTGGAAAGCGGTGGCGCTGTATTGGAAGAAGCTTCGCAGCAGCTTTACCGCACGGATGTGACGGAGCAGCCACACACCGGCGTTCACACCGGTCGCTTTCGTACATGGGGCGGCACCACCACGCGATGGGGTGGCCAGATACTGCCGCTGGAGCCTATTGACTTTGCGCATCGCGAATGGGTTCCGCACAGCGGATGGGATGTGTCACGCGAAGAACTGATGCCGTTTTATGCAGAAGCGATTCAATACGAAAGCCTGGGCGCTATCGGCGAAGATGCCGCGGTGTGGAAGGCTCTGGGTATGTCCGCGCCGCAGCTTGGGCCGGATCTGCAACCGTATTTCACACGCTGGCTTAAGCAGCCAAACTTTGCGAAAGTCCACGGCGCGGAGATGGCGTCGTCGCCACACCTTACGGTGCTGGTACACGCGAACCTGGTGGACTTGGAGCGTGCAGACGATGACGCACACATCCGCGCGGCAATCCTTCGCAGCCTGAATGGCAACACCGCGCGTGTGACCGCAAACGAGTTTGTGCTGGCCACCGGAGCCATTGAAACGTCGCGGCTGTTGCTGCACCTGGAAGAGAAGCATGGAGTCGCATGGAATCCCAATGGCCTGGTAGGACGAGGCTTTCAGGACCACGTGGATTGCGATGTGATGGATGTGGAACCGCTGGACCGCGGTCGATTCTTTGCTGCATTCACTAACGTGCTTCTGAACGGCTACAAATTCCACCCGAAGTTTCGATTGAGTGCACGGCAGCAGGAGCAACGCAGGATTCTGAACGTGGCGGCGACTATGGCGTTCCACGACGATACGGAAGAGCGTGGCGCGGCGGTGAAAGCAATCGGCAAGCGCCTGCTTTATCGCCAATGGAAAGACGTGGATAGTACACAGATTTCCGCGCTGATGCAGAACCTGCCTCTATTGCTGAAACAGACGTGGGCTTATGCAGCACGTCATCGCGTGTACGTGGCGCCGAGTGCGCGCATCACCATGCGTGTGCACTGTGAACAGCAGCCTGATTCAGAGAGCCGCATCACACTTACAGACGATCGAGACGCACTGGGTATGCGTCGCTCCAGTCTGCGCTGGGTTATTTCGAAGTTGGAACTGGCCACCATCCGCACCTTTCTGCAATTGACCGGTGACGAGCTGATACAGCAGGGCATTGCGCGTTTGAAGCCGCGCATTGATCTCGCGTCGGATGATGCGATCCGTGCGCACTGTGACGATGGCCTGCATCACATTGGCGGTACGCGCATGTCTGCCGATCCTGCAAAGGGCGTGGTGGATACCAACCTGCTCCTATGGGGAACGAAGAACCTGCACCTATGCAGTGCCGGAGTCTTCCCGACCGGCGGCTATTCCAACCCCACACATACCGCGCTGGCACTGGCATTGCGCCTGGGCGCAACACTGGCGCAATCCTGAACGGCACACGTAACGCTTAGGTGATACTGCAATAAACATGGTGGATACAGTTCAACTCGCGGACACGGCAAGACGCACAACGCGGCTTGGCTTCGGCGGCTCCAGCCTGATGGGCAGCATGGATCGCCGACAGTCGTTGCGGACGCTGGAGTGGGCATTTGAAGCGGGCATTCGCCACTTTGATGTCGCGCCGATGTACGGTTATGGCGAAGCAGAGGCCTGCCTCGGCGAGTTCCTCTCCCGGCATCCGGGCGAGGTAACCGTCGCAACAAAGTTCGGCATCCCGCCTGCAAAACATCCCGGCATGATCGCCACGGCACGTCGTTTTGTCGCGCCGCTGGTGAAGGCTGTTCCTGGCTTGAAGCAACGTGCGCAACGCGTGGCAAAGAGTGTTGCAGGGCCGCGCGCACCACGTGATCTGTCGCCGGAAAAGGCTTCCGCATCATTGGAAAAGAGCCTGCGCGATCTGCGTGTGGAACGCATTGACCTGTTCCTGCTGCATGACGCAACGGCTGAAGAAGTACGCAACGCGGCTCTGTTGGAGTTCCTGCAAGCAGCGAAGTCCGCAGGCAAGATTGGCGCATTCGGGATTGGTACCGATCCCGCGCATGTTGAGGCCATTCAGCAGGAAAGCCCCGCCTATGCGCAGGTCATTCAGTGTGAGTGGTCCGTCTTTGATGCGGCTCGTTCGGACGCTGCGTTTCGCATCCATCACCGTTCGCTTGGCGATAACTTCCGACGTTTGCGGCAGTGGTTGTCTGCATCGCCGCCTCGGATGAGGGAGTGGTCCGCGGCAGTGAATCAGGATCTTGCCGATGGCGGAGTCCTGAGTGAATTGATGATGCGCGCCGCCTTGCAGATGAATCCTTCTGGCGTACTGTTGTTCTCGTCGAAGAACCGGAAACATATTGCGGAGAATGCCGCGTTTGCTGTGCCCTCCGCAAGAGACGAGGCCGCGCGCAAACTTTACGAAAAGGTGCAGGAATCAGCCGCCTCCATCCATGCGGAGTGTGACGCGTGAAGTGGCTGAAGGTCTGGCGTTACCGCATCCTCTTCTTTCTTGCAGCACTTGGCCCTGGCTTCATCACGGCCAACGTGGACAACGATGCGGGCGGCATCTTCACGTATTCGCAGGCGGGCGCGCAGTATGGCTACGCGCTGCTGTGGACGATGATTCCCATCACCATCGCGCTCATCGTGGTGCAGGAGATGTGCGCGCGCATGGGCGCGGTTACCGGCAAAGGGCTTAGCGATCTCATCCGCGAAGAGTTTGGCCTGCGCCTGACCTTCATCATCATGTTGTTGCTGGTGGTGGTGAATTTTGGCAATGTTATTGCGGAGTTCACCGGTATTGCTGGCGCACTCGGTCTCTTTCATGTCAGCAAATACATCGCCGTGCCTATCTGTGCGTTCCTGGTGTGGGCACTCGTTGTGAAAGGCGATTACAAAAGCGTCGAGAAGATTTTTCTCTTCGCCAGCGTGGTCTATCTCGCTTACATCGCAGCAGGCGTGCTCGGCAGACCCGACTGGCATACGGCGTTGGTCGAAACCGTAAAACTGCCCGACCGTTCTCTATGGCACGACCGCAATTACGTCTACATGACCATCGGTGTTATCGGTACGACGATCACGCCGTGGATGCAGTTTTACCTGCAGTCTTCCATCGTGGAGAAGGGTGTGACGGTGAAGCATTACCGTGCCACCCGCCTTGATGTGACTATCGGTTCCATCTTCACAGACGTGGTGGCGTGGTTCATCGTGGTGGTCTGCGCAGCCACGTTGTGGATTCACGGCGTGCGCAACATCAACGTTGCAGCCGATGCGGCAGAGGCCATGCGACCCATCGCGGGCGATTACGCCTTCCTGTTGTTCGCCGCAGGGTTGTTTAACGCATCGTTATTTGCGGCATCCATCCTTCCGCTTTCCACGGCATACACGGTCTGCGAAGGCCTTGGTTTTGAAAGCGGTCTGGATCGCACGTGGAAACAGGCGCCAGTCTTCTACTGGCTGTACACGATCCTGATTGCAGCGGGCGCGGCTGTTGTACTCATTCCTAACTTCCCGCTGGTGAAGATGGCCGTGTTGTCGCAGGTGTTGAACGGCCTGCTGCTGCCCGTGGTGATGTATTTCATGTTGAAGCTGATCAACAAACCAGAGTTGATGGGCGAGTACCGCAATCGCACATGGTTTAACGCAATCGCGTGGATCACCGCCGTTCTGGTCACGGGGCTATCGCTGGTTCTGGTGTGGCAATCAATTCGCGGATAACCGCAGTTCATCCATTTACCAAATGCGTTCTTCGAAGTCCGTCATCCTGAGCGAAGTGCAGAGTGCGAAGCCGAAGGGACCTGCATCCTTCTGTGCTCTCTACATGCTTCATGGAAAGCACAGAAGCAGCAGGCTTCTGTGAAACATTCCCGTGGTGCGAGAAGAAAGCGGGTCTTTCGACTTCGCTCAGGATGACGAACCTAGTTCGTACGAGCTTCGCTCAAATGATGAATGGTAGCGCCTTACTGCTTCGGGAAATACTTCGGAGCGTAGCCACCGGCCCACGGATCGTAATGCGTGGAGAAAGCCGCACGGCGTCCAATGCTGGGATGTCCATACGTCCAGAACTCCAGGAACTGGTTTGGATTCGGCACGTCGTAGCTTGTCTCTCCCAACACCTGAAACGCTCCGCGTGCAGTCTCCTGTGGGTTGGCTACGATGCCGTGAATCGCCTCCATGCCGTAGACATCCGCAGCATGTTCCTGCTGGCGTGACAGTGTGGAAGTAACCGGCTCCAGAAAGAAGCTGAACAGAGAAAACGCCAGCAACAACACGGCAAGCGCGCCCCAGTCATCCTGCGAAGGGATACCCCACGCAATGCCGAAGCGACGGATGGCCCACTGCACAAACAGGTATCCCAGGTAGAGCGTGATGAACGTGATCACAGTGCTGACCAGGATGCCGCGCACAATGTGATGCAGCACGTAATGCCCGCTCTCATGCCCGAAGATGAACAGGATCTCGTCGGGTGTGCCCTTGGCAATCGACGTATCCCAAACCACCACGCGCTTCGATGCGCCAAAGCCGGTGACGTATGCGTTCAGCGTGGTCACCTTTGCCGACGCCTTCATCAGGAACATGCGATCCGGCGGAATGTTCATGTGTCCGCGGTTCGCCACCTCTTCCAGTCGCTGCACCAGTTCCGGATGCGATTGCTGTAGCGGCTCAAACTTGTTGAACAGTGGATCGATCACATAGGGCGTAACGAAGATGGCGGCCAGCGTGATGGGGATGGAGACAATCCAGAACCCAAACCACCAGCGTCGTGGGAATTTGCGGATGAACCAGAACAGCAGCATCACCAGCAGCGTTCCAATCACCCAGCCAATACCCGCACTCTTCGCCTGATCTCCCAGCCAGCTTCCCCAGCCCTGCACGCTCAACCCGTACTTCAAACGTAGCCAATGGCCATAGATGCCAAAGGGCGCGTCCAACAAACCTGTAATGACAAGAAACAGAAGTAGAAAGGTGGCACCCTGCAGCCAGCGATTCTTGAAGCGCGAGGTCGCCGTCCGTTGCATCCATCCCACAGACCCCAGCGCCAGCAGGGCTATGGTGTACACCAGCGACCAGATGGACGTGGCGAAGTGCAGCACCGTATCCACCTTGTCCAAATGCTGTGCCTTGGCCAGATCCGCCGGCTTCAGCGAATACGACGGGATGTTGCCACCTTCGGGCGAAGTATCCAGTTCATGTTGGGCCGCATCGTTGGCCAGCTTTTCAGCGGGCGTGGCGGCGGCGTGGATCGGAACCGCCACAAGAAATAACAGGAACAGCAGCAATCGGCGCATTGACGGTTTATAGCAGACTTGCGCCACGGGCAAACCGCTGATTTTCATAACAAGACATGGACCCCGCGCCAGAAAGGCATCTGCAGGCCTCGCGCGGCACTATCCGGCCATCTCAGAACCTGTCGGCGGCAAGGTGTCCGACGGAAGGAGATTCACGATGAACGGTAAGCTGACAGGAAAAAAGATTGCAATTCTGGCGACCGATGGCTTTGAGCAGGCGGAACTGATGGAGCCAAAGAAGAACCTGGAGAGGGAAGGCGCCACCATCACCGTGCTGAGCGTGAAAACCACACCGAAGGAAATCAAGGGTTGGGATAAGACCGACTGGGGCAACAAGGTCAAAGTCGATGCTCTCGTGGGAAGCGCAAAGGCAGACGAGTTCGATGCGCTGGTACTGCCCGGCGGCCAGATCAACCCCGATAGGTTGCGCATAGACAAGGATGCGGTGCACTTCATAAAGGAGTTTGTGGAAACCGGCAAGCCGACAGCAGCCATTTGTCATGGCCCGTGGACGTTGATTGAAGCGGGCGTGGTGAAGGGAAAGACCATGACTTCATGGCCCAGTGTCCACACCGATCTGCTGAACGCCGGGGCAAAGTGGGTAGACAAGGACGTGGTGGTCGACGGTCAGTTCATCACAAGCCGGAACCCGGGAGACATTCCAGCCTTCTCGCGAGAAATTGTGAACGCGCTCGCGGCCTAGGACGGGATGCTGAAGTCCCGCCTTCGATAGTTTCTTTAAGTATCAGAAAGTATGCCACTTGCTGTTATACGCGCAGCTTGCCTTCGGCCAGATCATGGATCATGCCCAGGTCTGCCGCCAGAAAGTCATATTCCGGCAGCGCCTCAAAACCAGACCAGCAAATCTGCTGAAAGATCCGATTCTGTAGCTCGCCGGTGAAACTGCGTACACGGAAAAACTGAATATCTACCGCGCCGCCATTGCGATAGTTGTGGCGGACGCGTGTCAGCAACGGCCCAATCTCCGCATGGATGCCCAGCTCTTCATCCAGTTCGCGACGCAGGGCCTCTTCCGGGCCTTCACCGGCTTCAATCTTGCCGCCGGGAAACTCCCATTTCAGGCTCATGGGTTGATCCGGCTTTCGCTGGCAGATCAGCACTTCCTCCGCGCCATCGGGGCCGGGGCGAAGAATCAGGGCGGCCACCACCAGGCGAACGGTGCGGGGCAATCGCGCAGCGTTGTCTCGCTTTCCGTCGAGCTTTCGAATGGCCGCTTTCTTCTTCAAAGCTCCCGCATCCTCTGGCGGTAATTGCACCACCGTCACAGCAGTGTAGATGCTGAAGGGCCACTGGCCCTAGCCTTCGGTCGCCGGATAGTAAACGTTCCAGCCGAGTTCCGCCGCTTTTTCCGCCAGTGCCACGGTTGGATTCACCGGATAGGGATGTTTTGCCATCTCCAGCATGTGCAGGTCGTGCACGCTGTTGCCAAAGACGGCATCAGGATGCGTCAGCCCCACGCGGCGCAGCGCCTCGGCCTTGCCTTCGTCCGAGGGGACATCCAGGATCGTTTCGCCTGCAATGCCGTCTTCTACAGCTACGCAGGCCGCCAGCACGTGATCCGGCGCAATGCCCAGGTCGCGTACACCCTCTTCGATCATCCAGTTATTCGTGGACGACACGGCCCAGATGTCCGTTCCGCTGGCCTGCAGTTCGCGCAGCAGGACGATCATTTCCGGGAAGAAATGCGGCTGCACATGGTCCACGAAATACTTCGCGGCAGAGTCACGCAGGGCTTTCTCAGGGATGCCGGCATAGATGGAGGTCATCTCGCCGCAGATGGCAATTTCGCCCACTTCGCCACGGTGGTAGAGGGCATGGCGATCCAGAATGTGGCGTGTTGCGTCGCTGGGCAACAGGCGTGTGGCGATGGTCCAGTGCATAAATCCGGAACCGGCATCGCCGGGCCAGAGCGTGCCGTCGAAGTCGAAAACGGCGGTGCGTGGACGTGCATCACGCACATTCTGCAGGAATTCGGAACGGGAGAAACGACGTGGACTAGCGCTTGTAGCCTGATTCATGCTTCTATTGTCGCAAGGCTGGATGAACCCCGCATGGACCTACATGGACCCTCCTGAAACATTTTCGGGCACGGAGCATCTATTCTTAAGCAGGAACGATCGCGAGACCCCCGCCAAGGCGGGCAATCCGGTCGAGCGAACATTCCCGGGAGAAGAGGCAAATCGATGGCAGGACAGTTTGTAACCGAAGTGAACGACGTGGACTTTGAACAGCAGGTGCTGAAGAGTGAGACGCCCGTCCTGGTGGACTTTTGGGCCACCTGGTGCGGACCATGTCGAGCGCTCGCCCCTGTCGTGGATCAGGTTGCCGGTGAGTACGAGGGCAAGATCAAGGTCATGAAGATGGACGTGGACCGCAACGCCGCCACGCCGGGCCGTTATGGCATCCGCGGTATCCCCGCGCTGCTGCTTTTCAAGGACGGCAAGGTCGCAGAGCAGATCGTTGGCTACGTGCCCAAGGACACCATCGACAAGACCATCGGTAAGGTACTGGCATAAGCTGATCGCCTGAGAGGTTGCAGGAAAAAGGCCCGGAGCAGATGCGCCGGGCCTTTCTGCGTTTGCGGTGGCGAAGGGTTAGAACGAAGCGGGCTTCTCCCATTCGCTGAACACGTATTCCGGCAGGCCTTTGCGCGAACGCGGCGCTGTTTCCATGGCGCGGAAATTTTCGGGGGCATCTTCTGGCTGACCCAGATAGCCGATAGCCCAGCATGCGCCTGCCTCAAATTCGCTGGGCACGCCGAACGATGCGCGGAGCGTTTCCTTATCGAACCCGCCCATGCCGTGCGTGTGGATCCCGAGAGAAATGGCCTGAAGCGCGATCAACGTGGAAGCGGCGCCGGTGTCGTGCAGGCAATAGGGATTGGGCTGCCCATTTGCGGAGAAGGTTTTCTTCCCAAAGCTGCAGTAGAGAACCGGCGCGGACTTTGCCCAGGATTGGTTCGGCGCTACCAGTGCGTTGAAAATCTTGGTGTAGGTTTCATCGCCTTTTCGACCCACCAGGAAACGCCAAGGCTGTTCGTTGTAGCTGTTGGGAGCCCACGCGGCTGCGGCAAAGATGCTTTTCAGGTCGGCATCGGACACGGGCTTATCGGAGAACGAGCGCGGGCTCCAGCGATGCAGCAGCAGTTCATGGACAGCGGCTTCCGGGGTTCCGTGTTTTAGCTTTTCCAGTGCGGCGAGGTCGGACATGGGCATTCCTTTTTGAGCGTGAAGTGATTCTGGTTTGATGTTGCGGACGGTCGTTACGATGTGCGTCCGCTTATGGCGTGTGCGATGACCGGTGAATGTTGCTTGCCTTCTGCGCACAGCATGATTCAATGGTCAATATATGTCCAACATGTTGTTCGATGTGCTGGTGATAGGGGCTGGACCCACCGGGCTGGCGTGCGCTATTGATGCGCAGAAGGAAGGCCTGCGCGTGGTCCTGGTGGATAAAGGATGCGTGTGCAACAGCCTCTTCCATTACCCGGCGCATATGACGTTTTTTACCACGCCGGAACTGCTGGAGATTGGCAACATGCCGTTCAGCAGCCCCAACCAGAAGCCCACACGCAGTGAGGCGCTGGAGTATTACCGCAAAGTGGCGGAGCACTACGCGTTGGACGTGCGGCAATATCATCACGTGGACCGGGTCAGCGGCTCGGACGGCGATTTCACCGTACACACCACGGATCGCTTTGGCCGTGCGCAGGATTTCCGCGCGAAGAAGCTCATCGTCTCCACGGGCTATTACGATCTGCCGAACTATCTCGGCATCCCGGGCGAAGACCTCAACAAGGTTCATCACTACTACGACGAGCCGCACCCATACTTCGGGCTGAACGTGCTGGTGATCGGCGGCAAGAATTCCGCAGCGATTGCGGCGCTGGATCTGTGGCGTCATGGTGCGAAGGTGACATTGGTGCATCGTGGTGAAACCATGCATCGGCACGTAAAGTACTGGATTCTGCCGGACATTAACAATCGCATTGCAAATGGCGAAATTGCGGCGTATTTTGCGTCAACTGTGAAACAGATTGCGGAGGACACCGTTACGCTGAACACACCGCAGGGTGAAATCACCCTGGCGAATGATTTCGTGTTTGCGTTGACGGGATATCATCCTGACTTCGACTTCCTGGAACGTATGGGTGTTGCGCTTGATTCGGACAACAGTCGTTGCCCGGTCTGCACCCCGGAGACCCTGGAGTCGAACGTGAAGGGTATCTACATGGCAGGTGTGGTGGTGGCGGGCGAACGCACCAACGAAATCTTTATCGAAAATGGCCGCTTTCATGGCGCTCTCATCGCGCGTGACCTGGCCGTCAAACTGCTTGGCAAGTCTTAACAGGAAAGGGAACTGAGAACGATGATGCGCTGGGGGCCGAAGACGATCATGGGGCAGTTGATCGCTGGTACGCTGCTGGTGCAGATCATCGTGTTCGCTGCTTTCCTGAGCTTCAGTGTGCGCGACCAGTTCCGCGAAAGCCGTGAACGCGACCGTATCCGTTTGCAGCGGCAGAGTTCCATCATCGCAGCATCGCTGGCGCAGCCAATGGAGCAGCACAACGACGAGATGATCGACGATGTGATGCATGAGCTTCCCATCGCTGCTTCGTTGAAGGGGGCGCGTGTCACAGATGTGCATGGCACGGTTCTGCGGAACACCAGCGACGAACTGCCCATGCAGCTTTCGGACCGCGAACAGAAGCTGTTGCCCAAACTGGTTTCCGGGCGCAAGTATCTTCGTGTACTTTCCGACGAAGGCAACGAGGAAGGCGCGCAGCCGATCATCTCTGATGGATTGATACGCGGCATCTTGTGGGTGACCCAGGACTCCGCGCTGACCATGAACACGCCCAAGCGCGTGCTGAAAAATCTGCTGATTTACTTCCCGTTTGCTTTGCTGGGTAATGTGTTGCTGGTATGGGCGTTGAGCGCCACGCTGGCACAGCCTCTGCGTCAGCTACGGCGCGCAACACTGCAGGTAGGCAAGGACCCCAACGATCTGTCAGCATTCCCGTTGACGGTTCCAGTGGTTGCCGCGCAAAACGAGGCGGGCGCCTTGTTGAGCAGCTTCAACGGCATGGTGAGCGAAATTGCGCGCCAGCGTCGCGGCACGCAGGAGACGTTGAATCTGCTCGACGCCATGCTGCGCACCGCTCCGATTGGCTTTGCGTTTTACGACCGCGACTATCGCTACATCCGTATCAATGACCGCCTGGCGAAGATGCACGGTGTGCCGCTGGAACACCACCTGGGTCGCCGTTTGCGTGATCTGGCTCCTACCACTGATGGTGATGTGAACTCATTGGCGCTGGAGTCGGAACGCCTGCTGGAGCAGGTCTTCCGTACGGGTGAAGGCATTGCCGAACACGAACTCAGCGGCGAGATGGTCGGTGACATTCATCCGCGTATCTGGCTCGCCAGTTACTTCCCCGTGTTCATCGGTGACGAAGTGCGTTGGGTGGGTGTCATTGTCACGGAGGTGACAGAGCGTCGTCACGCGGAAGAAGCCATGCGCCGCAGTGAAAAGCTTGCAATTGCAGGGCGTCTTGCGTCTTCCATTGCGCATGAAATCAATACGCCGCTGGAAGCTGTTACCAATGCCCTGTATCTGCTGCGCAATAACCCATCGCTGGATATACAGGCGCAGGACTGGGTGGCATTGGCGCAGACAGAACTGGGACGCGTGGGTGAGATCACGCAACAGACGCTGCGCTTTCATCGTCAGTCCTCAACCGCCACGGATGTGGAGGTGACCGAGATGCTGCGCAGTGTGCTGCTGCTGCACAATGCCAAGCTGCGGTCCGCAAAAGTGGAGGTGGAGTTGCGTCTGGAGGATCCAGCGCTGCTCTTTGGCTACGCGGGAGAACTGCGCCAGCTTTTTGCAAACCTTGTGGGTAATGCGATTGATGCGATGCCTCAGGGAGGACGCCTCTTCATTCGCGCACGCACCATGCGGCACAACGACAGAAGGGGAGTGCGCGTTACTGTTGCGGATGAAGGCATGGGGATGTCGAATGCTGTGCGACGCCGCATCTTTGAACCGTTCTTTACCACCAAGGATGCCAGCGGCACCGGCCTTGGCTTGTGGGTGAGCGCGGAGATTCTGGAGAAGCATCACGGCGCCATGCTGGTGCGCAGCCGCCAGGCAAAGTATCGCGGCGATTGTTCCGGTACCGTGTTCTCACTGTTCTTCCCGTGGGAGGGCGTACCACGGGGGCCGCGCATTGTGCATAGCTCGGCAGAGGTGCTTGCAGATCATCTGGTCTGAACACTTACAACGCAGCACTTATGGAAAAAGCCCGCCAATGGCGGGCTTTTCTATGTGCCTGGAAGAGACTACGGCTTCTGCGCCTTCTCTAATTCCGGAGCCACTTTCGTTCCTTCCTGTACCGCATCGGATGGTGACAGGATCACATGATCGCCCTGCTGCAACCCGCTGAGGATCTCAACGCTGGTGCCATAGTCGCGTCCCAGGACGACGCTGTGCAGATGCACAATGTTGTTGGCGTCCACGGTATAGGCCTGTGGCCCTGCGGTGCGTACCACCAGGGCATTTCCCGGTAGCAGCACCGGCGGACGCGAATTCTTCACCGCGAAGGTCACCGTCGCAAACATGCCGGGAAGGATCTTGCCATCGGCGTTTGGCAGGTCGATTTCGGTCAGCAGCGTGCGCGATGCCGGATCAATTGACGTGGAAGAGCGTGTGATGGAACCAGAGTAGATGTGCCCCGGGAGTTCGCGGAAGGTCACCTGCGCTGTGGATGCGCTCAGTGCATCCGGTGCGTTGCTCTGTGGCACATTGGCAAAGACTCGAACCACGCCGGACTGCGCAATCGTGAAGAGCTGCGTCACGCTGTTGGCCGAGCCGGACGTGATCAGCGATCCATTATCGATGGAACGCGACAGGATCACACCGGTGAAAGGTGCCAGCACGCGTGAGAAGGACGCCTGTTCTTCCAGCGACCTCACGTTCGCTTCGCCGGCAGCAATGTTGGCCTTGGCCGCTTCCACGGTTGCATCGTTCGCGCCAGACTGCGCGGTGTAATTGTCCGCCGCCTCCTGCGAAATAACGCCTTGCTTATAAAGCTGCTGACCACGCGTATTGTTCAGCGTGGATAGCTTCGCATTGGCCTGTGCCTGCAGTAGCTGCGCTTTCAACTGCAACAGGTTTGCGCGCGCCTGCCGCAGTGATTGCTCCGTCTGCGGATCTTCAATGATGGCGAGCAACTGTCCGGCCTTTACGTGGTCGCCAATGTCCACGTAACGCTTTGAGATGTAGCCCGAAGTACGCGCATAGATGGGAGTCTGTGCAAATGCCTGCACGGTGCCGGGCAGTTCCAGTCTGCTGCTGGGTTGCCCCAGGCCGACGGCCACAACCGCAACCGGCGGGGGACCGGAAACATCGTGTGCGCGGTCTTCCAGGTCGTTTTGGTGATGCAGTTTCGGAATCAGAAAGGCGACACCGACAATTGCAAGCAGAAGAAAGCCACCTGCTGCGGCAACGAATGGACCTTTGCCTGCGGGCTGTTGAGTGGTTGCGGAATGGCCGGTCGTTGCCGGATCCTGTGCGACGTTCTGGGCCATGCTCAGCAAGCTCCTTCAGACGTGTTGCGGTGGCAGTTCAAAAAAGTGGAAAGCTGTTCAGCATTACGCATGGGAGAACTCCTCCTCGGGTTCCGGAAGCTCTTCTGTTTGAAGATGGCTCGGAACCTTCTTGCGTAGCAGTGAATAGAAGATGGGAACAATTACGAGGGTTGTTGCGGTGGCCACCAGCAGGCCACCGATAACAGCGCGTCCCAGCGGTGCATTCTGTTCGCCGCCTTCACCCATGCCCAGCGACATGGGAAGCATGCCCAGGATCATGGCCAGCGCCGTCATCATGACAGGACGTAAACGCGTAAAGCCCGCGGCCGACGCGGCCTGAATACTGTTCAGGCCCAGCGAGCGCTGATCGTTGGCGAAGGTCACCATCAGGATGGAGTTTGCCGTGGCCACACCAATGGTCATGATGGTGCCCATCAGTGAGGGGACTGAGAAGGTGGTGCCGCTCAGGAACAGCATCCACAGAATGCCGCAGGCCGCGCCCGGCAGCGCCATCAGGATAATGAACGGATCAAGCCAGCTCTGGAAGTTCACCACCATCAGCAGGTACACCAGCAGAACCGCGAAGATCATGCCCAGCCCAAGTCCTGTGAAGCTGTCCTGCATACTCTTCACCTGGCCACGCACCGTGATGGTCGCGCCCTTGGACAGCTTGCCGCTCTGCACGGTGTAGTTCTTCAGCACCTTCTGGATGTCGCGGTTCACGCCACCCAGATCGCGGCTCTGCACGCTGGCATAGACGTCATACACCGGCTGCACGTTGTAGTGGTTCGTGATGGCGGGGCTTGACCCGTGCTGTACCTGCGCCAGGTTAGAAAGGAACTGCGATGCACCCACCGGTGGTGCGCCAGCATTGGTCGCTCCTGCTGTTGTGGTCGTGCCGTTGGAGATCGGCAGGTTGTTCAATTGATCCACAGAATCCAGCGTCGTGGGCGGCACCTGCACCACCACGGAATAGTTCACGCCGGTCTTGGGGCTGAGCCAGTAGTTCGGCGAAGCGATACCCGATCCCGAGAGCGCCGTCAGCATACTGCCCGCCACGTTCTGCTCGGTCATGTTGAGTAACTGTGCGCGTGAGCGGTCCACGTTTACCCGCAACTCCGGCGCATACAGCACCTGGTGTACATGTGCATCCACCACGCCCGGAATCTTTGCAATGTCTGCGCGAATGGCCTGTGCCGTCGCATAGTTGGCATCGGCCAGACGCCCGCTCACCTGAATGTCAATCGGAGCAGGCAAACCAAAGTTCAGGATCTGGTTCACAATGTCCGAAGCCTGGAAATAAAACGTGGTCTGCGGGAATTGTTTGCGCAGTGTTTCGCGCAACTTCTCGCGATAGATCGCGGTGGGCTTGTGCTTTTCCTGATTCAGCGAGACAAGAATTTCGCCGTCCTGCACGTCGGTAAGTGCACCGTCACCAAAGGCAAGATTGAAGGCGCCATTCGGCGTTCCGATGTTGTCCAGAATGCCGTCCAGTTCGTTTGCTGGAATGGTCTGGCGGATGACATTCTCCACCTGCGCAAAGACGGCTTCCGTGGCTTCCAAACGAGTGCCGGGAGCGGTGCGAACGTGCAGCCGGAAGCTGCCCGCATCCACGTCTGGAAAGAAGTCCTGACCGATGAACGGCAACAGGCAAGCGGACATGGCAATGAAAAGACCGAAGCAGCCAAGCGCAAATGCAGGATGGCCCAATGCCCAATCCAGCACACGCTGATACCGCGAGCGCAACGCCTCAAAAACACGGTTAAAGGCGAAATGCGTGCGCCAGATCGCTCCCAGACCGCGCATCTTCTGGTCCACCTCTGCCTGCTCTTCTGCGGACAAGGGATGGTCACCGTGGGACGCTTCGGCCAGCGAGTACACATCCACTTCCTTCGCCAGCAGGAACTTCACCATGGTGGGCACCAGCGTTCGCGACAGGAAGTACGAAGCCATCATGGCGAAGACCACCGCCAGGCCCAGCGGCACAAACAGGCTCTTTGCTGCACCGGTCAGGAACACCACCGGGACGAACACAATGCAGATGGCCAGCGTGGAGACGAATGCCGGAACAGCAATCTGCGCAGCGCCATCCAGGATGGCGGGTTCAATCTCCTTGCCCAGCCCCAGGTTGCGGTGAATGTTTTCAATCTCCACCGTGGCATCGTCGACGAGAATACCCACCGCAAGGCCGAGTCCGCCCAGCGTCATCGTATTCAGCGTCTGCCCCAGGAACTTCATGCAGATGACAGACACCAGGATTGACAGCGGAATGGACACGGCAATGATCACCGTCGAGCGCCATGACCCAAGGAAGAGCAGGATCATGATGGCGGTCAGACCGGCAGCAATAGCGGCTTCTTTCACCACTCCCTGCAGCGCCGCACGCACAAAGATCGACTGGTCAAACAGGATGCGGATGTCAGGAGCAGGTGGCGGCACATTGGCCAGAATGTGCGGCAGCACATCCTTCACACGCTTCACAATGTCCAGTGTGGACGAAGAGGAGGCCTTCAGAATCGTCATCAGCACGGCGCGCTGGCCGTTATAGCGGACGATGGATTGCTGCGGCGCGGAGCCCTCGTGAACGGTGGCCACATCGCGCATGTACACCGTGGCGCCATTCACCTGCTTGATGGGAATGTCGTTCAGTTGCGCTGCAATCAGTGGTGAAGCATTGGTGCGCACCACGTAGTCGCGGTCCTGTACCTTCAGGTCACCAGCAGGCAGGATAAGGTTCTGCGCCGTTAATGCATTCACCACGTCCTGCGGCGAGAGTCCTTTCGCATACAGCGCGGCGGGATCAAGATCGACAGCAACCTGGCGAATACGTCCGCCATACGGCTGCGGCACCTGTGCGCCCTGCACCGTAGCCAACTGCGTACGGATGAACTGCGAACCTACATCAAACAGTTCGCTCTCAGACAACTTGTTCGAAGAAGCCACCGCCTGCAGGATCGGCACATTCGACGCAGAGAACTGCAGAATGAACGGCGGTGTGGTGCCCGGCGGCAGAATACGCAGAATGGTCTGGTTGACGGCCGTTACCTGCGCAACTGCGGCTTCTATTTTCACGCCCGGCTGAAAGAAGATTTTGATGATGGAGATGCCGTTGACTGACTGCGACTCAAGGTGCTCAATGTCGTTTACGGTCGTCGTCATGGCGCGCTCACTGATAGTGGTGAAGCGCTTTTCCATCTCATCCGGGCTGGTGCCGTTGTAGCTCCACACCACCGTGACTACGGGAATGTCGATGGTGGGGAAGATGTCCGTGGACATGGTCTCAATCGAGACAATGCCAAGCACAAGGATCAGCACACTCATCACCACGAAGGTGTAAGGGCGCCGAAGGGCAAGGCGGACAATCCACATCTGGACAGCTCCGAAAAGGAAAAAGGTGCGTTAGCAGTTTGCGGAGAAGTCCGCAGACTTTCATTGTGCCAAATTGCAGCGACAAAGGGATACTTTCCGTGTGACCTGTTGACGTTTTAGAAGGCATGGATGATTCAAGTCGTTTTACGACATTGGCAATAAGGGGCATAGAATACTTCTATGGCTCGTGGATGGGGGAAAGAAGACGTGGACGCACCAGAACCAACGCCAGCGGCAAAGCTGGTGACTGCAGCAGAACAGCAGCGCACAGACCGCGAGAAGAAGCGTCGTTTGCAGGAGCTTGAGCTACAGCGCGAACGCGTCCTGAGCGAGCGCACCTCCAGCCCGCATCGCCGTTCCGCCCTGGAAGCCGCCCTGCTTGAGATTGAGCGCGAACTCGCGGAACTCGGCTGGGCCATTCATATCTGATCGGGGCTTCCTGCGCTTCTCGCGATAAACTTACGGGAACGCATCAAGGAGTACGCACCCACACATGTCTGCCGTAGCAGAAACAGCCGCGTCCGCGCCGCGCCGTAGCGTGATGACTTTTCAGGAAACATTGTTTGCCCTGCAGCGCTTCTGGGCAGAGCAGGGCTGTGTCCTCCAGCAGCCGTATGACACGGAGATGGGCGCTGGCACCATGTCGCCGGATACCTTCCTGCGCGTTCTGGGGCCAACACCTGTCCGCATCGCCTACGCGCAGCCCTCGCGTCGCCCGGCAGACGGTCGTTACGGCGACAACCCCAATCGCCTGTACAAGCACACGCAGTTTCAGGTCATCCTGAAACCGCCACCGGCAAACATCCAGGAGCTGTACCTCAAGAGCCTGGAAGCCATCGGCATTGTGCTGGCCGAGCACGACATCAAGTTCGAAGAAGATAACTGGGAATGGCCCGTGGGCGGCGCCTGGGGCGTTGGCTGGCAGGTCATGATGGACGGCCAGGAGATCACACAGTTCACCTACTTCCAGCAGTGCGGCGGCATGGACCTGGACCCCATCAGTGGTGAGATCACCTACGGCATGGAGCGCCTGACGCAGTTCCTGCAGGACAAGGAATCCATTTACGACATTGAGTGGGCGAAGGAGCCGGACACCGGCAAGATCACCACTTATGGCGACATCCGCCTCTACGAAGAACAACAGCTTTCTGCATTCGCCTTCGATCACGCAGATGTGGCAAAGCTGTGGCTGCACCTTGAAAACTACGAGGCGGAATGCCTTGGCCTTCTTGCAGCCGCAAAAGCGCTGCCGGAAGATGCGGATGAGGTAACGGTCAAGCGTTTCCCCGTGCTGGGCGCGTATGAACTGGCATTGAAGTGTTCGCAGTTGTTCAACCTGCTGGACGCGCGCGGAGCCATCTCCGTAACGGAGCGCGTGGGTGTAATGGCGCGCATCCGCACGCTGATCGTGGGGGTGGCGAAGATCTACGCGGAGCAGGTGGAACGCCTTGCTGCCTTGAAAGAAAAGGCTGGTGCATAGTGGCAGAGTTTCTGTTTGAAATTGGATTGGAAGAAGTTCCCGCACGCATGTTGCCGGGAGCTGAAGCGGAACTGACCAAGCGTGTCAGCGACCTGCTCACGCGTGAGCGTCTGGTAGAAGAAGGCTTTTCCGTGGAAAGCTACTCCACGCCGCGTCGTCTGGCCGTGTGGGTAAAGGGTGTCATCGCGCAGCAGAGCGATGCCGAGGAAGAACTTGTTGGACCACCCGTGAAGGCTGCCTACAAAGACGGTAAGCCTACCAAGGCTGCCGAAGCCTTCGCGGAGAAGGCGGGCATTCCCGTCGATCAGCTTCGCACCATCACCAACGCCAGGGGCGAGTACCTTGCTGCCACCGCAAAGCGCGAAGGCAAGTCGTTCTCTGAGGTTGTTCTAGCGGAACTGCCAAAGGAAATCGCCGCCATGTACTGGGCCAAGAACATGCGCTGGCGACCGTTCCTGCCAGAGCGTTTCGTACGTCCCATCAAGTGGATGCTCGCTCTCCTCGACAGCGAAGTCCTTCCCGTCGAATGGGCGGGTGTCACGGCATCGAATGTCACCTACGGCCACCGCGTTCTGCACGGCTACGAGCCCATCACCATCGCCGCACCCGCGGAATATGCAGACAAGCTGTACCAGGCGAAGGTCATGGTCAACGTGGAGCATCGCCGTGAACGCATCCGCAAAGACCTGGACAAAGCCACGCGCACCGTCGAAGGCGCACGCTGGCGCGAAGACCATCCGCTGGTCGACAAGGTAACGCATCTCACCGAATGGCCAAGTGTCCTCCTCGGCAAGTTTGAGGATGAGTTCCTTCCTCTGCCGGAAGAAGTCCTCGTGACCGTTATGCGCGATCACCAGAACTACTTCGCGCTGGAAAACGGCGAGCACAAACTGCAGCCATACTTCCTCGCCGTACTCAACACAGAGCCTGCGGGTGCTGGCGTTGAGATCATCCGTCACGGTAACGAGCGCGTTCTGCGCGCCCGCTTCAACGACGCGCGTTTCTTCTACGAGTTCGATCAGCGCGTCTCACTGCTGGAGCGCGTGGAACTGCTGAAGAACGTCACCTTCCAGAAGGAACTTGGCTCGTACTACGCAAAAATGGAGCGCACCGGCGCACTTGTTCTCGCGCTGGGCCAGTTCGTGCGCGAACGCATGTACACGCAGCCCGGCACACGCGGTCAGGGAGTCAGCCTGAAGCTGGATGCGCTCACCGCAGCCGCAACGCTCGCCAAGGCCGACCTCACCACCGAACTGGTGAAGGAATTCACCGAACTGCAGGGCATCATCGGTGGTCTTTACGCCAGGGCGCAGGGCGTGGATGAAGCCGCAGCCATCGCCATCTACGAGCACTACCAGCCCGCAGGCATGGAAGACGCCATCCCATCCACCATCGAAGGCCAGTTGCTTTCGATCGCGGATAAGGTGGACACCATCGCCGGTATGTTTGGTCTGGGGATGCAGCCCACTGGATCGAAGGATCCCTTCGGTCTGCGCCGCGCGGCCAACGGTATCGTGAAGATCCTAGCCGAAAGCGATTTGCCGCTGACACTCAGTGAAATCGCAGATGCTGCCACGGATAACAACGAAGCACTCAACGCAAACGTGAAGGGCTTCCTCAGCGAGCGTCTGGAATGGTATCTGCGCGATATTCGCGGCGGAGCCTACGACGTGGTGAAGGCCGTTATGACCACGGATCCGGACGATGTGCGCGATGCCATGAAGCGCGTCGATGCCGTCTCCGCCGCACGCACCGGGGCGGATTTCGCGGCCATTGCTGCGGCCTTCAAACGCATGAAGAACCTCGTTGAACAGGCGAAGGCCAAGGGCGAAGTCTTCTCACCCGGTTCAAAGCATGAGTTCCTTACCGAACCCGTGGAACGCAGTCTGTCAGAAGAGGCCGGACGCCGCGCCGCATGGGTAGAAGGTCTGCGCAAGGACGGCGACTACACGCTCGCCCTGGCAACCATCGCAGAGCTTCGTCCCTTCGTGGACGCGTTCTTTGACAAGGTGATGGTCATGGCACCCGAACCGCAACAGCGCGCCGCACGCCTGGGCCTGCTGCTGCGTATTCTTCTGGACTACAGCAAGGTCGCTGACTTCTCGGAAATCGTAATCGCGGGATAGCTTTACAGGGAACAGGGAACAGGGAACAGGGAACAGCGTCCGTCATTCTGAGCGCAGCGAAGAATCCCGACGAGTTCTGTGCCACCTAAGAAGCTAAACGCCTTCCAGCCGAAGATGTACAGGCTGGAAGGCGTTTAGCTTTGTGGTGAGTCAGTATGCGGGGATTCTTCGCGGTGCTCAGAATGACAGCGAGAGACTTCAGTTCACACGCTGCAACCGGGCGATCAGCTTTTCCGCCAGCGGTTCACCGCTCTCCGTCCAAAGCAGCCGCGATGAAATCCCACAGTGTTTCTCAACCGACAAGACAAACGCCAGCAGCTTCTCCACATTCTGCTGCAGGCGCTTCTGCCCGTCTTCATCCAGATCGTTTTCGTCCTGCACCCACGGCGTGTCGAGTCCGAAGTCCACGCGGATGTGGCCATTCTGCTCGTAGCTGGCGTCGTCAAACTCCGGCCCAAAGCCGATGACTTTTACGGTCGCCGGTTCCAGTCGCCAGGTGCTGTCGAAACCTTCGGCGCCTTCTTCCGGCTGCCATAGCTGCCACTTCGCTTCGAACTCATAGGACATGTCGTCATGAAGCTGTTCGGTGGCTTCGGCGACGGCATTTTTTGCGAGCGAGTCGTCCGAATCTTCGGAGCGGTCATCGTTCACAAAGATGCGCTGAAACACGGGCGACTCATTCCATCCCAGCGGGATGGCGGACGCCACGGCAATGCGTCCCTGGTTGTTCGCCACTTTCGCGAACTGGTCCAGGACAGCGGTGAGCTTCTCCGGCAGGGAAGCGAGGCGGAAGTTGGGAAACCAGAGGCTGAGATAAAGCTGATCGGCCATAACCAATATTGGATGCTACCGCACGGAATGCGTTTCATAACGTAGAAAACGGACACGCACCCCCGTTCCCTGAGAAGATAGTCAGCAATGGCAATGGGCAGCAGACGGGGCAGGGCAGGCGGCATTTCGGTGACGCGTCTTCGCCGTTGGCTTCTTGTCGGCGTCATCGTCCTGTTGACCGCCCTTGTGGGACTGCTCGGCATTGCCCGCTGGAAGGCGCGCAGGTTCCTGCATGACCTGCCTGCGAAACTCGGCATCGACATCAAATCGCAGGCCAACGGCTTCACCTATTCGCAATCGGTAAAGGGCCACACACTGTTCACGCTGCACGCAGCGAAGGCCATTCAGCGGCAGAACGGCAAGACCACGCTTCACGACGTTGCCATTACCCTCTACGGCCCGGAAGGTTCGCACGAAACAGACAGCATCCGCGGCGCGGAGTTTGAATATGACCAGAACAACGGCATTGTGAAAGCGATGGGCGAAGTGCATCTCGACCTGGCGTCACCTTCCAGTGCGCAGCAAAACCCCAGTGCCAAACGCATCGCCGTAACCACCAGCGGTCTGGTTTTCATGCAAAAACAGGGCATCGCCACAACAGACCAGCCGCTGCACATTGAGTATGGCGATCTGCACGGCACAGCCACGGGCGCCGATTACACCACAGCCACGGGCCTTCTGAATCTGCATTCCGCCGTGATCATGGATGGCACACAGGACCGCCAGCCAGTGCATCTGACGGCGGCCTCCGCGCAACTGGATCGTAACCAGCGTCTTGCCACGCTGCACACGGCTTTCGTGCGTACTGGTGAGATGAAGGCGCAGGGAGACACGGTGGTTCTGGATGCCGGCCCATCCGGTGGGATCGACGAGATTCGCGCTGACGGCCACACGTCACTGCAGAGCGGCGACGGCATTCGCGCCCAGGCTCCGAAGCTTGTCGCCAAAATCTCTGAGCAAAACAAGCCCACGCTGGCCACCATGTCCGGTGGCGTCATCTTGTCTCATCCCGACGGCAGTGGTTCCGGGCAGACTGCGGTGGTGCACTTCGACGGGCTAGGCAACGCAACAACGGCGGAACTCACCGGTGGCGTCACGTTCGACCACCACTCGGCCACCTCGCTGGATCACCTGACGGCAGCTAATCTCGTAGCAGCACTCGCGCAGGACGCCACCCGCCACACCATCCTGAAGGACGCCACCGCCACCGGCCGCGCGCAGCTTCGTTCCGTCACCACAGGCAAGCCAGCCAAGACGACCGTGATTTCTGGCGATACGCTCCACGCCATCATGGCCGCCTCTGGCAGGAAGCATTACGTATCCCTGCTGACCGGCAATGGCTCCACGCGGCTGGATGAGGATGACGGCGCAGGCACCACGCGCACCAGTACGGGCGACACCCTGCAGATCAAACTGCTGCCACCCGGCGCAACCAAAGCTGCCTCGACCGTGCAATCGGCCATGCAGGATGGACACGTCACCGTCATGGCGAAATCGCCTGCGAAAAGCGGCAAGACCGCGTCTGAGACACATGCCACGGCCTCGCACGCCGACTTTGAAGGCTCCACCGGCAAGCTGCTGCTCACCGGCGCGCCCAGCGTCACCGGCGACGGCATGCAGATTGCCGCGGACCGCATCACGCTCACACAGGGAAACGGCGATGCGGACGCCACCGGCAGCGTCCGCGGTGTCTATCAGTCGCAGAAGGACTCCGACCCCGTACATGTGACGGCGGAACATGCCACCGTCGCCGGTTCCGTGGCGAAGTTCTTCGCCGGAGCTAACGCCGCGCGCATGTGGACGTCCTCTTCGCAGATGGAAGCGCCGGTGATCGAAGTGGATCGCAACACAAACCGCCTGATGGCCCATGCCCCCTCCGGTTCTGCCGCCACAGGCACGGTCCATCTGTTGCTGCCTGCTTCCGCCACCGGCAAGCAAAAAAACAGCGGTGTGGTGCGCATCGTCGGAACTACGCTGCTCTACGTGCCCGTGGAAGGCACGCGTCCCGCTCATGCCGATGTGACTGGCGGCGTGCGCATGGATACTTCAGGTGCCTCGCTTACCGCGCGTCAGGCCGTGGCCACGTTGTCTGGCAGCACTCCGGGCGTTCTCTCGGGCAGCGTGCAGCAGATCGTGGCCAGCGGCGCGGTCAACATCGCGCAGCCGGGCCGCACTGGCCAGGGCGAACGCCTTGTCTACACCTCTGCGGATGAGCGCTACGTTCTCACCGGAACGCCGCAAAGCCAGCCGAAGGTCATCGACACTCAAAAGGGAACCATCACGGGCGCAACGCTCATCCTGCATGGCGCGGACAACAACGTGGAGGTCGAGGGCACAGGTACACATCGCGTCCATACGGAAGTGGAAGCCAACCCGCAGAAGCGATAGTTTGTACTCAAATACTGAGTCCTCAGTCTTTTAGATAGCGTCTAACAGGTTGCATGACAACGGCTGCGGGTACATTGGAGATGGAGGGACGGGGCGAGTCTTCGTCATCTGGCTTGGAACTTTTTGAATCCAGCGCGGCGCAGACGCGGCACACGCTTTCCACGGACGGCATTGCCAAGAGCTATGGCGGTCGTGAAGTCGTTCGCGGCGTCAGCATCAGCATCACTCAGGGCGAAGTCGTCGGCCTCCTCGGCCCCAATGGCGCTGGCAAGACCACCAGCTTTTACATGATCGTGGGCCTTGTGCGCCCGGACTCCGGTCGCGTCACCGTTGCGGAAGAAGACATCACCCGCACACCCATGTATCTTCGCGCGCGTAACTTTGGCATCAGCTATCTGCCGCAGGAGCCCAGCGTCTTCCGCAAGCTCACAGTGGAAGAGAACATCCTCGCCATCCTGGAAACGCAGCGCCTCAGTTGGGAACAGCGTCGCAACCGCACCGCGCAGCTCATCGAACAGTTGAATCTGGGCCATGTGCGCCGCACACAGGGCTATGCGCTCTCCGGTGGCGAACGCCGCCGTGTTGAGATTGCACGTTGTCTCTGCATTGATCCCAGCTTCATCCTGCTGGACGAACCTTTCAGCGGCATCGACCCCATCGCCGTGCTCGACCTCCAGCAGATCATCTTCAACTTGAAGAAGAGCGGCATCGGTGTACTCATCACCGACCATAACGTCCGCGAAACACTCAGCGTCACAGATCGTGCCTACATCATTGCGGAAGGCCGCATCTTCCGCCACGGAACGCCCGGCGAACTGGGCCGCGACGCGGAAGTGAAGCGTGTCTACCTGGGCGAAAGCTTCCGTCTCTAAGTTCCGCTACAAAGGAACCCTGGCCAGTTAAAGGCTTTCGTCAAAGCGGGCTGCTGTTGGAAGAAGCGATCCCCGGCCCTATAACGGCCTCCGTGACCGGAAATCCCAACAAACTGATCATCCGAATCTGACTTTTTCGCCTCAGAAGACGACCCGAAGAAGCTTTGTAAGCACGTTGCTTGCCATTTGGCCGTTCGTGGCGCATCGTATCGGAGTAGACTGCGAAAAGAAGCGGTTGCCCCGACCTCCTTCGGCCCAGGGCTGCCGACTTTTTTGCTACGGGAGAATTGTCTTTGCTGCTTCAGCCCAAGTTGAACCTTCGAGTCGCCCAGCGCCAGGTGCTGACACCGGGACTGGTCCAGATGGTGAGCGTACTCGCGCTCAACAAGCTGGAACTGAAGGAGATGATCAATGCCGAAGTGGTGGAGAACCCGGTGTTGGAGGAGATTGACGATTCCTCCGCCAGTTTTGAGGAGCTTGCCGGACGCGAGGGCGACCGCGAGCTTTCCGCGGAACAGCAGAAGGCAGAAGCGGATCGCCAAGAGAAAGACCCGTTCGATGAAATCGACATGGGCGAATACTTTCAGGAGTATCTTGACCCCGGCTTCCGCGCCTCTGGCCCATCGTTTGAAGAACTCGATTCGCCTTCCTTTGAAAATTTCCTGTCCAAGCCTTCGACGCTGTCCGACCACCTGCAGTGGCAACTGGGCGCCATGACACTGCGGCCGGAGTTGCGCGCTGCCTGCGAAGTGATCATCGGCAATCTGGAAGACAACGGCTATCTCACCGTGGACGACGCAGAGCTTGCCTCGCTGGACGAGACGGGCCAGGCCACGCCAGCCCTCATGGCAGAGGCAAGGGCAACCGTGCATACGCTTGATCCCATTGGCGTGGGAGCAGCGGATCTGCGAGAGTGCCTCCTGCTGCAGATCCACGCCGCCCTTCGCGATACAGATGACGCCATTCTGGATGAAGACGACTACGCGGCCCGGCACAGCGAACTGACACTCGCCTGCAGGATCATCAGCGACCATCTGCCGTTGTTGCAGAAACGCGATCTGCGCGAACTCACCCGCCTTCTTGCAGCCACGCCGGAGCAGGTGCAGGCTGCCCTCGACGCCATCCGTTCCCTCGATCCGCGCCCCGGCCAGCGTTACAACCAGCAGGAGACGCGGCTGATTGAGCCGGATGTGGCCTTCGTCAAACGCAATGACGAGTGGCAGGTCATTATGAATGAGGATGACCTGCCCACCCTGCGTCTCAACGCCGGCTATCGCAGGATGCTGCGCCAGAAGGACACCGAGCGCGAGGTGAAGGAGTACGTCAAGGAGCGCTATCGCTCCGCCATCCAGCTCCTGCGCAACATCGAGCAGCGTAAGAACACCATCGTCCGCACCTGCGAATCCATCGTCCGCCGTCAGCCGGAGTTTCTGGAGCACGGCGTGGATTCTCTTCGCCCCATGATGATCAAAGAGGTGGCGGAAGAGATTGGCGTGCATCCTTCCACCGTGTCACGAGCGGTCGCGAATAAATATGTGCACACCCCGCAGGGCGTGTTCGAGCTGCGTTTCTTCTTCAGCGAGGCCGTCAATGGCCCAGAAGGCGGCGATCTTCCGCTCATGCTGTTGAAGAAAAAGGTTCGCAGGCTGATTGAGGAAGAAGATCCGAAGAAACCTTTGACGGACGACGCGCTGGCCAGTGAGCTTCAGCGGCAGGGAATTCAGGTCACACGGCGCACAGTGGCGAAGTACCGTGAGGACATGAATATCCCCAGTACACATCAGCGCCGCAAGCGCGACTAGCCGAATCTGTGCGATCCACAGGTGTGTCCACATTGCATGTTGACGCGACGCCTTTCAGGGACTACAAAGACACTTCAAGGCGCCGGGATTCACGTGGCGTTCACAGGCTTCGTGACCTAACCAGCCCGGCATCTTACCCAAGAGGTGAAGGAGGTAAGCAGCATGGATCTTGAGATCACCGGCAGAGGCACACAGGTAACAGCAAAGTTGCGTGCGCAGGCAGAAGAGGGCCTGGCGCGTATTCAAAAAATCCTTGGACCCAAATGCATGGCCAAGGTGGTGCTCAGCTGCGAGAAAAACCGCTGCGAGGTTGAAGTTACGGTACGCAATACCATCAGTAATTTCTCCTCACATACCTCGGCAAAGGATGTCGAGATTGCCTTGAAAGATGCTTTGGACAAGGTGGAGCTGCAGGCCGTAAAGGCGCGCAAGAGGGTTGTTACAACGCGCCATCATCCGGATCACGATGCCACGGGAACCATTCGCCGCCAGACTACGGAAGCGGGCGAAGTCACCTCAGTCAGAAAATCCCCGGGCAAGAACAAAACCGGTGTAGGAAAGGCCATTGCGGCCATTGATGACGGCGAAGTCGAGATGGAGGAAGTCGAAGCCGCCTGACAGGTTTGAGAGCATTCCAGAAAAAAAGAGGCATCCCATTCGCGGATGCCTCTTTTTCATTCCGGGCCACTCGAATGTTGCCGGGCGATGCTAGCATTTCCGCATGGTCGAACCTCCGTCAGTCAGGAACCAGGAGGGAGCGCCGCGCACCCCCGGATGCGAACTGGTCGTACTGACCGGTCTTTCCGGCGCAGGCAAACTCTCCGCGCTGAAAGCATTTGAAGACCTTGGCTACTATGCCGTTGATAATCTGCCCCTGGAATTGATTCCGCAGTTCGCTGAACTTCTGCGTGGCTCCAGCGAGTTCAGTCGCGCGGTTCTTGGCGTGGATGTGCGCGAGGGTTCCATTGAGAACTTTCCCGGCATCCTGCATAACGTGCGTGGCCTGTTGCCCACCACGGTCGTTTACCTTGAGGCGTCGGACGACGTTCTGGTGCGTCGCTACTCCGAGACGCGCCGCCCGCATCCCTTGCGCCGCGATGAGCTGGTGTCGGAGAGCATTGCCTCCGAACGCAAGCGCATGGAGCCCATCCGCAACGTTGCGGATGTCCTGCTGGACACCTCGCATTTCAACGTGCACCAGTTGCGCGCGCACATCATCACGCAGTTCAGCCGTCGTGAAGGCGAACAAAGACTCCTTGTCTCCACCATGAGCTTTGGCTTTAAGAACGGCGTACCTGCGGAGGCAGACCTCGTCTTTGACGTGCGCTTTCTGCCGAACCCTCACTTTGTGCCGGAGTTCCGTCCGCTCACCGGCCGCGACGAGCGTGTGGCGAAGTATGTGATGGACTTTCCGCAGACAAAGGAGTTCCTGGACCGTACCGCGGACATGTTGATGTTTCTTCTGCCGTATTACGTTACGGAAGGGAAGAGCTATCTGACCATTGCCTTCGGCTGCACGGGCGGACAGCATCGCTCCGTGGCCATTGCAGAAGAGATGAAAAAGCGTCTCAGCGATGCGGGTTATCAGGTAAGGGTCTCGCACCGCGACATGCCCCGATAGCTCCGTAAGGCGACATGCCGCGATGGCTCTGTAAGCAGGAAGGCCGTCATCCTGAGCGAAACGAAGTGAAGCCGAAGGACCTGCATTCTTTTCTGCCCACTCCAATGCTTAGGAAAGCCACGTTTGTATCCGAACATACGTACGAAGACGGTCGCTGAGGGAAGCGCAGCGAAGTCGAAGGACCTGCTTCTTACCTGTGCCCTCGGCGATGTTTCGGGCCAGCCTGAATACTTGGGCGAACGAGTAAGATAAAACCCGTGCTGTACAAGACACTTCTGATGACCCGGCCCACGCAATGAAACGCATCCTGCGCCTGCTGTGGTATCTGCGTCCATATCTGCCCTTCGCCCTGATGTCGGTGGTACTCATGGCCATTGTCGGCGCCATGGCCGCTCTCCGCATCCTGCTGGTCAAGCCCATTCTCGACAATGTGCTCAGCGCAGAGTCTCAGCCTGCGAACATCCTCGTCTTCACCATTCCGCACACGCACTGGGTCATCAACCTGCAGCGGTTTGTGCCGCATCATTTCCACAACGCATGGACGGTGGTGGCCTACGCGTTGTTCGTCTCCGCGGTACTGAAGTCCATCTGCGATTACATTGGAACGTATCTGGTCAACTACGCCGGCTTTGGCATGATCACGGACCTGCGCAATGACCTGTATGGCGCGGTGCTCAAGCGGTCCAGCACCTTCTTCCAGCGTTACACCACCGGCGCGTTGCTCTCCACGCTCATCAATGACATTGAGCGCGTGCAGATCGCCATGTCCACGGTGCTCAGCGATTTCCTGCAGCAGTTCTTCACGCTCCTCTTCACCGCGTTCGTCGTGGTTATCGCGGGCGGCAAACTCGCGTGGATTCTGCTTGGCTTCGTCGTGGTCATCTTTTATTCCGCAAAGAAGATTGGCCGTGGCGTTCGCCGCACCACGCGCGGCGGCCAGGACCGCCTCTCGGACATTCAGAATCTCCTGCATGAAACGCTCACCGGCAACCGCATCGTCAAGGCTTTCGGCATGGAGATGTGGGAGATGGCCCGCTTCCGTCGTGCTGCACGTAAGCTGCTTCGTGCCAACATGCGCGCCATCGGCTTTAGCGCCATCTCCTCACCGCTCATGGATGCGCTTGGCTCCATCGCTATCGCGCTGCTGCTCTTGATCGGTCGTAACCGCATCGTGCATCACCAGATGACGGCGGGTTCGTTCATCACCTTCCTCATAGCGGTCTTTGCGCTGTACGATCCCGTCCGCAAATTCGCCGTGTATTACAACAGCTTTCAGCAGGCGCTGGGAGCCAGCGATAAGATATTCCAGTTCCTTGACGAGCGTGACGAACTTCCCGAAAAACGTGACGCCATCCGTCTGGACGGATTCCAGGAAGGCGTCCGCTTCAACGACGTGCGCTTCGGTTATCGCGATGAAGAAGACGAAGAGAACTTCCACGAAGTCCTCCGTGGCATCAACCTGTACGTGCAGCGTGGCGAAGTAATTGCGCTCGTTGGCCCCAGTGGCGGCGGCAAATCCACGCTGGTGAATCTCATCCCTCGTTTCTTTGACCCCACGGACGGCAGCATCACCATCGACGGTAACGACCTGCGCGACGTGCAACTCAGCAGCCTGCGCAAGCTCGTGGGCACGGTCACGCAGGAGACAGTGCTGTTCAACGATACCGTGCGCAACAACATCGCCTATGGCCAGCCTGACGTGCCCGTGGAGCGCGTTCTCGCCGCAGCGAAAGCAGCATTGGCACACGACTTCATCGAACGCATGCCCGACGGCTACAACACCGTCATTGGCGAAAAGGGTTTCCGGCTCTCCGGTGGCGAACGTCAGCGTCTCGCCATCGCCCGCGCCATCCTGAAGGACGCTCCCATCCTCATCCTCGACGAAGCCACCTCCGCACTCGACGCGGAGAGTGAGTCGCTGGTGCAGGCGGCGCTTTCCAACCTCATGGTCGATCGCACCGTGCTGGTCATTGCGCATCGGCTGTCCACTGTGCGCCGGGCGGATCGCATCCTGGTGGTGGAACGCGGGCAGATCGTGGAAACCGGCACGCATGCCGAACTACTGGTGCATGGCGGCACGTACAACAAGCTCTACAGGATGCAGTTTGCCGGAGACGATGCAGCACCAGATGCTCCGCCGCAACCGCAGGACGTATAAACTCACTTCAAAAACGGACGAACGACAATGGCAGGTATTCTCTTCATCATCTCTGCGCCCAGCGGCTCCGGTAAGAGCACACTCGTCGGCGAACTGCGAAAGTATGTGGAGGGGCTGGAATTCTCCGTCTCATACACCACCCGCGCACCTCGCGGCAGTGAAGAGGATGGGCGCGAATACCACTTCACCACGCGCGAAAATTTTGAACGCATGATTCAGGAAGACGCGTTCCTTGAGTGGGCAGACGTCTTCGGCAATTACTACGGAACCGCGCGTGCCGCACTGGCCCACGCCGCAGAGAATAACCACGATCTTCTTCTGGATATCGATGTGCAGGGTGCGCTGCAGGTGATAGAACGCATGCCGGACGCCATCTCCATCTTCATCCTTCCGCCCAGTCCCGGTGTGCTGGAAACACGCCTTCGCAATCGCAGCGCCGCCGAACGCATGACGGACGAAGCAGTAATTGAACTTCGTCTCCGCCAGGCACACGGCGAACTGGAACATGTGTCGAAGTATCGCTTCGCCATCGTGAACAACGTGCTGGATACCGCAGCTGCGGAACTTCGCGCTATCGTGTTGCAAGCACGCGGTGTAGCTTCGCCGGCAGATATTGCATTGGCCGACGGATGCCGCACACAGATATCACCAGAAGGTGTCCATCAGGTGCTGGAACAGTTTGCCGCTGCACCGCTACCACCGGCGAAGTAACCGTTTCATCTACTTCTGATAAAAATCTTCGCGCCGTTTCTTGCCAGTCTGGGTTACAGTTGCCTCATGCGGTACGGAGGCAAAGGGAATGAATGAATCATCGCAAGCCCTGAACGGTATCGACGACGCTCTGCTCAATAAGTACAGCCTGGTCAAGGGAGCCGCACGCCGCGCGCGTCAGCTTCAGTCCGGTGCTGCTCCGCTGGTCCACACCAACAGTATGAAAGCCTGCCGCGTGGCGCAGGACGAAATCCGCGACGGATACGTGCGGTATTTCGTAAAGCCTTCACCGAAGGCCATTCTGCCGTCTGCACTGTAAGTTCCCGTGTGGCGCTGGTCCGTTGTACGGGCGTCCACAGGGCGATAACTCTTGCTGCGCTCTAAAATGGACACATGGACGGAAGCGCGGAATCATTGCGTGGGTACCTTGAGTACCTTCGCGACCTGGGAATTTACGACGTGTATCGCACCAGCGATCCGTCAGACGATCCTGCGCTTGCCGCATGGTGGAAGTCGGTTGCCTCGCCCGTAGCGGCTTCTGCACCTGCAAATCCTCAGCGTCCCGCAACCTCCAGCGCGTCCGCTCCACCGCGACCCGCCGCGCCGGTACAGCGTCCCTCTCCATCCTCTGCACCACCGCGTCCGCCCATGCCATCGAGCAATCGCGCACCGGACATTGTCATCACACCGCCCACAGCCGCGGCTGTACCGCCTCTCGCATATGACTTCGACCAGGCGCCAGCGCCCACAGGACAGTACGCACCCCCTGCCATGCCACTTGTCAGCTTTAACAAACTCGCACCCCTGCCCACGGAGCGCGTCGCGCCTGCGGACAAAGCCGTCGCGCTGCAGCGCGTCCGCAACATCATCGGCGATTGCACGCGTTGCCCCCTGGCCTACGCCGGACGTCGCAACATTGTCTTCGCCGACGGCGACCCCAACGCCGAACTTATGTTCGTCGGCGAAGGCCCCGGAGCCGACGAGGACGCCAGCGGTATCCCCTTCGTAGGCAAGGCAGGGCAGTTGCTCAACAACATGATTACCGCTATGGGCCTCAAGCGCGAACAGGTCTACATTGCCAACGTGGTCAAGTGCCGTCCACCGCAGAACCGCACACCAGAACCGAAAGAAGCCAACACCTGCTCACCCTTCCTTCTGCAACAGGTGGACATCGTGCAGCCAAAGGTCATCGTGGCACTCGGTGCCACGGCGGCAACCTACCTGCTCGGTGTAAAGCAATCCCTCGCCAATCTGCGGGGCCAGTGGCATGACGTGCGCGGAGCCAAATGCGCTGTCACCTACCATCCTGCCTTCCTTCTGCGCGACCCACGCCAGAAAGGCGAGGCATGGAAGGATCTCCAACGCGTCATGGTGGAACTCGGCCTGAAGCCACCAGCCCGCAGCTAACCCCCGGAAAACATGCTTTAGCTGCGAACTTTTGCTTCCTCGGAAGCAAAAGCAGTGGCGCTCACCCCGTCTATGATTTAGGCTAACCTAAATATCTTTAGGTGAACCTAAATCATGCGACGCCCTCGAAGTCTTCTTGCTATTGTTTCTGTTGCTTTTTCGCTGACTGCTGTTGCGCAGAATGCCACGGTGGTCCATGTGCAGGACCTCGCAGGCGCAGCTTTGCCCCACGCTACCGTGCTGCTCCACTGCAATGGAAGCGCGGATCGAACATTGCCAGTGGATGCGGAGGGAATCGCTCGTTTCACCGCCACGGAAGCAACCTGTACGCTGCGCATCACGGCAAACGGTTTTGCCTCCCGGCGCTACGCCTTGCAGCGAGGCGAAAGCGAGATTGCGCTGCGGCTGCAACCTGTTACGCAGGCAGAGGTGACAGTTTCCGCAGACGAGTCGCTGCCACTTGCCAACAGCCCGACAGCGCAACACACTCTGAACGCGAAGCAGCTTGCGGCTGTGCCTGTCTTCAACGCCTCCACGGGATTTACAGACATCCTGACGCGCACCACACCGGGTGTGGCTGCAGATGCCAATGGCTTTGCCCATCCTCTCGGCGAGCACGCCGACACTTCCATCTCGCTCGACGGCCAGCCCATCACGGACCAGCAGGCCAAGGTCTTCTCCAACCAGATCGACCCGAATATCATTCACACGCTCACCGCTACGACCGGTGCGCCTCCCGCAGAATTTGGCGACAAGACCAGCCTCGTCATCACCGTGAACACAAAGTCGGGTCTTGCCCACAAGCCCTTCGGTACGTTCTCCAGCAGCTATGGCAGTTTCGGTACCTGGTCACAGAATCTGGCTCTCGGCACAGGCGGCCAACGCTGGGGCGAGTTTCTGGCAATCGGCGCCAACGGCTCCGAGCGTTTTCTCGACACGCCGGAATTCGTCCCCATGCACGCAAACGGCAATGGTCAGGGTGCATTCAATCGGCTGGATTTCCAACCAAACGCAGCGAACCAGCTTCATCTGAATCTGGGGGCAGGACGCTCCTGGTTTCAAACACCCAACAGCTACGACACCGCTGCGACAGGGCAGGACCAGCGCAGCCAGATCCGCAATGCAAACATCGCCCTGGGCTGGACGCACATCTTTACGCCTCACCTTCTGACCAGCTTCACACCCTTCTACCGTCATGATGAAGCGCAATACTTTCCCACGGAAAATCATCTCGCCGACGCCACTGCAACACTCGCGCAGAATCGAACACTCACCAACACCGGCTTTCGTCTGGAAGGCGAATACATCCACGGCCCGCACACAGCCAAGATCGGCGGCACCTATTGGCACACACTGCTGCATGAGCGCTTTGCCGTCGCTCTTACCGATCCGCTTTACAACGCGCTCTGCGTCGATGCCGCGGGCGATCCTGTGGCCGCACAGGGTGTTACTTCCACCAGCGGATGCGCAACCGCCGGATACAGCATCAACCCAGACTTCCTGCCCAACCTCCTGCCCTACGACCTCACGCGGGGCGGCTCGCTCTTCCGTTTCAACCAGTCAGTCGATGTGGTGCAATCCGCGTTCTACGCGCAGGACGAAATCAAACTGGGCAACTGGGTGCTGAGCCCCGGTCTTCGCTACGACATCTACAACGGTCTGAGCCGTGGCCGCCAGGTGCAGCCACGCTTCGCAATGAGTTGGCGCGCGCCGTGGACGCATACGGTATTGCGCGGCTCGTATGCGCGACTCTATGAAACGCCGTACAACGAGAACCTCATCTTCGCCAACGAAAGCTCTGCAAACGGCACCGGCACCAATCCATTCGCCAGCTACCGTTCTGAGCCGGTCCGTCCCGCAACACGCAACCAGTTCAACACCGGCTTCGAGCAGGCATTCGGCAATCATCTCAGCGTCAACGCCGACTACTACTGGAAGTTCACGCGTAACGACTTCGACTTTGACACGCTCTTCAATACGCCCATCACGTTCAGCGTAGCGTGGCGCAAATCGAAGATCGACGGACTTGCCCTCAGCGTCAATCTGCACGACTGGCACGGCCTCACCGTATTCAGCGTCATGGGCCATGTCCGCTCACGGTTCTTCACACCGCAGACGGGCGGTCTTATCTTCAACAGCGTGCCGTCAGCTCCGGTCTTTCGCATCGACCACGGCGAAGAGTTCGAACAAACCACGGACATACGCTATGAGCTTCCCACTCGCCTGATCGGATCGCACAAACCTTACGTCTCTGGCACATGGCGTTACAACAGTGGTCTCGCGCTGCCGAGTACAGTTCCCACGTATCTGGACGCCCTCCAGCTCACAGCGGACGAGCAATCGCAGATGGGCCTGCACTGCGGCAACGATTACGCCACACCAACGCGAGCCATACGCGAGTGCAGCGCCTCAGCCTTTGGCGCAACACGCATCCGCATCCCGGCCTATGGCACGGAAGATGACGACAGAAATCCCGTACGCGTCACGCCGCGAACGCTGTTCGATCTCACCGCAGGCGACGACCGTCTCTTCCGCTTCGAACATATGACAGTAGGAGCGCGCGTAGCCGTATTGAATGTGACCAACAGGGTTGCCCTGTACAACTTCCTCTCCACCTTCAGCGGAACGCATTTCGTTCCGCCAAGAACTTTGCAGGGAAGCCTTCAGTTTTCTTTCTAGGGCCTGGTTCTGCCAATGGTGCGAGCCATGCGTGCAAAACCCTGCACAATGGGCCGCTGTTCACCCCTGCGGAAAGCCAGTTCCACATGGCTGACCTCTGTGGCGCCGCGCAGCGGAACATACACCACGCCTTTCTCTGCAATGGTTGCAACGCACGCCGGTGCAATGGAGACACCGAAGCCTGCTGCCACCAGCCGCACAATGCTGAGCCAGTGTGAAGCCTCCTGCACCACGCGCGGACGAAACCCCGCACCACCACAAAGTGACAGCGGCTTATCGAAAGCAACGCTGCCCGCCACACGCGAGTAAAACACGAAAGGCTCATCGCGCAGTACGGACGCATGGATTGTCTGCTGATTCGCGCGTGGATGTTGACTCGGAAGCACGGCAAGATAGCGCTCCGTGAACAGCGTTTCAACTTCCAGATCCGGCTGCGGATCGCTGTCGCGCAGAATGCCGGCATCCAGCGTGCCGTCCAGCAGTCCGCTCACCACGCGCGATGTGAAGGATTCATGCAGGTGAATCTGCACGCGGGGAAAGGCAGAGCGATATTGTCGAAACACGGCGGGCAGCGTCGCCAACATGCTGGAACCAACGAACCCAACATTCAGTCTTCCGCTTTCACCGCGAGCAATGCTGCGCGTCTCTTCCAGGTCAAGTCGTACATTGCGCAGGGTGCGGTGCGCACGCTCCAGCAGAACCTTACCGGCGGAAGTCAAAGCAACAGAGCGCGAAGTGCGCGTAAACAGAGGCGATCCAACGATCTCTTCCATGCGCCGGATCTGCTGTGAAAGCGCCGGCTGCGCCAGGTAGAGCTTTTGGGCCGCACGGCCAAAATGTAACTCCTCCGCAACCGCAACGAACGACCGCAGGTGTTTCAGCTCCAGATCGGAATCCATGCATCCAGCTTATCAATCACGCTGATTATGCAATTGGACATGCCTGATCGACATGATTACGGTGGAGGTGTGGGAGAAGAAGCAATGACGGAGCTAACCATGCGCCCCATGCAATCTCAGGCGGATGCCGATGCATTTCGTACTTTGAACGAGGCATGGATCACGAAACTATTTCGCCTGGAAGAGAAGGACCGCACCACGCTCAACGATCCACACACCACGATCCTCGCAACCGGAGGCCAGGTGTATGTGGCAGAAATGGACGGGCGTATTGTCGGAACAGCCGCGTGGGTTCGCTATGCCGAGGGCATCTACGAACTCTCAAAGATGGCTGTGGACAGCACGGTGCGTGGGCAGGGCATCGGAAGAAAACTACTGCTTTACATGATCGATCAGGCACGCTCTCTGGGCGCGCACACGGTGTTTCTCGGCAGCAGCAAGAAACTTCAGAACGCCGTGCACTTGTATGAAGCTGTGGGCTTTCATCATGTCCCTCCCTCCGAACTTCCAGAGATGAAATACGACCGCGCGGACGTCTTCATGAAGATGGAGATGGTGCCACCTTCCGGCGTTTGACGGTTGCTGCCTGCGCTGCTGCAGGAGCCGCGTCCTCAGATTCCTCCAGCACCTCGCGTTTGTACTTCAAGGAATACCGGTCTCGAATCTGGCGGCTGATGTACGTGCTCAACCCTGCCCCTGCGCGCGCAAGCTGCCTCATCACCTTTAAATGCAGGCGACCGGTGGCAGCGGGCGTGTACACGTACACGTCGCCGTTCTGAAACTGGATGTGCATCGCGTCGTCCACAATTGCGTACGCCACAACGCCACTGGCGCCACGTACCTTTCGGTACGGCTGAAACTTTGGTTGGCTCATACACTAGAAGATGTGTCTTTCTTTGTAGACGTCGCCTTGCCTGTTCCGTTAGACCGATCTTTTACATATCGGGTCGACGGCGAGGCGCCCGCCATCGGCGCGCGTGTGCTCGTACCCTTCAGCGGACAACGGCTGATGGGCGTGATCCTGCGCGTGCATTCGCGGGAACCGGAGGGCGAATTTGAGGTGAAACCGGTGCAGCAGGTGCTGGACGACGCCTCACTCCTGCCGGAAGAGCTCCTGCGCCTCGCGGAGTGGATCGCGCAGTATTACGTGGCGCCGCTGGGCGAGGTCCTGCGCGGCATGTTGCCGCTCACCGCGGAAATCCGTCGCGTGTTTCTCTATCGGATTGCGGAACAGGGCCGCCGGGTTTTGTATGAGGGCGCAGAAAAGGGTTCATCGCGCCGCTCAAAACTCTCGCCCGAAGAGCAAAACCGCGAATACGCCGTGCTGAACGCGCTGGAAAGCGGCAATGCACTGAAACTAGCTCAACTGCGCTCCGCCACAGGAGCAGGGAAAGCTCTGCTGGAAGGCATGGTGCGCAAACGCTGGCTCACCCGCGAAGTTGAGGCGGACGAGCGTGACGCGCGCCGCACCGAACGCGTTGCCGTGTTGGTGGAAGACGTGCGCCTGCCCAAACTGAACGACAACCAGATGCGCATCCTCGCGGAACTCACAGCCGTGGGCGGACGTATGCCGGTGCGCCACCTGCGCGATCTTCCCGTGCCGGATTCCACGCTGACCACGCTCGTACGCCGTGGCCTGGTCATCGTTGAAGACGCACCACTCGCATTCCATCTCGGCGGCGTGCACGCAGAAGGCAAGAAACACGCGCACGAACATGCATTGAATGAAACGCAGATGGAAGCCCTCGCCTCCATCGCAGCATCGCTGGTGGAATCCAGCTTCAAGCCACATCTGCTCTACGGCGTTACCGGCAGCGGCAAAACAGCGGTGTATTTCGCAGCCATGCAACGAGTCCTTGCCGCTGGCAAAGCCGCATTATTGCTGGTGCCTGAAATTGGACTCACGCCTGCGATGGCCGGGCAAATGTACGCAGCCTTCGGCGATGAAGTGGCCCTGCTGCACTCGCAGCTTTCACCGGACGAGCGCGCCGAACAGTGGCACCGCATCCGCCGTGGCCAGGCGCGCGTCGTTGTCGGCACGCGGTCGGCAGTCTTTGCGCCTGTGCCATCGCTCGGCGTCATCATCGTCGACGAAGAGCACGACTCCAGCTACAAGCAGGAAGAAACACCGCGCTATCACGGTCGCGACGTCGCCGTGATGCGCGCCAAGCTGCTCGACATCCCCGTCATTCTCGGCTCAGCAACACCCTCACTCGAAAGCTGGAACAACGCGCAGACAGGCCGTTACACCCTGCTGAAGATGGAGCAGCGCGTAGCTAACCGCCCCTTGCCAGAGGTCGAACTCGTCGACATGCGCGCGGAGTTCCAGCAAACCGGAGCGGAACATCTCTTCAGCCGCCGCCTCATCGAAGAGACACAGGCCACGCTCGACCGTGGCGAACAGGCCATCATCCTGCTCAATCGCCGAGGCTACAGTTACGTGGTCCTCTGCCGTTCCTGCGGCGAAAAGATCGAGTGCGAAAACTGCGCCATCGCCATGACGTTTCACAAGCCGGTGCATGGCAGCGACCTGCACGCAGAACCGGGTGAACGCCTCGAATGCCACTACTGCGGCTACCGTCGCAACGTGCCGAAGACCTGCCCCAAGTGCTCCAGCGAACACCTCTACTACATGGGCGCAGGGTCGCAGCAGGGCGAAGAACGCCTGCAGGAAATCTTTCCCTCCGCACGCATCGGCCGCATGGACCGCGACACGGTGCGCGGACGCGGCGACATGGAGCGCCTCCTCCAGCGCCTCCACTCCGGCGAGATCAATCTCCTCGTCGGCACCCAGATGATCGCCAAGGGGCACGACATTCACGGCGTCACCACGGTCGGCGTCGTCGGCTGCGACCACGCGCTCGGCATGCCGGACTTCCGCGCAGCAGAACGTGTCTTCCAGTTGCTCACGCAGGTCAGCGGACGCGCCGGTCGAGGCGAAAAACCAGGCCGCGTCCTGGTGCAGAGCTACCACGTGGATCACTACGCTGTCCGTTGCGCCGCCGCCCACGACTATGAAGGCTTCGTGCGCCGCGAAATGCAGTTCCGCCGCCCGTTCTTCTACCCACCCTTCGGCGTGTTGACCAACGTGCTGATCCAGTCGCAGGACATGGGCGAAGCCATGCGGTGGAGTGGGGAACTGGGCCGCTGGTTCCATACGGCATCCGTGCCGGGCGTACGTATGCTTGGCCCTGCGGCAGCGCCGGTTTCACGCCTGAAGCGGATCTACCGTTACCATCTGCTGCTGAAGGCGCAAAAGCGCAGCGACCTGCAGGCAGGTCTACGCAATATGTTGCGTCACGCGGAACGCAAGGGTATCCCGCGCAACGCCATCATTGTGGATGTCGATGCGATTAGCTTGATGTGAAGGGGAGCTATTCGGCCTTGCTCGCCAGTGGCTTATCCAATTCCTGCAGGTCCTTGCCAGGCTTGAAGCGCACGGCGCGTCCGGGCTCAATATCCACTTCGGTTCCGGTGCGTGGATTACGACCAATGCCGGTCTTCCGTGGTTTCACCGTGAAGACGCCGAAGCCGCGCAGCTCAATGCGGTCTCCTGCGGTAAGCGCCTTTTTCACGCCCTTCAAAATGTCTTCCACGGCCTGCTCGGCACGTGTTCTCGGCAGACCAGTACGGTCCACGACTCGCTGAATCAGGTCCTGCTTGATCACGGATTTATTTTCCTTCCAGTGTCGGAGCGGCCATGGGCAACGGGCGCATTGTCATGATGTTAGGAACGCCACGGACACCTGTCAACATTCTCCTGAATCATTGGTCGACAAAAAAGATCAAAGCGTCCAATTGTCGTAAGATGACACAAATAGCAGAGTTACGCGCAGCGTACCCTCGCAGCAGGAGTGCAATGTCGATCAAGAGCGATAAGTGGATCCGGGAGCAGGCAACGAAGCATGGCATGATCGAGCCCTTCAGCGAGAAGCAGGTGAGCCAGGGCTGCATCTCCTATGGGCTTTCGTCTTATGGCTATGATCTGCGAGTGTCCGACGAGTTCAAAATCTTCACCAACGTGAACAGCGCCATCATTGACCCCAAGGCCTTCGATGAGCGCTCTTTCGTCACGGTGGAAGCAGAGAGCGTTATCGTTCCGCCCAATTCTTTTGCGCTTGCCCGGTCCATCGAATACTTCCGCATCCCCCGCGATGTCCTCACGATCTGCGTTGGCAAATCCACATACGCGCGCTGCGGCATCATCGTGAACGTCACGCCGTTTGAACCGGAATGGGAGGGCTACGTTACCCTCGAAATCTCCAATACCACGCCGCTGCCGGCAAAGGTCTACGCGAATGAAGGCCTCTGCCAGATCCTCTTCTTCCAGTCAGACGAGGTATGCGAAACCAGCTATGCGGACCGTTCCGGAAAGTACCAAGGGCAGCAGGGAATCGTGCTGCCGAAATTGTGAGCGTCTCTGGGCAATCGACGGGTGGGCGACTGCGGATTGGTGTCGTCAGTAGCGACGCTCTCCGCATTGAGGGCCTCCGCGCCATCCTGGAGGAGACCTGCGACATCATCCCCATGACGGCGCCGGAGACCCTCCGCGACGACGACCTGACGATGGTGCTGATCGACATGCCGGAGGATGACCTTCCGGCTCTTATGGCCACCCTGCGTCGTGCACGCCCCGGTCTGCGCCTCATCGTTCTCGGCACACGCAGCGATCCTGGATTCATCCAGAAGGTCGTAGCCAGCGGCGCCAAGGGATATCTTCTCCACACCGCCAACCATCGGGAGATCACCATGGCCGTTGAGGTCGTGGCCGACGGTTCTATCTGGGCGCCACGCAAAGTCCTCGCCAGCCTGATTGACACCATTGCTCCAACGGAAGGCAGAGCGCCGGAGATTCGACTTACTGCTCGGGAACGCGAAGTCATTGATCTGCTCATCGCAGGCCGCGCCAATCGCGAGATCGCCGCGACACTTGGTGTCGAGACCAAAACGGTCAAGAGTCATGTCGGACGTCTCCTGCAGAAGTTCGGTGTACCCAACCGTGTTGCCCTGACGGTGCGTGCTCTCGAAATGCAGATCGGCAGAGAACTCTAACGCCTCTAAAAACAGCGGTAGAACAAAGGTTTTCTGGGCTTTTACCCACGTACCTTCGATTAACGTATGGGGCTTAAGTCCTCCGTAACTTGAACATTACTTCCGCGCACCTCATCCTAGCTTTACGTAACACAGACCTGGGAGAAGAGGGGCTGGCGGCACGGGTGAGAACCTGATCGACAGCCCCCATTTTTTACCTCCCGCGGCTTGATCCCCCATCGCCGCCGTTCTGGACAACGTTCCTGCGCACTTGTTCATCCCACTACATGAATTGACAGTAGCGTCTCGTTTAACAATGCTACGGATAGGGTGAACATTTTGATCAATCGATGGAAAGCTGCACTGTGTTCGGCAATGGTAGTTGTCGTCACGATCCCTGCTCTGGCTGCCGACAAGGCAAAGCTCAATGAGCGTCTGACCGACTCCCAGAACATCATCAACGAAATTATGGCAACACCGGATAAATCCATTCCGGTATCCATCCTTGGTGGCGCCGAGTGTGTGGTGGTGATTCCTGCTTACAAGAAGGGTGCATTCATCGTGGGCGCGCAATACGGCCAGGGTGTGGCCACCTGCCGAACCGGCCACGGCTGGAGCGCTCCGGTCTTCGTCCAGCTTACGGGCGGCAGCGTCGGCTTCCAGATTGGCGGCCAGTCCACGGATCTGGTGCTGATCGCCATGAATCAGAATGGCTTGCAGGAGATGCTGAAGAATAAGTTCAAGATTGGCGCGGATGCCGCTGCCTCTGCCGGTCCGGTGGGTCGCAACGCGCAGGCGGGGACTGACTGGAAGCTCAACGCGGAGTTCCTCACCTACTCGCGTTCCAAGGGCCTTTTCGCCGGCATCAACCTGGATGGAACGGTGCTCTCGCAGAACGTGGATGACACGCGCACATATTACGGCACGGCGACGCCGTTCAGCACCATCCTGAATGGCAACATTGCCACCCCGCCCGATGCCCGTCCGTTCGTCGGCACCGTCGCGAAATACTTTGTAGCCACCCGTAAGAAGTAAGCTTTTCGTCTCACGGCTGACGCTCCCCGGCGTCAGCCGTTTTTTATTGTTCCGGGGCTGTGCGAAACCAAAGGCGATCCTGCATCATCTACAAGTGTAGGTTCCCCTGGTTATGCCGATCGCAGTTGCATTTTTCGAACACTATGCCTACAGCATCCTCTTCTTGTGGGTGCTGGTGGAGCAGCTTGGCATTCCCGTGCCGTCGGTGCCATTGCTTGTGGCTGCGGGAACCCTCACGGCAACGCACCGTATTCATGCTGTGCCGGTCATGGCATCCATTCTGCTTGCCTGTCTGATTTCTGATTCCCTCTGGTATTTCCTTGGTGTCCGCTACGGCAGCCGCGTGGTCAAACTCGTGTGCCGCATGTCCCTGGAAGCGTCCACGTGTGTGAAGAAGACTGAGGGCTCCTTCAATCGCCACGGAGCCACCACCCTGCTCTTCGCCAAGTTCATCCCCGGCCTTTCCACGGTAGCGCCGCCCATCGCCGGGCAAACGGGTATGCCCTTTGTTCGGTTCGTAGCTTATGACCTTATGGGATCGGCCATCTGGGCAGCGGCATATGTCTTCGGTGGACGCTTCATCGGCGACTTTGCGGAAAGGCATACGATGCTCATCCATCTGCTCACGCGTTTTGGTGTGCTGCTGTTTGTGCTGGTGGTCCTTGGGTTCGTGGCGCGTCGCATCTGGTCGCAGCGGCAGTTCCTGCGCGACCTGCAGAACTCCGCCATCACCGTAACTGAGCTGAAAAACCTCATGAACATGGCGGAAGCCGGAGATGCAAAGCAGCCGTTCATCGTGGACCTGCGCCATCCGCTCGATTACCTTCCAGACCCGCGTGTGCTACCCGGCGCTCTGCGCATCAGCCCCACGGAGTTGGAGAAGCACTGCCACCTGTTGCCACGCGACACGGACGTGGTTCTGTACTGCACCTGCCCGAACGACGAGACGTCCGCCACACTGGCCAAGCGCCTCCAGCGTCTCGGTGTACACCGCGTGCGTCCGCTGCGCGGCGGTTTTGAAGGCTGGCGCGACGCCGACCTTCCACTGGTGCCATACGACGAGCAGAAACCCCGCGAAGCCGCCCCGGAACTCATCGAAGCCACCGTCGCTGCGTAAAGGTTGTTGCTGCCTGAAATTCCGGTTGCCACTTCTTCACGCGTAGTTAGCAAACCTATCTTTCTGAACCACCAGCGCCTTGAGGGAACACCAGCGTCTTAAGAGAACATCAGCGTTCTTTAGCGAACACCAACGTCCTTAGGGGGATACCAGCGTCCTTAGGGGACACCAGCGAAGCTCATACGTGCAGAGCACGTCATTCTGAGCGCAGCGAAGAATCCCAACGATTCCTCCCAAGCCCATTCCCTCAGACCCTTCCAGCCACAAATCCAAACAGCCAGCTTCGCAAAGCGAAGCTCATACGCACGAAGTGCGTCTTTCGGAAGGGCAGGGTTTCAGCCCTGCCGTAAATCCCGGTGAAAAACAAGCGGCTGCAGCCGCTGAGGGAATGTCACGTAATCCCACGACACCCCATGAAAACCGCAACATCCTTCTTGCCGCACGTGCTGCAAGCTGTTCTGATAGAGCCACACTTGTTCAGGAGCAGTCCAGTCATGCAGCACACCCGTGCCATGCGTCGCAGCTTTGTTGCTGCCGCCGTCGCCCTCACTGCCACATTTGCCCTTGCCCAACCGCCCGAAGGCCAGCAGCGTCGTCCGCAACTGCCTGACACCGGCGGCCCATCCGCTACCTACGATCCGCTGAAGACCTTCGCGCCCTTCACCATGCCGCAGACGGCCAACATCTACCGCAGCGGCAACGGCGCACCCGGTCCCAACTACTGGCAGAACCAGGCGGACTACGAGATGCACGCCAGCATCGACACGGCCACGCAGACCCTCACGAACGACGAGACCATCACCTACACCAACAACTCGCCGGACACGCTGAACAGCCTGTGGCTGCAGGTGGAACAGAACACCTATCGCCTCGACGCACGCGCACGCAGCTTCGCGGGTGGCAGCCGCCGCGCACCTGCTGATCAGTTCACCGAAGGTACTGTCTTTGAGTCGGTAGAACTCATCGCCACCACCAAGGGCGCAAAGCCTGAGAAGGCAACCTACATCGTCAGCGACACCCGCGCGCGCATTGATCTGCCCAAGCCGCTCGCTCACAGTGGTCAGATCAAAATCCACATCAAGTACCACTACAAGGTGCCGGGCCGCTGGGGTGGCCGCACCTCCGTCGACAAGTCGCGCGATGGCTACGAAATCTACGACATCGCGCAGTGGTATCCGCGCATGTGCGTCTATGACGATGTTCGCGGATGGGACACGCAGCCCTACCTCGGCAACGAGTTCTACACCGAGTTCGGCAACTATGACTACTACGTCACCGTGCCCTCGAACATGCTCGTCGCAGGCAGCGGCCTCCTCGTCAACGAGAAAGACGTACTGACAAAGAAGCAGCAGGACCTTCTCGCTAAAGCGCGCACCTCGGATGCAACAGTCATCATCCGCTCTGTCGATGAGGTCAAGGACCCCAACAGCCGACCGAAGCAGGACGGCACGTTGACATGGCACTACCACATGGACCACACCCGCGATGCTGTCTTCTCGGCCTCTGCGGGCTTCGTGTGGGACGCCGCAAAGATCAACCTGCCCGCAGGCAAGACGGCCCTCTCGCAAAGCTTCTATCCCGCGGAATCCGCCGATCCTGACGCATGGCCCATGGTCACGGAATACACCAAGGACACTGTCGAAAACTTCTCGCGCGACTGGTATCCCTACCCATGGCCCGTCATGACCAACGTCGCCGGATTCTCTTCCGGCATGGAGTACCCGTCGATGGTCTTCGACGGCATCCGCGACAAGGGCAAGGGCAGCTTCGTCGTCACCGCGCATGAAGTGGGCCACACCTGGTTCCCCATGATCGTGCAGAGCAACGAACGCCGCGATGCATGGATGGACGAGGGCTTCAACACCTTCATCGACATCTATGAGTCGGATTACTACAGGAAGGGTAAGTACGCGCCCAAGCGTGACGGCGAGTACGCTCCCGGCTCCGACTCACCCGCGGATCAGATTGCCAGGGTCATCGCAGACCCTCAGGCGCCCACCATCCTCTCTCGTGCAGACGCCATCCGCGAAAAGTATCGCCACCCCGTCACCTACTTCAAGTCGGCAGAGGGGCTGTGGCTGTTGCGCGAAGACATCCTGGGCCACAACGTCTTCGATCGTGCTTTCCGCAAATACATCAGCGACTGGGCCTTCAAACACCCCACACCCTCAGACTTCTTCCGCGAGATGGAATCAGAGGGCGGGGAAGACCTCAGCTACTTCTGGCACGGCTGGTATGAGAACAACTGGTCGCTCGACCTTGCCGCGAAGGACGTGAAGTACGTCGACGCAGCCGACCCATCCAAGGGCGCAAAGGTCACCATCGAACAGAACGGCCAGCTTGTTCTGCCCGTATGGATACAGGTCAAATACGAAGACGGCACAGACCTGAAGATCAAACTGCCAGCGGAAACCTGGATGCAGAAGGCGAAGTACGACCTCGCTCTTCCCACCACAAAGAAGATCGCCTCTGTCACCGTCGACCCGGACCAGCGCATCCCGGACGCCAACCGCACGAACAACACAGCAAAGCCGTAAGCAGCAAGCAACATAAAGGCACCACGCGACACAACCAACACGCCTCGTCCGCAACAAATCCTGCGGATGAGGCGTGTCTCATAGGAACAGGAAAACCAGCGAAGCTCATACGCCCAAGGCCGTCATTCTGAGCGAAGCGAAGAATCCCTACGCATTCACATGCGCCACGACTGCCCAAAAGTTTCAACCGCCAACCGGGTGCCCCAGGTTCGCGAAGCTAACCTGGGTATTCGTGCAAAGCACGAACCAGCGAAGCTCCATCGCGCCGAGGGCGCGACTTCTTTGAAAGGGCAGGGCTTCAACCGGGTGCCCCAGGTTCGCAAAGCTAACCTGGGCCGAGCGGCGAAGGCGCTCCATTCGCGCAAGAGCGCGAACTTCTTTCGGAAGGGCAGGGCTTCAGCCCTGCCGTAACCATCGCAGCGACGCAGGGGCTTTAGCCCCTGAGGGAATCCCTCAATTCGCCGAAGGCTTCTCCGCGCTCTCAATCACCAGCACATTCGCCGGAGCCTTCACGGGCAATATCTTCAACCCAAGCTGTTCCTGAATCGCCGTAAACATCCCCGGCGGCGCATCGGCATCGCCTGCCGCAACACCATCTGGCGTCCATCGTAACGAGAAGTCGTAGTGCCCATCCAGCCCCGTCTGGTCCACCAGAGGCCGATCGAACTCACTCTGCATGCCCAGCAGGAAGACCGTCATCGTCGTGTTCTGAAACTGCATCCTGCCTTTGCCGTTCCCATGCTGATCGGGCAAAGCATTCGGATCGGACTTACTCTTTTCCAGCTTCGGCCCACCCTTGGCCACGGTCAATGCATACACCGGAATCTCGCGCTGCTCACGCTTGAACTTCAGCCCAAATCGATCCGCCAGTAATTTCTGCAGCATCAACTGGACATCAGGCACACTCAGCTTGCCCTCTTTGTCTGCAACACCGTCAATCTCCCATCGCGCCGTATTGAACCAGTCCGGAGCATTCACAATCTGTTTCGGATGGATCGAGTAGGCCACACTGATCAGCGTCGTCACATCCTGGTTCTCAACGTTCACGCGGTTGCCGTTCACATGAAATCCGCGATTCCGCTTCATCGGATCGCTTGGCTTGATCGTCGCCACTTCAAACGCAGGTGCAGTTATCTGTGGCGCGGCTGCGGCAGCCTGTCCGCGCACCGGAACAGAACAAAGCGCGGTGAAAAGTATGCATGCGGCAACAAGGGCAGAGCGTCCAGCATTCATGGCGAAATCCATTCGGAAGGGGTTATATCTCCTCTTACGCAAAACTTCCTCTTCTGGTTCAGGGAAAAACAATTCTGGTGAAAGAAAGTATTGCCACGATACTCTTAGTCCGCCCTTCCACCGGAGATATCCTTGCTTCCAGCCGCATTCCACGCGCTCAAGCGCGACCGTGACGCCGCTAACCTTGTCGGCATGCCGTGGGATCACGCGCAGATTTTCATGCAGATCGCCAGACAGGAACGCTGCATCATCAGCAGCCGTCAACTGGGACGCGTGTGCATGGGCCTGATGTCCGGCGGCTATGACACCAAGGGCTTCCGCATGAAGAGCAAGAGCTGCGACTTCGGTCCCATGGCCGGCTTCATCTGCGTCGATGAACGCCTGCACAAGAAAGGCGCGGGCTACAACAAGAAGCAGAAGGAAGACGTGGACCACGCTCTCCACGGCGACAAATGGGACCGCACTGGCCGCTGGCGTGCGTCCACAGAACAGATTTGCCTCACCCAGGCGCGCTTCGACGAACTCCGCACCTGGAACGACCCGGAAAATGCCGGTGCACGCATCGACGCGGTAGAAGTGGTTCCCGGCACCTGGATCGGGACAGTCCTCACGCCCGTACGTTTTGACTACGTGCTGCGCAAGGAAGAGCGTTTCGGCGACACGGTCTTCGCCCTCTACTACACCAACGAAACGCTCTCTCGGCAGACCGTTTCATGGAAGTTCGGCAACTGGAGCACACTGCTTCAGGGCAACGAACTCAAGCCGCTACTCTCCCTCGTCAATCCCTATCCGCCCTACCCCCTCGGCCATTACAAAAACTGCTGCACGGGTGACTACGATCTCTTCGGTGTCTGGCCCGCCAAACAGCTTCACGGCATCCACGCGCTTCCGCAGGTGTATCGCTCACGCCTCGGCCTCGGCCCTGTCTCTGCGTATGACCCGCTCGGCGAAGATCGCCGCATCGCAGGCATGTCCCGCACCGCCGCTGCCATGAACGATCAGACCGTCGCTTTTGAAGATATGCGTCTGGGCAACATCAGCAACCGTGTCCACACCATTGGCCAACTCATCAACTCGCTCGTCCAGTCGCAACTCAATGGTGGCAGCCGTTACTGTCGTGATGTTATCCACCACAGCGACGAAGCCGGACGCCCCTTCATCAGCGGTATCGACGATCACATCATCGCCTTCATCCCTGGCTTTGATCGCGACCACATCGTCGGCGTCGAATCACCCGGCGGTGTCCCCAACGCCGTGCAGTGGACGGCATTCATCACCGCCTGCGACATGCTGGGTTTCAAAGTCATCGCAAACGCGCATTGGATCACACAACTCACTGCATGGGGCGTCATGGATCGCTGCACACTCGGCGACGAACACGGCTGGCGTACACCGCACACCAGCCCTGTACGCAGCACCTGAAAGTCTCTTCGTCTTCTGCCTCACTGCTGCTACGGTGATCACATATGCTCCCCCGTGCCATTCCGGCCATCATGCTTCTCGCCTGCTCCGTTGCCGCCTGCGCGCAACAGCAGCCACCCGCCTCGCCGCTGCTTCAGTTCTCTGACGATCTTGAGGCGCTCTCCACCCGCATCATGCCTGCAGTCGCACGCATCTCCGGGCGCGTGTACATCGGCGACAAGGACTCCGACAACAGTTCGCAATCGGAAACGGGCCTGCTGACGGGTGGCACCGTGCAGGGTTCAGGCGTTCTCGTCTCTGCCGACGGTTACATCATCACCAATGCGCACGTCATCGCCGGAACGCAGAACCTGCGCGTGGAAATCCGAGACACCAAAGGTCACGTGCACAACCTTGCCGCCACACGCGTCGGCGACGACGCAGAGATGGACCTCGCCGTCCTGAAGGTAAACCCACCACCGGAAGAAACCTTCACCTTCCTGGACATCTCACACGTCACACAGGCTCACCAGGGCCAGGTTGCCATCGCCTTTGGCAGTCCCTTCGGCTTTGAGCGCACCGTTACTATGGGCATTGTCTCTGCTGTGCGTCGCCAGTCCACACCAGATGATCCGCGCCTCTGGATCCAGACCGACGCCGCTGTGAACCCCGGCAATTCCGGTGGCCCGCTCGTCGACGTGCGCGGCAATCTCATCGGTATCAACACGCTCATCTATTCCGGCACCGGTGGCAATGAAGGTATCGCGCTCGCCATCCCCGCGGACATCGTGCATTCAACATTTGAAACCATCAAGCGCGACGGCCGCGTCACACGTTCCACGCTCTCTGTCACCACCCACACCCTCTCTCGCGACCTCACACGCGGCCTCGGCCTCACCGGCACGCAGGGCGTCCTTGTCGAGGATGTGTGGCCCTCCGGCAGCGGCGAACGTGCCGGCATCAAGCCGGGTGACATCATTCAAAGCGTCAACGGCAAGCGCGTCACCAACATCGTCAACTACGCGCAGACAGTTGCTGCACTCAAGCCGCAGGCGTCCATTCCAGTCGTACTCATGCGCGGAGAAAAAACACTTACGCTCAACGTGGAACCCGACCGCGCCACCAACCGTTCACGCAACCTCACAGACGACATCACCTACGGCCGCAATCTCATCCAGCGGCTTGAGATATTCGCCGTCACAGTCGATCCGCAAACATCTTCGGAATGGAATCCCGTTCGCAGCCCTGAGGGTGTCCTCGTTGCGGCACGCTCCAGCGCGCTTCGTGTCGCGGAGCAGTTACTCCGTCCGCATGACGTCATCCACGCCATCAACGGTCATCAGGTCAACTCCGTGGAAGACCTCCGTAAACAACTGGCGCAGATCCCCGGCCGCGACACGCTCGTCCTCCAGATCGAACGCGACGGTGCACTCTCCTACGTCGTCCTGCCTCCGGGCTAGCAGGCAAACAGAGGCGAAAAAGAGGACTGGAAATCAGCAACCGGAGATGACTGCTTTTCTCTCGGAATTCGCGACATCTTCACCAACGGTTGGTATAAGGGATTCGCAGAGGGAGAACCCCGAAACAATGGATTTGCAGATCACCCGTCGTCGCTTCCTGCGGCAGACCATCGGCTTCAGCGCCGCCGTCCTGGCCTCGCAGGCAATCCCTGCCATCGCTGCCCAGCCGCACGGCGAAGCCGACCTCCTCATGATCGGCGATTGGGGAAATGCACATCCTGCCGCACAGGAACTGGTCGCTGCAGGCATGGTGAAGTACACGCGGTCGCAGCGCCTTCATCCAAACGCGCTCCTCATGCTCGGCGATAACTGGTACGACGAATTGCCCGGCGGTGTTGATTCACCGCGATGGAAGACGCACTTTGAAGACCTCTATCCCGCCAGTGTCTTCCCCGGCCCTGCCTACGCCATCCTCGGAAACCACGACTACCAGATGTACCCAGCCAGCAAGGTCGAAGCAGAGCTTGCTTACTCCCATCGCGGACACAGCCGCTGGACCATGCCAGCCAAGTGGTACAGCTTCGATTTCCCCGCAAAGAAGCCGCTCATCCACTTCATCGCGCTCGACAGCAACATGCCTCACGAGATCAAACCCAACGCCGACGGCATACCCAACCGCAACTTCACCCTCACCGAAGAGGAACGCATTACGCAGCTCGCATGGCTTGAGAAAGAACTGGCCACGCCACGCCTCACGCCGTTCACCATCGTCATGGCGCATCATCCGGTGTACACGGACGGCCCGCACGGCGACCACCCCATGCTCATCCGCGATTGGGACCCGTTGCTGCAGCGTTACGGCGTGCACGCGTATCTAGGCGGACACGATCACGACCTGCAGCATCTGGAGTTTGCCGGACATCCCACCAGCTTCTTCCTCTCCGGTGGCGGCGGCGCAGAGCTTTACGACCTGAAGATCACCCCGGACCAGCGTGGCCCCTGGGCGCAGAAGGTCAACGGCTTCAGCCATCTTTCTGTCACGGAAAAACTGCTCACGCTGCGCCATGTTGACGCCGCAGGCAACACACTCCACGCCTTTACGAAAACACCCGACGGCAAAGTCACGGTACTCTCCGCCTGAATATGGTCCATGCTCTCGCAGGAATCTGGCATCAAATTCGAGTCCGCCAAGATAGACACCAGGTGTCATTGTGGTGGGCAGCGTGTCAAAGCCAACGTCGAATCAACCGCTCGATTGTGGGACGGAGATTGTCTGCTGGAAATCCAGCAAGGCTATCGCAGGTCGATTAGACTTGCGTTAGCGCACAGGGCGCTTCCCGTCCGCGGACAGGACCGAGTCCACCTGCCGAAGTTCGACAACTTGGTTTCAACGAATCTCCTTTCGCCTGGTAGCGGACCCATGGCACGACCTAGAGGAGGTCCGTTATGGCAAGCCGTCACTTTCCCGTTCGCCCCAACCTTGAACAATTGAGGCATCAAGCAAAAGAGCTGTTGCGGGCATTTCGCCGCAACGAACCTGAAGCCGTCGCGGAATTTCGGGAGTACATCCCATCTATAACTAATTCGCTAAACGCTAAGCTTGCGGACGCTCAGTTTGTCCTTGCTCGAAGCTACGGCCTGCCCAACTGGCCGCGTCTCGTGATCGCATGCCGCATGACCGATGCGATCTGGCGCGGCGATGTGGAAGTAGTCAAGGCGATGGTGCTGCGTGATCCCAGGTTGCTGGTTGAGGATGCACGTGGCGTCAATGGAAATTGGGGACCGCCGATGTCCTACGCTGCCAACCTTGGCCAGGATGCCATCATCGAGATGTTATCTTCCCTGGGAGCCAGGGATTGGCAGTATGCATTCGGACGCGCTTGTCTTCAGGGGCAGGTGGGAACTGCGCGACGTCTGCACGCTCTCATGGACGATCCACGACCATTGCATGAATCGCTTAGTGGCGCTGCGTACACGCTGAATGTGGCGGGCACAGAGTTGTTATTTCAGCTCGGAGCGCGTGCCGCTGATGAAGCTGGAAACTGCCTTGCGCCTGTCGCCATGGTTCTTGAGACCGATAGTCGCAATCCGGCAGCAAAGCATCGCATTCTCGAACTCTATGCTGACCACGGAATCACACTTCCAGACACACCCACCATGGCCCTACATCGTGGGCGTATCGATCTGTTGGAACGTCATCTCCAACTGGATCCCGGCTTGCTTACCCGCACATTTTCTTTTGCTGAAATGTATCCTCCGGCATTACGCTGCTCCAGCGAAGTTGAAGCCACTTACGGAACGCCGCTGGCCGGTGCGACGTTATTGCATATGTGTGCAGACTATGGCGAGATCGAAATTGCGGAGTGGTTGTTGGCTCAGGGGATGAGTGCCGATGCGCTGGCAGACGTGGACGCCGAGGGATTTGGAGGACACACGCCGTTGTTTTCTACAGTGGTATCTCAAACAAACTTCTGGATGAATCACAACGGAGAGATTCCTGAGGCTCCGTTCACGAAACTTCTTTTGGAACATGGAGCAAATCCGAATGCGGTTGCCTCGTTACGAAAACAACTTCATCCTGGCTACGGAATCAATGGAGTTCATCTCTATCAAAACGTCACTCCTATTGAGTGGGGAGAACGATTCGTATTTCAGAAACTAGTGAATCGGGAAAGTATGCGCCTCATCGCTGAATATGGAGGGCATTGAGATTGGTCCCGGAACGCACGCTCCTTAAGGAAGGCATTAAGAACCACACAAAAATCCTGTCAAGCTCCTGTCTGCATAACCCCATTCCCATCAGCCATCTACGGCTGCCGGTAATTTCCTTCAAACTTGCTACACTGGAAACGCACCCAAAAATTAAGCCGGCTTGGCTTTGCCACCGCGAGCTAAGTCTTTTGTTAAGACGATTTTGCCTCTAAGTCCTTGCGGAAGACGATTTTGCGGTAACCCCGCAGCTATCTCCCGTAGAATGACGATTTTGCAAAAAACAGGGGGGAGGGGGACCCCCTCCATTCCGGGAGTGCCACAAAGAAAATGCGCCAACTCGCTGCTGCCTCGCTCGCCCTTCTGCTTCCCATTGCTGCCGTAACGCAGGAAGCTCCAAAGCCCATCCTCGGCTTCACCCCGCAGAGCGCGCAGACCGAGCGACAGCTCGAGTCGAAGTTCCTCGCGCTGCCGGATGCAAAGCGCATCTCCGCCAACATGCACAAGCTGGCCGCGCATCCGCACAACGTAGGTTCGGCAGCGCAGCGTGCCAATGCGGAATGGCTCGTCGAGCAGTACAAGTCGTGGGGCTGGGATGCGAAGATCGAGTCCTTTGATGTGCTCTATCCCACGCCAAAGGTGCGCGTGCTGGAACTCCTGGGAGCAAAGCCCTACAAGGCGAAGCTGGAAGAGCCGCCTGTTCCCGAAGATCCGTACACGCAGGACAAGAGCCCTGCAATGCCGCCGTACAACATCTATGCGGTTGACGGTGATGTAACCGCGCCGCTGGTCTACGTGAACTACGGCATGAAGGCCGACTATGAGGAACTGGAGCGCAACGGCGTCTCCGTGAAGGGCGCCATCGTCATCTCCCGCTACGGCGGCGGCTGGCGCGGCCTCAAGCCCAAGCTGGCCTACGAGCACGGCGCTGTCGGCTGCATCATCTACTCCGATCCCGCGGATGACGGCTTCGCTGCCGGTGAAGCCATTCCTGCTGGTCCCATGCGTCCCGAATGGGGCGTGCAGCGCGGCTCCGTGGCAGACACCACGCTCTATGCCGGTGACCCGCTCACTCCCGGCGAACCCTCTGTCCCCGGCGTGAAGCGCCTCGCCATCAAGGACAGCAAGGTCATCATGCAGATCCCCACACTTCCCATCTCGTGGGGCGACGCCAAACCGCTGCTGGCGCAACTGGATGGCCGCACCGTACCCGCATCGTGGCGCGGAGCCTTGCCCTTCACCTACAAGTTCGGCCCCAGCAAGGAGAAGGTCCACCTGAAGGTGGAATCCGACTGGGGAACCAAGCCCGTGCTCGACGTCATCGCCACGCTGAAGGGCAGTGAAGAGCCCGACACATGGATCGTGCGCGGCAACCACTACGACGGCTGGGTCAACGGCGCAGATGACCCCATCAGTGGTGAGTCTGCCCTCATGGAAGAGGCACGCGCACTGGGCGATCTGCACAAGCAGGGCTGGAGCCCGAAGCGCACCCTCGTCTACGCCGCATGGGACGGTGAGGAACCCGGCCTGCTCGGCTCCACAGAGTGGGCAGAACGTCACGCCGACGAACTGACGAAGCACGGTGCGGTATACATCAACTCCGACGAGAACGGTCGCGGCTACTTCGGTGGCAGCGGCTCCCAGAGCTTCGAGCTCATGGTGAACAACGTCACCCGCGAACTGACCGATCCCGAGACCGGCAAGAGCGTATGGGATCGCCAGAAGGCCGCCACGCAGACCGGTCGCGGTCGCCGCTCCGGCGGTGACGGCGCCAACCGTAAGACCATCCCCTTCGGCCCCGCAGGCTCTGGCTCGGACTACGCCGGCTTCATCGACCACCTCGGTGTAGCCTCCATCAACATCGGCTACGGCGGCGAGGATCGTGGCGGTACCTACCACTCCGCCTACGACACCCCGTGGCATTGGGACACCTTCGCCGACAAGGACCAGGTCTACGGCAAGCTGTTCGCCCAGACTGCGGGAACCATCGTCCTGCGCATCGCCAACGCGGACGTCATGCCGTACAACTTCACGGAGTTGGCGCTCACAGTGAAGGACTACGCAGACAACCTCAAGGGCGAGGTGAAGACCATGCAGACGGAGTCCACCCAGCGGGACCGCGCCCTGAAGTCCGGCGCATTCACCCTGGCCAACGACCCGAAGAACTCCCTCGCGCCGCCGCCCGCGCTGCCGCTGCCTCCCACGTACGACTGGACTATGCTGGACGCCGCCATCGGCAAGCTGTCCACCGCATCCACGCGCTACGAGGGATTGGCGGCGAAGGCTGTCGCACTCTCCCCGGAGAAGCGCAAGGCCCTGAATGACGGCCTGGCGGTGAGCGAGCGCAAGCTCCTGTCCGACGCAGGTCTCCCCGGACGCCCGTGGGTAAAGCACCTCATCTACGCCCCCGGTACCTACACCGGCTACGGCGCCAGCACCCTGCCCGGGGTACGTGAGGCCATCGAAGCAGGCCGCTTCGACGAAGCAAAGCAGCAGTTGGATGTTCTGGTAAAGAGCTTGAACGATGAAGCAGATTTCATCGATTCACTTTCCAGCCAGATCGGTCAATAAACGCAGTCAGGCATCATCCAGCGCGGAGAGCGAATCCAAGTCACCAAGCGGTATTGTGTGATGAGGGTTAGCTCTCCGCGTTACCATGAGCGGAGACTCAAAGGGAGAGCAGGAATATGCAGAAGTCGTGGATGGCAACAGTGGTTTTGGGCGCATGTAGCTTGACTGCATTCGCAGTGGCACAGAAGCCCGTCAAGGTTGAGCTGAAGGATGCTGCTGGCAAGGATGTAGGTACCGTGGAGTTCGCCAAGAAGGGCAAGGTTGTGGACATGAAGGTGTCACTGCATGATCTGCCCGCGGGCGAGCATGGCATCCACGTGCATGCGGGCGATGCCTGCACCGCACCTGACTTCGCCAGCGCCAAGGGCCATCTGAACCCTGACAACAAGCACCACGGTTACGAGAATCCGGAAGGACACCACGCTGGCGACTTTCCCTCCAGTGTGAAGGTCGGTTCCGATGGCAAGGGTAAGGCCACACTGACCAACCCCGATATCTCGCTGGATACCGCATCCATGTCCTCCATCTACGGCAAGACCGTAGTGGTGCATGAGTTGGTGGATGACCAGAAGACCGACCCGGCAGGCGCGTCGGGCAAGCGCATTGCCTGCGGTGTGATTCCCGCAGCAGCGATGTAGTCTTACTGCTCCTGAATGGAATGCTCAACTGCGGACTTCGGTCCGCAGTTGCCATTTATGCCAGCCGCAGACGCGGCAGTTGCATGTCTGCTGCAGCAGCACAAGCTGCATGCCATCCACACATGCCATGGACGCCTCCGCCCGGAGCGGTAGACGACGAGCATAGATACACCCCCGGCAGTGCCGTTCGATGCCGCGTGCGCAACACGATCTGCTTCAGCGTCATGGCGCCGCCGGAGATATCGCCACCCAGAAGGTTGGGGTTCCATTGCTCCATGTCTGTGGCTGTGCGCACATGCCGCGCAAGTATGGTGTTGTGAAAACCCGGAGCGAACCGCTCGATCTGGTCCTCGATGCGTTGTGTGTAGTCTTCTGTCGATCCGTTGGGGACATGGCAGTATCCCCATGCCGTATGCATACCCGCGGGCGCACGCGTCGTATCGAAGAGGCTTGGCTGCGAGAGAAGAACGTACGGATGATGGTTCGCCTTGCCGTTCCACGCATCACGCTCCGACGCGGCGATCTCCTCATGGCTGCTGCCAAGATGCACGGTGCCAGCACGACGCGGTAGCTCAGACTGCCACGGAATCGGCGAAGAGAGCGCCCAGTCCAACTTGCATACACCCGGACTGAGCCGGACATCCAACAGTGATTGTGCCTCCGATTCAGAAAGCGCATGGTTAGCTAAGGAAACGAACTGGCGCGGTGTGACATCAAGCAACAGTGCATCGGCCTTGGGTAGATCACGTAACGACGCAACAGGATGACATAGAACAATCTCTGCACCAAGTTCCTGCAGTAGAGAAAGCATGGCGTTCGCAATACTCTGTGATCCACCGCGTGCAATGGGCCAACCTGTACTGTGTGCTGCGGCTGCCAGCACCAGACCTTCACCTGCACTGGCTGCCATCTCCAGCGGGACGTTGGCATGCGCCGCAAGACCTGCAAAGAGTGCTCGCGCTCTTGCTGTCTTCAACTGAGTGGAGAGACTGTGAGCAGACTGTAAAGCCTGCATTCCGAAACGTGCCATGCGCAGCGGATGGCGCGGCACGCGCAACAGCGGCGATAATGCATCCTGAAGCAACGATGGCCATGCAACCAAAAGTGGACGCATCCACTGCTTCCATCGTTGCCCGTCTTCGCCCAGTAGCGATGCAGTCGCGTTGATGTCATGCAGTAGTGCCACAGCATCGTCATTCTCCAGCGGATGAGCTACAGCAATATCTGGTTCGATCCACGTAAGCCCATGCTGTTCCAGCGGCAATGTGCGGAAGAAGGGCGATGCCTTCCCCAGCGGAAAGACAGCGGCTCCCGCATCGTGAATACAGCCTGGTAGTGTCAGAGCTTCCGAGCGGAGACAGCCTCCTGCCCGCGGTGCTGCCTCAAAGAGGGTGACACGCACACCGGCACGTGCAAGCGCGATGGCTGCCGCCAGACCATTCGGTCCGCTGCCTACAATCACCGCACTCTTGCTGTTGTTCACGCCTCTGATCATTACACTGAATCTGTGAGCGCTGTTGCGCCTATGGAGTGACTGTTGTCTGCTGAAGAGTTGAAGCCTTTCCTTTCGTTCCGTAATGTGAACGTGATGCGTGGCGAACGCACCATCCTGCACGATATCCATCTGGAGATGCGGCGCGGCGAACGCATTGCTATCCTGGGCCCCAACGGATGCGGTAAGAGTACGCTCATCAAGGCCATGACCTCAGAAATTTACCCATTGGTGCAGCCAGGGATGCACGTGGAGATCTTTGGCCGTCAGCGCTGGGACCTTACAGAGCTCAAGCGAAAGCTGGGTGTTGTGACTTCGGAACCTCCGAGCAAGTCCGCACGTCACACCACATCGTTTGATGCTGTGTTGACGGGCTTCTTCTCATCCGCAACGCTATGGCCGAATCTCACTGTGACAGATCACATGCGTGAACTTGCAGCCGCTGCAATGAAGCATGTAGGCGCAGAACAGTTTGCACAGCAGGAGTTAGGAACGCTTTCAGCTGGCCAGCAGAAGCGAGTGATGATTGCACGTGCACTGGTAGGCAGCGGTGATACACCGGAAGAGCGGATGCTGCTGATGGATGAACCGTCGAACGCGCTGGACATTGCGGCACAGGCCGAGTTGCGCAACACCATGCGCGGTCTGGTGCAACAGGGAACTGGACTAATCCTGGTGACACATCATATTGCAGACATCATCCCGGAGATTGATCGCGTGCTGATGATGCGCGATGGACGCATCGTTGCGGATGGATCGCGCGAGGAGATGATCACGGAAGACAAGCTCTATGATCTGTTCGGTGTGCGCGTGAACATCACGGAGAAAGATGGTTATCTGCACGCGTGGTAGTTGCGCGCGGCAAAGAAGTAAGGCGGCCTTGGCGGGCCGCCTTTGCTGTTAGTGATCGGTGCCGGTGAAGGCAATCTGTAAGGGAACCAGTTCGGGTTGCTTGATCTTGGCAGGTCCCAGCACGGCAACGCGAGGCACCGGGCCACGCAGCATTGCCACTTCGTCGCAGGCATGCAGGCGTGGGCACTTCTGGCAGTCCTTGTAGATCTTATCCGGCAACGCAGTGCGATCCATGGTGGTGCGAAAGCCATAGCGGAAGAAGAAGTCCGGGATGCGAGTGAACAGGCAGACGGTCTGCACGCCGTGGTCTTCCGCTTCCTGAAGCAGAGCCTTCAGCAGCATGCCGCCTGCGCCCTGTCCTTTGGCTTCCGGCTTCATTACGATAGAGCGTATTTCGGCCAGATGCGGGCCGTAGAGATGCAGTGCGCCGCAGCCAAGGAAGACTCCACCTTCGCTTTCGGCAACATGGAAATCGCGCACGTTTTCGCAGATTTCTGCATACTGGCGACGCAGCAGCGTGCCGTCACCGGAGAGCGAGTTGACCAGTTCGAAGATATTAGCTGCGTCCTGCAGACGCGCCTTTCGAACACTAGCCGAGGGCATGTTTTATCTCCATCTGGCGCTTGAGTTCTTCAAGTCTCTTCTGCGCCGAAGCGAGTGATTCCTTTACCTGCTGGATGGCCGTGCCGCCGATGACGTCGTGGCAATCCAATGTTGCTTTCAGTGTGATGGCATCATGGAAGTCGCTGCCGAATTCTTCACCGAACTGTTTCAATTCTTCCACGTTCAGATCGTTCAGTTCGCGGTTCGTGTCGAGCGCGAAACGAACTGCATTGCCGACCTTCTCATGCGCCGTGCGAAAGGGAACACCCTTGTATACGAGATACGTTGCCGCCGCCATTGCATTCAAATAGCCATGCGTTGCAGCGTTTTCCATGCGGTCAAAACGGAACTGAAGTGCGACCGTGAAAGGAGCAAGCAGCGGCAGCATCCCATCCAGCGTTTCCGCGACTTCAAAGGTCGCTTCCTGCGTCTCCTGCATGTCCTTGTTGTAGGCCAGGGGAAGTCCTTTGAGGATGGTGGCGAAGGTGGTGGCTGCGCCAAGCAAACGTCCGCTCTTGCCACGCACAAGCTCTGTCAGATCGGGGTTCTTCTTCTGCGGCATGGCGGAAGAACCTGTACTGAAGGCTTCGGGTAGTTCGATGAACCCGAACTCGGCGGTTGCATGCAGGGTGATCTCTTCTGCGAAGCGCGAAAGATGAAGACCGATGGTTGCTGCCGTCTGCGCGAACTCCAGTGCAAAGTCACGGTCGCTGGTGGCGTCCATACTGTTCGCAGTTGGAGCGGTGAAGCCAAGCTCCTTTGCAGCAATGGTGCGGTCCAGCTTCAGCGTAGCGCCCGCGATAGGGCCTGAGCCCAGTGGGCAGAAGTTCATGCGTGCGCGTGCGTCCTGCAAACGCGTAATGTCACGCATGGCCATCTCAAAGTACGCCATGAGCCAATGGGCGACAAGAACAGGTTCTGCACGTTGTAGATGCGTGTAACTTGGCATCGCATGTTCGCCCGTGGATTGCGCCAGTGAGAGCAGGGAAGCAGCCCATGCTGCAAGATTCACAATGGCACGGTCGATGGCATTGCGAACATACAGGCGCAGATCGGTGGCGATCTGTTCGTTGCGGCTGCGGCCGGTGTGCAGTTTTAGCGCAACCGTACCGATGCGTTCCTTCAGTTCCAGTTCCACGAAGTGATGGATGTCTTCGGGAACATCACTCTTCAGATTGAGACGCGCATTTACAAAGTCATCCGCAAGCGAATCAAGGCCGCTCAGAATGGACTGTAACTCGGCATCCGTGAGAATGCCTGCTGCGGCAATGGTCTTCGCATGTGCTTTGCTGGCTGCGGCTTCCTGCGGTAGCAAACGCCAATCGAAAGGGAATGAGCGCTGCCACTGCTCGAATGCCTTATTCAGCGGCTCGCGGAAGCGGCCTGACCACATCTTGTTTGCTTCGTTTGCCATTATGCTTCTTCTGCGCCCTTCAGTTGGGGCATTTCAGAACCCTTGCCGAGTTTGATGAGTCCGGATTCTGCATAGATCTGCAATTTGGCGCGCGTGTCCGTGATATCGAGATTGCGCATGGTGAGTTGGCCGATGCGATCACGCGGCGAGAACGTAGACTCCGTCTTCTCCATCGACAGACGCTCTGCAGCAAACGTCAGGTTCGGGCTTTCGGTGTTCAGGATGGAGTAGTCATTGCCGCGGCGCAGTTCCAGCGTGACTTCGCCGGTGACAGGACGCGCAACCCAGCGCTGCGAAGCCTCACGCAGCATGATGGCCTGCGGATCGAACCAACGGCCCTGATACAGCAGTCGCCCCAGCTTGCGACCGTTTTCACGGTACTGCTCGATGGTGTCTTCGTTATGGATGCCGGTGATCAGGCGCTCATACGCGATGAAGAGGAGCGCAAGGCCGGGAGCTTCGTAGATACCGCGGCTCTTCGCCTCGATGATGCGGTTTTCGATCTGATCGGACATGCCAAGGCCGTGGCGTCCACCGATGCGGTTTGCTACCAGCATCAGTTCCACGGGGTCTGTGTATTCCTTGCCGTTAAGAGCAACCGGGGTGCCTTCTTCAAAACGTACGCTTACCTGTTCGCGCTTTACGTCCACATCATCGCGCCAGAATGCCGCACCCATGATGGGCGCAACGATCTTCATGGAGCTGTTCAGAAACTCCAGATCCTTGGCTTCGTGCGTTGCACCAAGAATGTTGGAGTCGGTGGAGTATGCCTTCTCCGTTGACATCTTGTAATCGAAACCGGAGCGAATAAGGAACTCGCTCATCTCTTTGCGGCCACCCAGCTCATCGATGAACGCGGCATCCAGCCACGGCTTGTACACCTTTAGATCCGGGTTCACGAGCAGGCCGTAGCGATAGAAGCGCTCAATGTCGTTGCCCTTATAGGTGGAACCGTCACCCCAGATGTTGACGTCGTCTTCCTTCATGGCCGTGACCAGCATGGTGCCGGTCACAGCGCGGCCAATGGGCGTGGTGTTGAAGTAGGTGACGCCTGCTGTCGTGACGTGGAATGCTCCGGACTGCAATGCGGCGATGCCTTCACGTACAAGCTGGGAGCGGCAATCGATGAGGCGGGCTTTCTCTGCACCATATTCCAACGCTTTGCGCGGAATGGCATCGTAATCGGATTCATCCGGCTGGCCCAGATTCGCTGTGTAGGCATAAGGGATGGCACCCTTCTGCTTCATCCAGTGCAGCGCGGCGGAGGTATCCAGACCACCGGAGAAAGCAATGCCGACCTTCTGGCCGGTGGGAAGCGATTCGAGAATGACGGACATCAGTGGGGCCTTTCGTGCAGTGTTGCCAGCGTGTGACAGCCTGGCAACGCTTTGTGCAACGTGCCAGGCCTGAATCTTTCCGGGGAACTTTAGTGTAAGTCAGCGGCTGCAAATATGTTTGCAGCCGCTGTGAGGTTATGCGAGCGTGCGGCGGCGCTTGCCATTCACGCCACGATCGCGAGGGATACGTTTCGCTCCGCCCAGCAGCATCAGCAGCAGCGACTTCTGCGCGTGCATGCGGTTTTCTGCCTGGTCGAAGACGACCGACTGTTCGCTGTCAATGACGACATCCGTCACTTCCTGTCCGCGGTGCGCAGGCAGGCAGTGCATGAAGATGGTGTGATCGGTAGCGTGCGCCATCAGTGCTTCGTTCACCTGGTAAGGCTTGAAGATGGGGGTGCGCTTGGTGGTTTCGTTCTCCTGCCCCATGGAGATGCAGACATCGGTGTAGATCGCGTCAGCGCCTTCCACGGCTTTGATGGGATCATGCGTCAACGTGATGGTCGCGCCGGTGTCTTCGGCAATCGCCATCGTCTTGTGAATGATCTCCAACTTCGGTTCGTAGCCTTTGGGAGTTGCGATGGTCATGTGAGCACCCAGCAGAGCGCCGCAGAGCATCAGCGAATTGCACACATTGTTGCCGTCGCCAACGTATGTGAACTTCACGCCTTCTGCTGTGCCGAAGCGTTCTTCAATGGTCATGAAGTCGGTGATCGCCTGGCAGGGATGCTCGTAATCACTGAGTGCATTGATGACGGGGACTTTGCTGACTTCGGCAATCTCGGTGACTGTCTCATGCGCATAAGTGCGCAGCACAATCACATTCATCCACCGCTCAATGTTATGAGCCACGTCCGAGAGCGATTCACGCTCGCCGAGCGGCGACTGTGTCTGGTCGACAAAGACGGCATTGCCGCCAAGTGTATTAATGGCTGCTTCAAACGTGAGACGTGTACGCAGCGATGCCTTTTCAAAGATCAGCACCATCTGCTTACCATCCAACGCATGCTTGAAGTCTTCCGGATGTGCCTTCACTGCATGTGCCAGCTCCATGATGGCGGCCAGTTCCTGTACGGAAAGGTCGCTCATGGAACAAAGATCGCGACCGCGCAGACTCTTCGCTGCTTCGGTGAACCCGGCGTCCGATTGAATGCCAAGCGCCACCTTCGGCTTTGGCATATCGATTACATCGGAAGCGCCTGAAGTGCTTCCCATAACAACTGTCTTGCTACCCATGGACCTGTTCCTCTGCGAGAGCGGCCTGCGCCGTCTCAGCATCTGCAATGAGGCTGCTCAATGCAGCAATTGTTTCGTCAACATCCGCCTTCGTGATGAGATAGGGTGGAAGGAAGCGCAGCACGGTTTCGCTGGTGCGGTTGATCAGGATGTGCCGTTCAAACAGCATCTTGTCTGCAACCTCTTTCGCGATTTCTGCAGACTTCATGTCAACACCGATCATGAAGCCGGCACCTCGCACTTCGACGATGCTGTCGTGTTCCGCAGCAAGCTTGCGAAGCTGAACGATGAAATAGTCGCCCAATTCCGTTACATGCTTGAGAAGATTCGATTGCTGAATCTCATCAATGACAGCAATGGCAACAGCGCAGGCCAGTGGTCCACCACCGAAGGTGGTGCCGTGCATGCCCGGTGTGATGGCGTGTGCAGCTTCTTCCGTGCACAGCATCGCGCCCATCGGCAGACCACCTGCAATGGGCTTCGCCAGCGTGGTCACGTCCGGCTGGATGCCGTAATGCTGATACATCGTCCACTTGCCGGTGCGTCCCATGCCGCTTTGGATTTCGTCGCAAAGCAGAAGGGCGCCGGTGGTATCGCACAGCTCGCGAGCGGCTGCAAGAAATTCCTTCGAGACGGGATGAATGCCACCCTCGCCCTGCAGGCATTCCAGTGCAATCGCGCACACGTTCTCATCGAAGGCTGCGCGCAGTGCATCCACGTCGTTAAACGGCACGAAGATGACATCCGGCATCACCGGGTTGAACGGCTCGCGATACTTCTGCTTGTGCGTCGTTGCAACGGAACCCATGGTGCGGCCGTGGAAGCTGTGCTCCATGGCGATAAAGCGCGTACCAATGGTCTTGCCTTCCGCACGCAGAACACCTGCATGCGCGCGCGCCAGCTTCAGCGCAGCTTCCCATGCTTCCGTGCCGCTATTGCAGAAGAAGACGCGGTCCATGCCGGTAATCTCAGTCAGCTTCACGGCAAGCGTAGCCGTACCCTGGTGGTAGAAGAGATTCGACGTATGCAGCAGCGTTGCAGCTTGCTCATGGATGGCTTTGGTGATTGCAGGATGGCCGTAGCCAAGCGCAGACACACCGATGCCACTCAGCAGATCCAGATATCGGTTTCCAGCATCATCAAACAGGTGCACGCCTTCGCCGCGCGTGAGGAGAATCGGGTGGCGGTCATAGGTCTGAAGCAGGAGCTTCTTCTCCGCGGCCTGGGTAGCAACAAGGTTCATGTCTGCTGCGCCTCCGTTAAGGATGATGTCGTCGTGCTGGTTGAAATTGTTCATGCGACCATAACCTCCGTTCCGTCGTTCACGCGCGAACTGATCAGGTCCGGCAATACCTTCGCAGCTTCTGCGGGTAAGATGCGAACGCGCTTCACGCCGGCCAGAAGGGCATCGCGGCATGCATTCAATTTGGGTAGCATGCCGCCTGAAATGACGGCTTGTTTCTCAAGTTGCGGAATTTCCTTGAGCGATAGCCAACGCATCACCTGTCCGTCCGCACCCTTCACACCGGGAACGTCGGTAAGGAAAATCAGTGCGTCGGCTTTCGTCGCGGCAGCCGTTGCAGACGCCATCTCGTCGGCGTTGATGTTGTAGTACTCGCCGTCAAAACCGAGTGCGATGGAGCTAATCACAGGCACTGCGCCCATCTTCCAGATGGCATCAAGCCAGCGCGGATCGGTCGCGGCGATTTCGCCTACGAACCCCAGGTCCGGCGTCGTTTTCTTCTTGCGAGCGCGGAAGACATGTCCGTCGCCACCGCAGATGCCCACCGCAGCCTGTCCCTGTTGCCCCAGCGAGGCCACCAGTGATTTGTTGACTCGGCCCGCCAGCACCATCAGTGCGGCGTCTCGCGTCTCCGCATCGGTCACACGCAGACCGCTGATGAATTCACTCTTCTTGCCCAGTGCTTGCAGTGTCTTCGTCAACTGAATACCGCCACCGTGCACAATTGCCACCTGATGCCCGTCCGCAACCAATTCCGCGATGGCCTTGCCAATCGCATGCAGCAGTTCCGGCTTCTCCAGAGCGGCACCCCCAAGCTTCACGACATACTTCACAGGAGTCCCTCCGATTCCTTCCAACCACACATCACATTCAAGTTCTGTACAGCCTGTCCGGATGCACCTTTCAGCAGATTGTCCAGGCAGGAAACAACAACGAGCCGCTTGCCATCCGGCGCAAGCTCAAATCCAATGTCGCAATAATTCGTACGGGCCACATGCTGAATCTGCGGCAGATCGCCTGCACGATGCACACGCACCATCGGGCTACCTGCATAGAAGTTGCGCAATACAGCCTCTACTTCCGCGGCAGATTTCTTCTCATTCAGCCGCAGATAGATGGTCGACAAAATGCCGCGTGGAATGGGCAGCAGATGCGGTGTGAATTGAATCTGATCGCTGCTCAAGCCAAGTTGTTCCAGCAATTCTCCGGTGTGCCGATGTCCGAAGACTGCATACGCAGAAAGATTGTCCGCGGCATACATGAAGTGCGTCTTTGCCGTCGGTGCTTTGCCTGCTCCGCTGACGCCACTCTTCGCATCGCAAACAATGCCGTGTTCCACGTCGACAATCCCGGCACGGATAAACGGTGCAAGTGCCAGGATGATGCTGGTGGAATAGCAGCCGGGATTCGCGACGAGGCGCGCCTCGCGAATCTCGTTCCGATGCAGTTCCGGATTGCCGTAAACAGCTTCTTCCTGCAGCTTCGCAGCGAGTGCGGGATCGGCATCGTGCAGTTTGTACACGGCAGCATTCGCTGCGTCATGCAGACGCCATGCACCGGAAAGATCGATGACACGAATGCCTGCTTCCAGAGCGAAGGGAACCCACTCGCGCGACTGTTCATGCGGTGTTGCAAGAAACAGAATCTCTGTGCCGCTATCGCGCAGCGTCTCCCATGTGAAGGGGACAACCACGGGTGCGCCAATTTCATTCTGCGCAATGTGCGGATGCAGGTCGTAAACGGTGGTGCCATCTGCCTCAGAACTCATGCGGCCAAGGAAGATGGGCGGCGTTTCGCGCAGACGCGGATGATTCAGCAGCAAACGTGCAAGTTCGCCACCGGCATAACCAGTGACGCCTGCCACAGCGGTGCGAACGGTAGGACGGGGGAGTTTCGCCAGCGTAGCCAGCGGCTCCGTTTCATACAGTGCTGTGCTCATCCGATCAACTCTTCCATGCGCGTTTTCAGCGCGGCAGCGCCTTTGCTGTCGGCGCAGATGACAAGGACCGTGTCGTCGCCGGCAATCGTGCCCAGCATTTCCGGCCAATCTTCGTAATCCAGGGCGGCGGCCACAGGCTGCGCTCCACTGGTGCGTGTAATGAGAACGAGAAGATTTTGAGCCTGCTTCACTTCCAGGCCAAAGTTGAACAGTGTTTCCTTGATGCCGGGATCGTCATCCTCTTCATCCAGATCGCCGGGTAACGCATAACCATTCGGTCCCTTGTAGACGCGAAGCTCATGGAAATCGCGCGACAGCGTGGCCTGGGTCACGGTGAATCCGCGCTTCTGCAGCTTCTTGCGCAGCTCGTCCTGGCTGACGATTGCCGTCATCACCAGAAGCTCGCGAATTGCTGATTGGCGCTGCTGTTTCATGAAGATGCCTCACACCTAAAAAAGATAGCTGCCGTTGACCTGTGAGGGGCGGTAGCGAGAGAATTTAAGAGCCGTCTCCCGGCTATGCATTGGATGCATGGCGTAAATTCGCCGATGCATAAGTATGCATAAACATGTATAAATATACAGAGCCCTACCAGTCAAGACTTCCCGTTGTGCATTTCCGCTGCTTTTGTGGGAAATGGTTAGGCACCCTTACAGAAAGACTGCGTTTCCGCTATTCGGCGGTGTTTTTGCGCAGTAGAATGAGCTATGGCTACCCAGATTTTGCCGACCCGTTCTGAGGTCACGAGTGCCTGTCGTCCTGTGCGCTCGCTTGTCGACCCCCGCTTTGACCACGACTCCTGTGGTGTTGGATTTGTTGCGGATTCCGGAAATAAACCGTCGCACAAGGTGCTTACAGACGCCCTGACAGCTCTTGCGCGCCTGGCTCATCGTGGTGCTGTTGCTGCGGATGGCAAGAGCTCGGACGGTGTGGGTATTCTGACGGCGGTCCCGCGCGCGCTTTTGCTGACTGCAACCAGCGTGACGCTTGCAGAAGAGAAGAAGCTGGGTGTTGGCGTGGTCTTCGTCAACGAAAAGGGTGCCAATACCTGCGATGTGCTGGAGGCATGCCTGGTAGAGCAGGGCCTTACGGTGCTGGCATGGCGTGATGTGCCGGTGAAGCCGGAAGTGCTGGGCGAGATTGCCCTGGGAACCATGCCGGAGATCCGTCACGTTCTGGTGACTGCGGATGTCGAAGACCTGGAGCGCAGCCTGTATCTGGCGCGCAAGAGCTTTGAGCGGAAGTTTGAGGCAGGCGAGACGTCCGGCTACATCGCTTCGCTTTCCACAAACAAGATTGTCTACAAGTCCATGTGCAGCGGTCGTCTGCTGCCAGAGTTTTTTCCTGACCTGCAGGATGCTGCGTATGTCACACCCTACGCGCTTTTCCATCAGCGCTATGCCACGAACACCACCCCTGCATGGCATCGTGCGCAGCCGGGTCGTATGCTGGCGCACAACGGTGAAATCAACACGGTATGGGGCAACCGCGCCCGTATGGAAGCCCGCTATTCCACGCTGCCTGAAGAGTTCCGGCCCATTCTGACGAAGGACGGCACGGACTCCACGTCGCTGGACGAAACCATTGAACTGTTGACGCGTAATGGTTACAGCATTGCCGAGGCGATTCGTGTGCTGCTGCCGCCCGCGGTGACAAGCCGTGAATCGGCGTTCCTGAAGTATCACCGCGACACGATGGAGCCGTGGGACGGCCCTGCTGCGCTTGGATTTGCTGATGGCCGCTATGTAGGCGCCGCGCTTGACCGTAATGGTCTGCGTCCCTGCCGTTATGCCATTACCACGGACGGCCTTGTTGTTGCCGGTTCGGAAGCGGGTCTGGTTGATATCGATCCTGAAACGGTGCTTCACAGCGGTCGCCTTGGCCCCGGCCAGATGCTGGTGGTCGATCTTGAGGCGAAAAAGATTTACGAGAACGACCAGTTACTGGACCTGTTCGACGAGGATGGTTCCTACGCTGCGCTGATCGACGACCTGACAATTTCAGCAGAGTGGGTCGACCTGTCCCCGACAGACTTCGATGCCATTGCCCGTGCACAGAAGAACTTCGGTTATACGAAGGAAGATGTGCGCATGATCCTGACGCCGATGGCGGCAGATGGCAAAGACGCGGTCTGGTCCATGGGCGACGACACGCCGCTGGCTCCGCTGGCACGCACGCCACGGCCCATCTATGCGTACTTCCGTCAGCGCTTTGCGCAGGTGACGAATCCCGCGATCGACCCTCTGCGCGAAGCCATTGTTGTTTCCCTGCACACGCGCCTGGGACCGTGGTCGCACATGCTGGACAAGCACGCCACGTTGCCCGGCATGTCATTGATTTCACCATTCCTTTCGGTGGGCAAGCTGGAGGCGCTTCGTCACGGCAAGTATCCGCATAGCGACACGCTCCGGCTGCGCGAATTGAAATGCGTCTTCAACAAGGATTTTTCCCTGCAGATCGGAATTGAGGCGCTGTGCGCCAACGCGGTTGAGTTGGTAAGCGAAGGCGTGGAGATTCTGCTGTTGAGCGACCGTCATGCCGATGCGGACAGTCTGCCTATTCCCATGGCCATTGCCGTCAGTGTGGTGCATCACGCGCTGGTGAAGGCGGGGCTCCGCACAGCCACTGGCATTGCCGTAGAAGCAGGCGATGTGCGCGACGTGCATCATGCTGCCGTGCTGATCGGTTATGGCGCGGGTGCTGTGTGCCCGTGGCTGGCGCTGGAGACGGCACGTGCAACTGCTGGTGCGGACGGCGATCCGAAGGTGCCGGAAGTGAAGATGCTGAAGGCCTTCGATGCTGGTCTTGCAAAGATCATGTCGAAGATGGGCGTCAGCGTGGTGGACAGCTACCGTGGCGCGTACCCTTTTGACATTCTCGGTTTGGGGAACGAGGTCGTGGAGCGTTGCTTCCCGAACACTCCTGCACCGCTTGGCGGCGCTGGGTTTGCCCAGATTGAGCACAGCATCCGCCAGAGTTGGGGAGCGCCCGTATCCGACGAGCTTCAGGCGAAGATTGACCTGCCGGATTACGGCTGGGTGAAATTCCGCAAAGCAGACCTTGCGGAGCCGCACGCATGGGCGCCGTCGCATGTGAAGGCACTGCAGTCCGTGGTGGGATCGGCTCGTAATGTAGCTCTTCCAGAAGACCCGGCGAAGGCCTTCCAGATTTACTCCTCCACTGTGGATTCCAGCAATGAACCCACGGTGCTGCGTGAGTTGCTGGAGATCTCTCCCGCAGGTGCAGAACTGTCGTTGGATAAGGTGGAGCAACCTTCCTCGATGTACAAGCGTTTCATCGCTTCGGCCATGTCGCTTGGTTCTCTGAGCCCGGAAGCCCACACTACCATCACCATTGCGATGAATAGGCTCGGCGGTAAGAGCAATACGGGCGAAGGCGGCGAGGATTCCGACGTTTATCGTCCGCATCCTGGAAATCGCCGCGTGCCGCAGCCCGGTGAAGCCGCTGCGTTCGTGAATAAGCCTGCGCAGGGCGGTGTAGCGGTTGCTGAGCCGATGGTAGAAGCTCCGGCGATTCACTCGCTGCTGAACAACCGCATCAAGCAGGTAGCCAGCGGACGTTTCGGCGTAACCGCGGAGTACCTGGCTCATGCCGAGGAGATTGAAATCAAGGTGGCGCAGGGAGCCAAGCCCGGTGAGGGCGGTCAGCTTCCCGGTCACAAGGTTTCCGGCCTCATCGCACGTCTGCGTCATGCGCAGCCGGGTGTGCCGTTGATCTCGCCACCGCCGCATCACGATATCTATTCCATTGAAGATCTGGCGGAGCTGATTCATGATCTGAAGCGCGTCAACAAACGCGCGGCTGTAGGCGTGAAGCTGGTTTCAAGCTGTGGTGTGGGTACGGTTGCAGCAGGTGTCGCAAAGGCTTATGCCGATTACGTAGTCATCGCCGGAAACGTCGGTGGCACGGGCGCTGCGGCACTGTCATCCATCAAGTACGCGGGCAATCCGTGGGAGCTTGGACTTGCGGAAGCACAGCAGACGCTGATGGCCAACGGTATGCGCGGACGGGTACGTTTGCGTACGGATGGCGGCCTGTCCACGGCGCGCGATGTGTTGATTGCGGCACTGCTTGGTGCGGACGAATACGCCTTCGGCACGGCCGTTCTGGTTGTGATGGGCTGTGACATGGCACGCCAGTGCCACCTGAACACCTGCCCCACGGGCATTGCAACACAGAAGCCGGAGCTTCGTGCGCGCTTCCGCGGCAAGCCGGAGCATGTAGAGCGTTTCTTCCAGCAGCTTGCGGGCGATCTGCAGCAGTTACTGGCGCGCTACGGTCTTGCATCCATTGAGGACGCCATCGGACGTGTCGATCTGCTGCAGCAGGTCCGTGCGGACGGCGGTCTGGATCTGTCGCCGATGCTGGCGCAGGTGGGCGACGGTCCACGCAAGTGGGCTGGCATCCGCAATGATCGTCCGGAGAGCCGTCCGGCCCTCGACGAACCGTGGGTGGAACCGGCACTGACGGCAGTTGTGGAAGGAAAGCCGTACGAGGTCACCGATACCATCGCGAATCGCGACCGTGCTGTCGGCGCGCGTATCGCTGGTGAGATTTCTGTGCTGCGCGCAAAGGCGGAATTGCCGATGCCGGTGCCGGAGATCAACATCAACCTGACGGGCACAGCGGGGCAGAGCTTCGGTGCGTTCGCAGTAGAGGGCATGCATCTGAAGCTGATCGGCGAAGCGAATGACTTCGTTGGTAAAGGGTTGAGTGGAGGCGAAATCGTCATCCGTGCACGCGGTATGGCTGTCGGTAGCGGCGGTCATCACGTGGTACTGGGCAACGTTGCTTTGTACGGCGCAACTGCAGGCAAGCTGTTTGCTGCGGGTTATGCAGGTGAGCGCTTCGCCGTACGTAACTCCGGCGCTACGGCAGTGGTTGCAGGCGTGGGCGACCACGGCTGCGAATACATGACCGGCGGTACCGTAGTGGTGATCGGTGAGATCGGCATGAACTTCGGTGCGGGTATGACCGGTGGCATCGCGTGGATTTATGACGTGGATGGCACCGTTCTTTCGCAGACGCGTTACCACGCAGAGTTCCTGCAGGCGGTTCCGTTTACAGAAGCCGATACGGAAGCGCAGGCACAACTGAAGGCTCTGCTGGAAGAGCACGCTGCCAAGGCAGGCAGCACACGTGCAGCGCGTATGCTGGCAGACTGGCCGGCTTACTCTGCGAAGTTCCTGCGGATGGTGCCCCTGCCGCAGGCCTGAGTCACTGGATAAAATAATGAAATGGGTCCGGTTTTCCGGATCCATTTTCGTTTTAGGAAACACTTTCACAGGGTGGAAGAGATCATGACATTCGCGCTGTCATGATGAGAATTGTCATCCAACGCAACCGATGGTTTTCGGCTTCCATGTAGGATGACCGTTGGGTTGCTACATGCCCTGTTGGGGAGTTGCATGGACTTGCGTACGCTGAACGACGTCTTTCTGAAGGCCACTTCGCGCGGTGGTGAGCGCGCTATCCTTACACCCGTTGGCGAGGAGTGGGAGGCCATCTCCTGCGACGCTCTGTATTGGCGCACGCGGCGCCTGGCTGCGTGGATGCAGTCGCAGGGCATTGCGAAGGGTGATCGCGTTGGCCTTATCGCGGAAAACCGGTGGGAATGGGCCGTGACGGATTTCGCATCGCTCGCAATCGGTGCCATCGATGTTCCCATGTTCCCCACGCTGACGCCAGATCAGACGAAGGCACAGCTTGCCGATAGTGGTGCGAAGATTGTTTTCGTCTCCACACAGGATGTTGCGAAGAAGGTTGTTGGCACAGGGTTCGCAGGGACGATTGTCACGATGGACAGCGGCGAAGTGGGTGTTTCTTTTGCCGATCTTGTTGCGGGGGAGGAGTCTTCTGCTCGCGATGCAGCCTTCGATCAGGTGCTGACATCTGTGCAGCCGGAAGATATTGCCACCATCATTTACACCTCCGGTACCACGGGCGATGCGAAGGGCGTGGTGTTGTCCCACGGCAACATCGCTTCGAATCTGTCAATGACCACAGAGTTGTTCCGCTTTGGATCGGATGACCTGATGGTGTCGTTCCTTCCGCTGTCGCATGTAACGGCGCGGCACATTGACTACCTGTTCTATGCGGAGAACGTCACGCTGGCCTATGTCAACCGCCCGGAGCGAGTGCTGCCCGCGATGGCTGTCGTGAAACCCACAATTTTTGTCGCGGTGCCACGCGTGTATGAGCGTGTGCGTCAATCCGCAGAAGGAAAAGCGCTGAAGGCTGGTGGCCTGAAGGCGAAGATTTTCCAGTGGGCCATCAAGACTGGTGCGGAGCATCGTGACGAAGTGGCGCAGATGCAGGGCGACCCCTCTTCGTTGGCATGGAAGATTGCGAACAAGCTGGTGTATAGCAAGCTGCGTGAGGCCTTCGGTGGGCGCGTGAAGGTGTTTGTGGCTGGTGGCGCTCCGCTCGGTATTGATCTGGCGCAGTGGTTCGCTTCGGCGGGTATTCCAATTCTCGAAGGTTACGGGCTTACGGAAACGTCTCCTGTTATCGCTGTCAATCTACCGGGACACAATAAGCTTGGCACAATCGGACCGAAGTTGAAGAACGTCGATGTGCGCTTCGCAGAGGACGGAGAACTGGAAGTTCGAGGCCCCAGCATCTTCCAGGGCTATTGGCAGAAGCCAGAGCAAACGGCCGATGTGATGGATGGCGAATGGTTCCGGACCGGCGACATCGGTAACATCGACCCCGAAGGGTTCCTGTCCATTACCGACCGCAAGAAAGAACTCATCAAAACCGTTGGCGGCAAATTCATCGCACCCCAACCCATCGAAAACAAGCTGAAGGTCTCGTCCCTGATTGGCTTTGTGGCGCTGCAGGGCGATAAGCGAAAGTACGTTGCCGCGGTTGTCTCTCCAAACTTTCCTGCATTGGAAGAATGGGCTAAGGAGCAGGGAATTACGGCCCCTGATCGCAAAACTCTTGTTCACGATGCAAAGGTGCTTGAGCGGTATCAGAAGGAATTTGATCGCGTGAATCAGGAAGCTTCGCCCTGGGAGAAGGTGAAGCGTTTCCGGCTGGTATCCGATGAATGGACGGTGGACGGCGGCGAGGTAACGCCCAGCTTAAAGTTAAAGCGGCGCGTGGTGGCTGCCAATTACGCAAAGGAAATTGAAGCGATGTATAGCGGGGCAGACGCGGAATAGAGCCGTTGTCCGCTTCCGAACACTTTTATTAGATCCCCGATAACTGACACAACCTGAAGAATTTGCTTGTACAGAACAGGCAAAGGGGGTACAAGTATGTGGCCGGGAAGCTGTGACTTCCCGCGAATCCTAAATCCCCTGGGAAGAAACCATGCCGAACGCCGCAGAAACAGCCATCCGCGAAGTCATGGATATCCGCCAGGCTGCTGGATATCTGGGAATCAGCAGCGACACGCTGTACCGCTACGCCTCGGAAGGATTTGTGCCAGCGTTTAAGCTTGGAAATCGCTGGCGGTTTAAGAAGACCCTGCTGGACACGTGGATGGATCGCCAGTCGGGGGTCGTTGTGCCGGAACCGGTGATGGTGAAGTCTGAATCCAAGAAGCCAGCACGTTCTGCGAAATAGCTTCAGGCGGGTTGCAGCGTAAGCAGCGTGAGTTCCGGCGGGCAATTAAACCGGAACGGCAGGTGCATGCAGCCAAGTCCGCGGTTTACATAAAGTTGCATTCCCGATGATCCTACCGTGTGAAGGTCTTCCACATATTTCTCACCCATAGCGGGCAGGAGGAGAGCTGGTAGAAAAGGAAGCCGTACCTGGCCTCCATGTGTGTGTCCCGCCAGCATCAGGTCAACATCATTGTTCTGCGCGGCGACATCGGCAAAATCCGGTTCGTGTCCCAGTAGGATGATGGGTTCGTTGGGTTTCCTTTGCGGCATCGCTCGTGAGAGATCCGGGACATCGAAATAGGCATCCGCAATGCCGGAAATCCAAATCCTCTCACCTCGCCGCTCCAGCGCGGTGAACTGATTCATCAAGAGCTTGAGGCCATTGCGCTGCAATGCATCGCTTACCGTACGCTTAATGACCGCATCATGATTACCGAGTGAGCAGAGACGTGTCGGGCACTTAAGGCCACTTAATATTTCTGCGCATGCATAAGCATTCGGGACAGCCTGATTTTGGCTGTAGTCGCTGCTTGCGGTGACGAAATCGCCTGTGAGTGCCACCATGTCCGGCGCAAGCTCGTTCACGCGCTGAACGGCATGGCGGACGAAGAATGATTCGTCATAGTTATGAAAGTGGAAGTCGCTGAGTTGCGCGATACGGAAGCCATGAAATGGTGCAGGCAGATTGCGGATGCGGACCGTACGTTCCACGGTCATGAGCATGTGTCGCTCAATCTCGCCGGAGTAGAGAGCCAGTCCACCTACAGTAAGGGCGGCCCCTGCTAGAAAACGCCGTCGCGTTAAGTTTCCTGTTGCGCTCTTCCGCGAAGACATATGCCATGATACCGGCTCTGCCATACGACAGAGAAACGCTCGACGTCGTATCCTGAAGAAGATGATGCATCGCGGACGTATCCGCCAGCTTGTGCAGGAGTTGCGACTCCGTTCCATCCCGTCGCTGCTGGTGACACACCTTCCAGACGTCCGTTATCTGACGGGCTTTACCGGATCGAATGCCGCACTGGTGGTGGTGGCAGAGCCACGTGTGTCCGCGCGACTGTTTACCGATGGTCGTTACACTGTGCAGGCGAAGCGGGAAGTGCAGGGCGCGACCGTTCGCATCGCCCCAAAATCTGCACTTGTAGAGGCATGTAGTTGGGCGGAACAGCACGCAGCCAGGTGCGGTTTTGACCGCACCCAAACCACAGTAGCCTCTTTGGGCGTCATGAAGAAGGCCTCAGGAAAGAGAAGCTTCTTCGTTCCTGCCGATGGCCTGATTGTCGCGTTGCGAGTGGTCAAGGATGCTGCCGAGGTGGAAGCTATGCGCCATGCGGCCTCTTTGACCTGTTCGCTCTATGAGGGCCTGCTTGGCTGGGTTGAACCGGGGATGCGAGAACGGGATATCGCTGCAGAGCTTGAGCATCGTGCACGGATGGCAGGTGCGGAAGCGATGAGCTTTGAGACGATTGTGACGGCCGGAGAACGCAGCAGCCAACCTCATGCGCGTGCAACCGAAGCCCGCATCGCACCAGGAGACCTGGTCACACTGGACTTTGGCATTCTCTTGGACGGCTACTGTTCGGACATGACGCGCACCTTCTCCATTGGATTCGGTGAAAAACCTGTTCCATCTCGCTGGAAACAGCGCTGGGCGGAACAGCGGGTGGTCTTTGAAGCGGTTATGGCGGCGCAGCAGGCGGCAGTGAATGCTGTCCGCGCAGGCGTCACCTGCGGCGAGGTGGACCGTGCTGCGCGGTCGGTTCTGGAGGGGGCTGGGTATGGAAAATACTTCACCCACTCCACCGGACACGGCATTGGATTGGAGATTCATGAGGTTCCTCGGGTGGGGAAAGATAGTAAAGACGTTCTGAAGGCCGGAACCGTGATTACAATCGAACCCGGGGTGTATCTGCCCGGACGCTTCGGCGTGCGCATCGAAGATTCTGTGCTGGTCACGGAAGATGGCGCCGAGGTGCTGACCCCGGTGCACAAAGGCTGGATGGAACTGTAGCGCGGCAGTGAGTGCCGCGAGCGCAAGGCAGGCATAAGGAAGATGATGGAACAGAACGATTTGCAGGAACTCCGCGAGCTTGTCTCCTTCTTGAAGGACAATGGCATCGCCGAATTTGATCTCCACCGCGGCGAGCAGCATGTCCGCATCAAGTTTTCGCAGCCCGCTGCTCCGATCGCGTTTGATCCGGCGCAGTTTGCGCACTTTGCGGCGGCTCCGCACGTAGCCCCGGCACCCGTTGCTGCTGCTCCGCTTGCGGCTCCCGCGCCTGTAGCGGCTGCTGCCCCGGCAGAGGTGCTGCACGAGGTGAAGTCGCCTATCGTGGGGACGTTCTATGAGAGCTCGGCTCCTGGGGCTGCGGCGTTTGTGAAGGTGGGTGACACCATCTCCGTCGGCCAGGTGGTTTGCATTGTGGAAGCCATGAAGCTGATGAACGAGATCGAGAGCGACGTTGCGGGTGAAGTGGTGAAGTTGCTGATCGAGAATGGCAAGCCCGTGGAATACGGTCAGCCGCTGTTCGCGGTACGGCCGCGGTAAGGACATGGGTATGTTCAAGAAGGTCCTGATCGCAAACCGTGGCGAGATTGCGCTGCGGGTTATCTCGGCTTGCCGGGAGCTTGGTATCCGTACGGTGGCCGTGTACTCCGAAGCCGACCGCAACAGTCTCCACGTCCGCTTTGCGGATGAGGCTATCTGCATTGGGCCGCCGCGCTCGGCGGAGAGCTACCTCAATGTTCCTGCGGTCATCTCCGCGGCGGAGATTGCCGATGTGGACGCCATTCATCCCGGCTACGGACTGCTGAGCGAGAACGCCAACTTCGCCGAGGTATGCCGCGCCAGCAACATCAAGTTCATCGGACCGCGTCCTGAAGTGACGCGCATGATGGGTGAGAAGTCCACCGCGCGGCAGACGATGAAGGCGGCTAACGTGCCTATCCTGCCGGGGTCCGATGGGGTTATCGGATCGGTGGAAGAGGCTCTGCAGTGGGCTGCTGACGTGCGTTATCCGGTGATCCTGAAGGCTGTGGCTGGCGGCGGTGGACGCGGTATGCGTATCGTGCGCACGGCCGAGGAGCTTCCCGGTTTGTACAACCAGGCATCGACCGAGGCGTTGAACGCCTTTGGCAATGGCGACCTGTACATGGAGAAGTTCATCGAGCGTCCGCGCCACATTGAGTTCCAGGTGCTGGCGGACGAACACGGCAATGTGATGTCGCTGGGTGAACGTGAGTGCTCCATTCAGCGTCGTCACCAGAAGCTGATCGAGGAAGCTCCGTCGCTGCAGATTACGCCGGAGATTCGTGCGCGTCTTGGTGGCGTCATTGAGCGGTCGCTGCGCGAGATTGGCTACTGGAACGCTGGCACTATCGAGTTCCTGATGGATGAAGATGGCGAGATCTACTTCATCGAGATGAACACGCGTATTCAGGTGGAGCATCCGGTGACGGAACTGATCACGGGGATCGACCTGGTGAAGGCGCAGTTGCGCATTGCATCGGGCGAGAAGCTGCCGGACATTGTGCCTGCGCGTCCGACGATCAACGGTCATGCCATCGAATGCCGCATCAATGCCGAGCATCCGGAGAAGTTCACCCCTTCTGCAGGCAAGATCACGGCGTGGAATGTGCCCGGCGGAAACGGTGTTCGCGTGGATACGAACCAGTATCAGGAAGGTGTTGTTCCGCCTTACTACGACAGCATGATCGCCAAGGTTATCTGCCACGGCAAGGACCGCGAAGAGGCCATGAACCGCATGCAGCGGGCTCTGAGCCAGTTTGTGGTGGAAGGCATTCACACGACGATTCCGCTGCAGCAGAAGATCTTTGCCGATCCTGACTTCCGCAAAGGTGACTTCGATACGAAGTTCATGGAGCGCTTCTTTGAAAAGGAAGCTGCGCGCAAGAAGGTCGAGGCGGAGAACGAGCCTACTGGAGTGTAATCCGGGGGGAGGGTACCCCTCCCCCCCTGTTTTTCTAAAATCGTCTTTCTATTGGGGTTACGGTTTAGTGCCGCTAAAATCGTCTGCCCGTTGGGGTTAGAGGCAAAATTGTCTTTCTAAAGGGGTTAGGGCCGCGCTTTGCGCGGCCCTTTTCGTCTCTAGTTCTATTTTACTGATTCGATGGAAATACCATGCCAACTCTATTTCTTTTGATTTGTTGGGGTTGAATGGGGGAGGTACTTGACAGGATTTCGGACTGGGCCTGAACGGGATCTGCAGGATAGAACCATACCCTGTGCCGTGCCTGCTGACTTAGTCAAATCTGCTTTGCGTGGTGCGTTGTTTTTCAATGCCTGATGATTGCGTGTGGTGTGAGTCCTTTTGTATGTTGTATGTGACAACACTGGAGCAGAGAATGCCATCTTCACTCGTCGATCAGGTCAGAAGCTTCAATCGGTTTTATACGCGCGAGATCGGGCTTCTGGCAGAGCACCTGTCTGGAAGCGAGTTCACTTTGGCCGAGGCAAGGGTGCTGTATGAGTTGGCTCAAACCCAGGAACAGACAGCCGCCGATATTGTTCGCGGCCTGGGGATGGATAAGGCACATATCAGCCGCATCGTTGCGCGGTTTCAGAATGGTGGGCTTGTAAAAAGTCGTATCAGTCCAGAGCATGGCAAGCACAAACTGATTTCGCTGACAGCGGCGGGTAAAAAAGTATTTCGTCGGCTGAATGACAGGACTGAGGAGCAGATAGCAACTCTTGTTGCGCCTATTGCGACGGAGCAACGTCAGCGGCTTGCCAAAGGCATGCGGGACGTCCAGAGAGTGTTGAAGGCGGAAGCTACGTCACCGAAGGATGTGAAGTTCAGAGCATTGAAAGTGGGTGATCTGGGATGGATCGCTCATCGGCAGGCCGTTCTTTATCAGAAGGAATACGGTTGGGATTGGACGTATGAAGGACTTGTTTCCCGTATTCTTGGAGACTTCGTGTTGCACTTCGATCCAACTCGCGAAGATGCCTGGATTGCTGAACTTCATGGAGAGATGGTGGGGTCGATCTTCCTGATGAAGTCCGATGATGCGGAGATGGCGAAGCTGCGCCTGCTTTTTGTTGAGTCATCTGCCCGCGGACTTGGAGTTGGTTCGCGTTTGGTGAAGAAATGCATTGAGCGTGCGCGCGCGCTTGGATATAGAAAGCTCACGCTTTGGACGAACGACATCCTGGTATCTGCTCGAAAGATCTATCAGGCTGCAGGCTTCACGCTGATTGAGGAGAGCCAACATCATTCGTTTGGGAAAGACCTTGTTGGGCAGACGTGGATGCTGAACCTGGAAGTTGAATAGCGATCTGTGCGGACGCATACATTATGTTCCTGCGTCGTTGAATGGAGTAAGTAATCGCTAACGTCTGCATTGTGTTTTGCAGGCAGCACATCGCTCTGCAGAAACATGACATGACACGCTTCCTTATCGCTGCGGTCGCAGTGTAAGCTTGTCCCCTCTTCACATAGCCATTGTTTTTTGTAGTAAGGATTCATAAGCATGATGTCTGGCAGGACCCGGACGCTGCATGCCGGGGTTTTTGCCTTTGCCAGCGTCGTGATGGGCGGAGCGTACGCTCAACAACCAGTATCCCAACCGCCTTTGCAGAAGTCTGAGGCGATCCCTGGTGCAAACGATCTCAAGAGCAATCCACCGGATGTGCAAGCGGTGATTCGTGGGAATTTTCTGCAACGCCTTGGTCGTTTTTATTGGGCGGACTGGCGCGGAAAACTGCCTGCCGGGCGGACTCCTGCACGACGCGCCTTCGATGCGCCGTTGGACAGTCCGCCCTATCCCGCAGGGGATTGGAGCTATGGTGGGTCGCCCACGATTGGCGTGCCGGATACAGGTGTGTATCCGTTGATGACCGCGCTGAAGATGGAGAACCATCGCACCAAGATCTATGGGTGGGCGAAGGGAACTTATAACCAGAGCACCAGTCATGACAGCAACTATCCGCTGACCTTTGCTTCGTCACCCAACTCTGCGCGGTTGCACCAGGTGGTGACGTTTATTGAGCGCTTGCCGGACACGGTGCAGAGTATGCACTTTGACTGGGGATATCACATTACTGCGCTGTACTACGGTGTGGACTATCGCTTCACGACGACCAAGGGATACCTGAGTGGGCAGCTATTGGAGAATGGCCGCACGTATGGCTATGACCCTTTAATGGAGTATGCGGACCTGTATTTCCCGGTGAAGGATGGGCTGAACATTCGTGTGGGGCGCTTTCTTTCGCTGCCCGGACTGGATTCGCCGCTGGCCCCGAATAACTACACGATGACGCGTTCGCTGGTGTACACGGCCGGGCCGGTGACGGAGACGGGTGCAGTGGCTACGTTGAAGTTGAACAAGCAGTGGCTGGTGCAGTTGGGTATGTCCGCAGGGCATGATGTTGCGCCGTGGTCGAGCGACCACAAGCCTTCACTGATTGCGTGCGTGAATTATTCGACCACAACGAATCATGACAACGTGTATGTCTGCGCGAATGGCATTAACGATGGCAAGTATGCGTATGACAACGTGCAGCAGTATGACGCGATGTGGGCGCACAAGTTCAATGCGAAATGGCATATGGCGACCGAAGCGTGGGTGATGTATGAACGCGATGTGCCGAATGTGGCGAATGATGTTGCGAATCCTGTGCCTCCGGAAAGCGGCACGCTTGGCGCCGTGTGCGCGCCGGGGATGCTGCGTTGTTTTGCACCGGAGTATGCAGTTGTTAACTATCTGAACCGTGAGATCAGCCCGTCGTTAACGGTTGGATTTCGCTCGGACCTGTTGAATGACAAGAAGGGCCAGCGCACGGGCACTGCTACGAAATACACCGAGAACACGCTGTATGTGAATCGCTATTTTGGCAGCACGTTCCTGGTGCAGTCGGATCTGCGGTTCGATCACTCGTGGGATAAGCGCGGGTACAACAATGGCAAGGCGCGGAACCAGTTGGTGTGGGGCATCAGCCTGGTGTATCGGTATTGATGCGCGCGTGGCTATAAGCTTTTCTTGTGGGCTTATCAACGGATTTTCGGTTGCCGCGTTTGTACGCGATTCTGGATGCGGAGAGTTGTGCGCGTCGTGGAGTTTCCTTGCTGGAGACGGCGAAGGCATGGCGCGATGCGGGTGTGACGCTGGTGCAGTATCGCGATAAGGTGGCGTCCGATGCTTCGGTGTTGGAGAACGCTGCTTTGCTTCGGCGTGTGTTTGAGGGTACTGACGCGACGCTGATCCTGAATGATCGTGTACATCTGTTTGCCGCATCGGGGTTCGATGGTGTGCATGTGGGGCAGGGGGATGACGCGGTCGCTCCTGTTCGTGCGGTGATTGGGCCGGATGCGGTGTTGGGTGTTTCCACGCATAATCCAGCGCAGGTTTCTATCGCGGATGGTTTGGCGGTTTCTTATGTGGCAGTGGGGCCAGTGTTTGCGACCCTGACGAAGCTGGATGCGGAGCCGGTGGTGGGGCTGGATGGTGTTGCGCTGGCTCGTTCATTGACGCGGAAACCGCTGGTGGCGATTGGTGGGATTGCCGCTGTGAATGCTTCTTCGGTGCTTGAGGCCGGAGCGGATTCTGTGGCGGTGATTTCCGGGTTGCTGGATGGGGATGTGGCGGCGTTTCTGCGGATAGTTCAGGAATAGGTTTCAGCATTCCCTCAGCGGCTGAAGCCGCTTTCTTTGTGTGGTCTTTTTACGGCAGGGCTGAAGCCCTGCCCTTCCGAAAGAGGACAACCTACGGTTGTTTGGATTCGTGCTTTGCACGACTGACCAGGTTAGCTTCGCGAACCCACCGACGTGTTGGATGTGCAGCGTGGGAATGGTATCGCGCTGACCATGTGACACTCGGCGTTGATTTCTTCCGCGGTTCGTCTTTTAATGCGCGATGGTGGGGATGCTGGGGTCGGGTTGGCCTGGTGTTTCTGGTTTGGTGAGTGTTGCGAGTTTGCTCTTGGCCATCTTCAGGACGACACCCGCATTGCGATCGGCGACTTCGCTGATCTTGTATTCGGCTGCGGTGCCGAGGACCATGGCGAACTCCTGTGGCGTGAGTTTGTATTCCTGCTCGAGGTAGGCGGACATGGTTTCTGTGGCGTCGGCGAAGGCTGCGTCGATGGAGCCTTCGAGGCCTACGGCCATGATGTGGGTGGCGGTTTCGACGAAGACGCCGGGGAGGCGCTTGCCTTTGAGGACTTCTACCTGGACGGTGACGTCGAGCGAGGTTTCGAGGGCGTCGCCGGTGGTTTCGCCATCGCCCTGAACGGCGTGGCCGTCGCCGAAGAAGAGCAGGGCACCGGGAACGCGGATGGGGAGAAATACGGTTGCGCCTTCGGTGACTTCGTTGAAATCCATGTTGCCGCCGAAACCGCCGCTGTCGCCAGTGCGGATGCCGGGGCCTGATGCATCACCGGGAGCGACGGCAACGCAGCCGAGCATGGGCCGTACCGGGACGCTGTAATGCTGCATGTGCGGGCCGGGCTTTTCCGGTGTGGCGATGTTGTTGGCGAGGTCGAGATGCCAGCGAACCTGGTCCCCCTTGTTTTGCGATTTGGCTGCGAGCTGCGGCGTGTTCGCGCGGGGAACGATGCTGTTTGTGCTCATGGCCCAGTCGCGGTTCAGCCGGAGTTTGCGGATGTGGACGACGAGCGTGTCGCCGGGCATGGCGCCGTTCACGTAGAACGGGCCGGTCTGCGGATTGCCGCCGACCGAGCGCGGTGTGCCTGTGGAATCGTTGCCACCGGCATCGACTGTCCATGTGTGAATCGTATCGCCGGGGTTGATCTTGAGGACGGGTTCATAGGCGCTGGAGTATTGGCGACGGAAGATGGTGGGTGTGAACTCGCGTGTCTGTGGTGCGGCGGAGGATACGCTGGGTGGGACGTCGCGAACGGCTTTGAAGGTGTGCGTGGTGGGGTGGTCGGCGGTCATATTCTGCGCCCAGACCATGGTGCCGGTCATGGTGTCGCCTGCGATTGTGCCGATCACATCTTCATAGCCAACGCCGCCCGGGTCCTTGGCGTGAAAGGTGAGTCTGCCATCCTTGATGGTGCCTTCGAGTTTGTCGCCTGCGTAGTTGCCGGTGATGTGGTCGCCCTTTTGCTCCAGCGTGAGACCCCAGGTGGTGGGTGTGCCGAACGTATCAAGAGTGAGAGTCCACTTGCCGGCCAGGGTGGGTTGCTGGGCAAGGGCAGGGAGGGTGATAACCGCGAGGACGAGGAGGCTGGCGACTTTCATAAGTACTCCGTTGGGATTCGTTATGGATAGCTACGGAAAGAACAGTGATTTTGCCCATGATTTTCTTCGTGATTCTTACGCTTCGTTGTTGATGGAGGCAAAGCGTCAACTGATTCGGGCGTTGATCGGTATCTTCGGCTTAGCCCTTCCTGATGAATGGGATGCGCATATCCGAAATTTCATGAAAGTAAGACCACGCCAGTAAATGTCCGATGAACGCGACCTTGACCTAACTGCCCAATCGGACTATATTCGTAAGTGCGGGGTGGAGCAGCCCGGTAGCTCGTTGGGCTCATAACCCAAAGGTCGTAGGTTCAAATCCTACCCCCGCAACCAAAGAATCAATAAGTTAGAGGAATCGGGTAATAACGACCGACTCCCAATATCTCCCAATAAGAAAATTCATGGTTTTAGGCACTCGCTTTCATTGGCTTGAGTACCATCTCCACGACCTTCCCATTCGCTTCTCTCTTCGATGACGACATGGCCTGTCCATAGACGTTCATCGTCGTCTGGATCGAAGCATGACGCATGAGTTCCTGTTGCACCTTCATGGGCGCTCCGGTCTCGTCAAGCCACGAACGGTATGTGTGGCGGAACGTATGCCAGCCGATGGAACTGTACTTCCCGGCTGAGGCCCGCCGCTCCTTGTGGATCGGCAGCCGAGCGCCGTTCGGCGTGGGCTTGTCCTGGTTACACCACACACCAGTACCAGCACCGCACTTCGGGCACTCCACCAGACACCATCCGGCAGGCCGGATGTGACGCCTCTGAATCTCCGTCGGAAAATAAGGCTTTTCGGTAATGGGATTGGCAAAGACCCAGCCTTCTTTCGTCGGCACGGCTTCTTTGCTCCACTCCGAAACCACCTCAGTTAGCGACGGATGCAACGGAACATAATCCTGGGAGTATTCGGTTTTGACATCGTCCACGTTCCCGTTCACGATGCTCCGCTGAACAAGAAGCTGATTCTTCTCAAAATCGAAGTCGTCCCATTGAAGCGCCGCGATCTCGCTCACGCGAAGACCGAGGCATTGGGCGATATAGGCCATCGTGCGATACGGCTCTTTCAGTAGCGCGATGATGGCTTCGAACTGGTCCACAGTGAGAATGGCTGGACGCTGACGACGCTTGGAACCGTCCTTGATACGAACCAACGCAATAGGGTTCCTCTTCTCGGTGAACAACTCCCAGCGCGTGGCGCACTCGAACATCAGGTGCATCACGCTTCGGATATGGGTCTTCGATTTCGGAGCCATAGGGAGTTTCTTCAACCAATCCTCGACCGCCATCGGTCGAATCTTGTCGAGCAAGTAATCACCCCAACGCGGCTTCAGGTGGTTCTTGATATTCGACCGATACGACTTCGAGGTTGAGTACCGTTCCGGCATCTCTTCCTTGAGGTAGCGGTCGCATATTGCGCCGAACGTCACCACGGCCAAACGTTGCTGTGGAGTTTCAGAGTTGAGTTTTAGGAGAAGAGCTTCGACTGCTTTCTGTGCCTGGGCTTTGGTTGGATACTGGGCGGCGTTGCCGACGATGCAAGACTTGCGCCTTCGCTCGCCCTGCTCTGTCGCTTCGTAGAACCGAAATTCCCAAGTGTCCGGACCCTTCGCCCGCTTCTTTCTGGTTAAACTTCCGAATTGATAACATGCTCGTTCCATCAAGGTGCCTTTCCTTGATTTCCCGGCACGGATAGCTGCTTTCAGGGTACTGCTAGCATGGCGGAAAATCACGAAAAACCGCAGGGCTCGCTCTCGCCCAAGGGCATCAACTCGCTATGTCCCGATCAATCCACGCAGTCAAAGCAGATGCCTTGAAACGCCAGAGCTTGCCCACATGCACGGCAGCAATTTCGCCACGATGCACGAGACGCTGGAGTGTCCTCGGGTGGACCTTGAGAATCGCTGCTGCTTGGTTGCTGTCCAGCAAGGGTTCCCGGTCGATCCTGCCATTTGGGTGCCCTACACTTACGGGTGGTTTCTTCTCGTCGGACATGAGGACTCCTTTGCGAGCGATCCTTAGTTTCGTGTTCACAAGCGAGGGTCGCTCGGGGAAAACGGTTCGTCCAATGAAATGTGGGACCGTCATCATGCCCCAGAGGCATGATGACCATGCGTGGTGGCGTACTAGACCTGGAATTCCCGGTCAGCATCCGATGTAGAATTCTTCACAATCGGGATTGATTACCCGATCATGCTTATTTTGTTGTCCATCCAAGAATTCCAGGTCTTCGGAGGATACGCATGGTCTTACCTGATATTGGGCTGCTTCAGGCTGCGATTGTCTTGGCAGAAGAATTGCACTTCGGACGAGCGGCGGACAGGTTGAACATGAGTCAACCCACGCTCAGCAAACAAATATTTCGGCTGGAACGGTCAATCGGGCTGCATCTGTTTGAGCACAATCACCAGGCTGCCGAACTTACACCCGCAGGGCAGGTCTTTATTGCGGAAGCACGCGAGGTCGTGTTTCATGCGGAACGTGCCGTACTCTCGGCACGCGCCGTTGTGGATGGTTCCACAGAGATCCTGAATTTGGGCAAGTCTTCCTACATGGATCCGTTCCTAGTCTCCCTAGTCACATCTGTACATCTCCCTCTGTTCCCAGCCTTGAAAATTAAGGTCTGGAGCAACTACTCCAACGTACTTGCACAGCAAGTTATTGCAGGAACGCTTGACGTTGCCCTCATCACTGGAGTGCCGCCGAAGAGCAAACTGAGCACAATGGAGATCACGAGGAACCCCTACTATGTGGCGATGCTCAAGGGAGATGAACTTGCAGCGTACCAACAACTCCATCTAAGCCATGCGCAGGGACGCATCTGGATGCTTCTCGGGCCTCATGTCAATAGCTACCTCTATGACCAGCTTCAGTCCGTGGCTGCGGAGAAAGAAATTCATCCTTCGGACATCTACCACTTCACAAGTCCCGAAGAGGCATCGGAGCTGGTGCGCGAACATCGCGGCGTAGCATTTCTCCCGAAGACGGCTGCATGGCGGATTGCACGAGACGGCCTCACCATTCGCCCCTTAGCCGAAGATCGGCTGCGCCTCATTACCAGTCTTGCGGTTCGCGCCGACAGCAAATCAAAGCTGGTGGGTGAATTTGTCAAGGCTGCTGGTAGGAAGCTGAACGAGGTTATGCAAAGAGGACAAAGCAAATTGCCGTTGACCGGATGATTCACTCCATCTTCTCGGAATCCGTCGTAAGCGCATCCACAGCACGTATTTGGACGTTGAGAGGCCCCTCCTTGCCGCATCTCGGGCAAGGATATATGCCGCTCGTCTGAGCTCGGTCCTCAAACTCTTCTCTCTGAAATGCACCTCCACAATGAACACATACATGAACATGAACCAACGGGTCGGGGGATTTCTGAAACTCTGCGGACATTTGATTATTCTCCCGATTGCATAGAACCGTCCGTAAAGGCTAGAAGCGGGTACCAAAAGCTGCGACCTCCGCCCTGTTGGTATTCAGCGCGGTCGGAGAAAGAAGCCAGCGATTGAAGAGCTTCGGCGTGAGGGCTGACAATTCGGCGCGAACCGCATACACAACCTCGAAAACGTATGCCGAGGCCCGGAACAGAGCAAGCGGCCTCGGCATACAGAGTGCCTACTGAATGCAGTAAAGCGGATCAGAGAGCAAACAGCGGTAACGATTGGTAACGATTAGTCACTCAACGGATTCAATTCCTTCCGAATCGCATGTTCTTTAACGATTGCCCGACCCGCAACCAACGTTTGTTAGGTTCGTTTGCTTCCAAGTCTTGGTGTCATCTCGTCATCTATTCCTCGTGACGAGACGTGACCAATCGTGACCTTCGGACGACTCCATATGGTCTTTACTGGGACATGTGATTATGCGAGCCGTCGGTGCCCCACGGCTCCAGGAGGTGCCAGACGATGTTCTTTTCCGCTTCACATCCCAGTGAATCCACGTATTCCTTCATACTCACAATCACGGTATCGATGTTTTTTCCAGGAATGATCTCTGCCGCAGCTCAGGGCTACGGGCCACCCCCGCCTTTCAAGCCAGTGGTGACGATTCGTTATGGAGGTGCTTACAACGGTCCTCGATATGCGCCACATCGGACGATCCTTGGCTTGGTCAAGGACGGAGACGGTCAAGTGGTGTCCGGCGCAATGGTCTATCTCAAGGATGTACAAGGAAAATCAATCCTTGTCGCTACAGTTGACTCCGCCGGAGCATTTCATTTTGGTTCTTTGTCTTTGGAGCATGATTACGAGATCTGGGCCGAGGCAGGCGAATTGAAGTCCTCAATCAGATCAGTGACGACTTTCATGACTCAAAACGAGATTTCCATGCCTTTGCTTGTGCGAACGGAGCGAAATCATGGCACACCGACGTTGATACGACGGTCTCCCGAAACGGCGGGTGCAGCGTCAGAGACCAGGACCCGCGGCAATTCACCCGCGCATTGAACAGCTACAGCTGCGTAATGATCTGTACTGCTGCCGTTGTCCAGTGGGCCCTTAGCTGGCCTGAATCTCCAAGAGAACATCGTCAGAGGAAGGCTGTGTGCGCGGAATTAGCATTTCGACACTGAGCCCTCCCGTAGGACGATTGCTCGCGGCAATTTTGCCTCCGTGCAGATGAATCGCGCGCTCCGCGATTGCCAATCCCACACCGAATCCACCGGAACTCTCTGACCGTGCCATATCGACTCGATAGAAGGGCCGGAAAATGTGGGATATATGGTCGAGCGGAATTCCGGGCCCTGTGTCCCTGATTGCGATCTTTAGACCTGCTGACTCGATCTCGACAGCCGCCGCTTCCGTCGAACTGAAATCGCTAAGGACCACTTCGATCAGACCGCCCGGCGGCGTATAACGGACGGCATTACGCAAGATGTTTTCCACCGCACGGCTCAGCATTTCTGGCTGTCCCGTCATGTGAGTGTCTGTGGCATTACTGAGGAAGTGAATCTCGCAGCCCCGTGCATGTGCCTCGAAATTCGCGTTGTCAAGTAGCTCCTCGATCAATACACGCATGTCCATGCTGTCGGGGCGAGGGGCTTGCCGAGTACTCTCCAGCAACGAGAGCGTAAGCATCTCCCCGATAAGCGCGTTGACCTTCTCGGCTTCCTGTTCCATCTGATCGAAGAGGGATTGATCAACATGGCTATCTTCACGGGCAAGTTCAATCGCCATGCAGAGGCGTGCCAGGGGAGAGCGCAGTTCGTGAGAAACGTCACGCACAAGCATCTTCTGAGCCTCGATCAGTTCCGTGACACGATCCGCCATGCTGTTGAAATCTGACATCAACGTCCGCATGTCTGCGCTATCGAATTGTCCTAATCGCGAGGGTCCGGTCACAGGCAGTCGTGTATCGAGATCTCCCGCAGTGAATGTGCGGAAAGCCTTTGACAATGAGCGAAGCGGACGTGTCAGCAGATATGCAAAAAGGAACGTCACCAAAATAGAGACCGGTAGGGCACTTTTAGGGAACGGTGGAAACCACAAGGGACGACTCACAGGAGATCGCAGAACAAGGAACCAGTGTCGGTCGGGTCCGGTAGTCATGGGCAGCGCGTGAATCCATTGCCCACCGTCCTTCACGCCGGTCAATGCGCGTTTGGCGATTGATTGACGAAGTACATTTTGTTCGAGGGGAGATAAAGATCGACCACAGAGCGGGGTTCCCTGATCGTTAGCAACAAGCGTTAGGGGATCAGCAAGCGAAGCGGCAGCACACCCGTGTGAACGGTAGTCCTCTAGGGCCACCGCAAGAGAATGCTGGGCCGAATTCATGAAGAGAGCCTGCATCGCACCGGGAGATTGTGGTGCATCTCCCGGGAAGAAGATCGTGGCGCCCACAAAGACCGCAATGGTGGCGAGCCAGAAAGAGAGGAAGAGTTGGAGGAAGAAGGTCCGCATAGGTAGGGCTAGATGTCTTCAGGTCGCGCTTCAGGCATGGAGGGAGAGAAGAGATAACCATTACTGCGTATGGCTATTAGGCCGCCCCGAAAGCTTGGGAGAGCTTCTAGCTTCTTGCGGAGTCGCGAGACATGCATATCGAGACTTCGGTCGTAAGCGCGGTGTGGGCGCTGAAGGGCTTCCATACAAAGCATGTCGCGATTCAATACTTCACCAGGATGCGCCAGAAAGATGCGCAGCAGAAGGTACTCCACGTCGGTGAGGTCAATGGGACGGTCATAAAACAGAATGTGACGGTTGGTAGCGTCAATCGAAAAACCAGGGGTCGCTTCACCTGAGGGAAGGTTGGCTCGCGGCACAACGTGCGCCCTGCGAATGACCGCTCGCATCCGGGCAAGCAATTCACGTGCGTTGAACGGCTTTGGAAGATAGTCGTCTGCCCCCATTTCAAGTCCGACAATCCGATCAATCTCTTCGCCCCTTGCGGTTAATAGGAGGACATGGGGGGTCATCTCTCGCTGCAACCGGCGCAAGACTTCGAAGCCGTCAAAGTCGGGAAGCATGACATCGAGGATGACAAGCTCAGCGCGCACCATTCTCGCGGCCTCCATTCCGGATGCACCAGTATGCGCGGTCGTAACTTCCCAGCCGTGGCGGGTTAGGTAATCATCGAGCATTTTGCAGAGTTTGACGTCGTCATCAATGACGAGCACTCGATCTCGGTTAACACTTTGCACCTCTGCCATTGGCTCCCCCTCTCTTATAGTTTGCGCTTGAAAGTACGAAGAGGAAATAGCCGGTGACACTTCGTTACAGTTGGTGACCCATCGTTACCACCGCACGCCTACAGTCCGATATCTCTTAGTAGAGGGATAAAGAGCTCCCCTACGAGAGGCCCATGCAGCAACAAATATCTCAAGTGCCAAATGATGACGATCCACACCCCAAGTCGACCAGGCGGAGGTGGATGGCGTGGGGTCTCGCGTTGCTGGTTTGCGGCCTATTGATGATTCCTCTGTTCCTTCCGACAATGCCGCCCGGAGGCATGCCTCCGGGAATGGGCCCGGGTGGGGGTGGCCCAGGTGGACCGTCCGGACCGGGTGGTAGTTCGCCCAAAGGAATGTCTGCCAAGGGCGGGCCGGCTGCGGTTATGGCGGCTACGAATAACAGTACATCCGTCACAGCGACAAAGGTCCAGTCGGGACAGATGGACATCTTCCTCGATGCTCTCGGAACGGTGACACCTGTCGCGACCGTGAACGTGTATAGCCAGGTGAGTGGCCGTGTGCTCGCTGTGAAGTATCGCGAAGGTCAGATTGTCCTGAAGGGACAAGTCCTTGCAGAGATCGATCCGCGTCCAACGGAAGCTCAGCTACAGCAAGCGCAAGGCAGCCTCGCACGTGACAGCGCGGTGCTGGATCAGGCACGCACGAACTTGCGGCGCTATCAGGAAGCCCTCAAGGATCATGCGATTGCCGAACAGACCGTGTTCGATCAATCCGCCACGGTAAAGCAGTATGAGGGCACTGTAGCAAATGACGAAGGACAGGTGAAGTACTACCAAGTTCAGTTAAGCTACTGCCACATCATCGCACCCATCACTGGCCGGATCGGTCTACGCCTCGTAGATATGGGCAGCACGATCTTTTCCGGCAGTTCTACGACGATTGCGACAATTACGCAGCTCGATCCGATCACCGTCGTATTTTCCGTGGCCGAAGATCATCTTCCCAAGATTCAAGAGAAAACTAGGTCGGGTCACGGGGCGTTGCCGGTGTCTTTGTTAGACCGGTCCCAGACAACAAAGCTCGCATCAGGTAAGTTGCTCACGCTCGACAACCAAGTGGATACAAGCACTGGTACGGTTCGACTGCGTGCCCAATTCGACAATCGTTCGGAATCGCTCTATCCCAATCAGTTCGTCAATGCGCGATTGCTGATCGATACGCTCCAAAACGCAAAACTCGTTCCGACGGGTGCAGTGCAGTACAACGGCCAGCAGGCGTTTGTATACCTGGTGAAGGCCGATTCAACTGTCGCGTTGCACAACATCACCGTCATCAACACCGAAGCTGGACAGAGCGCGGTTGAAGGAGTCAACGCCGGCGACACAGTAGTCACCAGCAACTTTGATCGACTGACGGATGGCGCAAAGGTCACTGTCGGCGCTGGCGGTGCTGCTGGGATGATGGGGCCCGCTTGATGAACATTTCGCGGCCTTTCATCACACGGCCGGTAGCCACAATTCTTCTCATGGTGGCGATCCTCCTAGTCGGTATCGTGGCATACCGGCAATTGCCGATCTCCGCGCTGCCAGAAGTCAACTATCCCACCATCCAAGTTCAGACTCTTTATCCGGGTGCCAGTCCGGACGTGATGAGTTCGACCGTTACTGGTCCTTTAGAAAAGCAGTTCGGTCAGATGCAGGGCCTTTCGCAGATGGCATCCACCTCGTCGGGCGGTGCTTCGGTCATTGTGCTGCAGTTCGACCTGACCGAAGACATCGATGTTGCAGAACAGGAGGTGCAGGCTGCAATCAACGCCGCAAACTCCTATTTGCCGACAGACTTGCCCATCCCGCCGACCTACAGCAAAACCAACCCCGCCGACGCGCCCGTGTTGACACTCGCGCTGACCTCAAAGTCGATGCCGTTGAGCCAAGTGCAAGATCTCGCGGATTCGCGTTTAGCACCCAAGATCTCCCAGCTCGCCGGCGTCGGTCTGGTCACGATCCAAGGCGGACAAAAGCCTGCGGTCCGCATTCAAGCAAATCCTGTGGCACTTTCCTCTTATGGTCTAACCCTGGAAGACGTGCGCACAGCGATTACCGGCACGAGTGTTAACACAGCCAAAGGCAGCCTGAACGGGGCGCAGCAGGCGTACACGATCGACGCCAACGATCAGTTGACCTCCGCCGACCAGTACAACCAAGTTGTAGTCGCATACCGCAATGGGGCAGCCGTCATGCTGCCTGATGTGGCAAAGATCACGAATGGGGTTGAGAACGCGAACCTGGCAG